>JAJZET010000242.1 GCA_021805685.1 Pseudomonadota bacterium
CTCGCCCGGGCCCAGCGGAAACCAGCCCACCGGGGCGCTGCCGATGCCGATGGAGACGCTCCAACCGCCACCGCCCACGAAGGCCACCAGCGCCGGCGCGTACACCGGGCGCGCGATGCGCGGCCCCGGAATCCAGCCCCAGCGGCTACCGATGAACGCCCAGCGGCCGTAGTGATAGGGCGCGAACCCCCACGGCGTGTCATCCACCCAGGTCCAGCCCCAGGGGGCGATCCAGGCCCAATGGCCGTCGCGGTACGGCGCCCAGCCGACCGGCACCTGGCTGGGGTACCAGACGGCGCCGTATTCGGGCGAGTCCTGCCAGTTGCCGTATTCATCGAGGTCCTGGTAGCCCACCACTTCGGAAGATACGTAGCGGGTGGCGTCGGAATGCGCGAAGCGCCGGTCGCGCCGTTCGCACCACGCGTCGAACGCATCGCCACGGACGTAGTCGCTGATTGTCAGTGCCGCCAGCGAGGAGTCGTCGAACTGGTAACTGCGCCCGGCGAACACGTCGCGCTGTGCGTTGTCCTGGCCGTACACCGTGGCCTGGCCGCCGAACACGGTAACGCGCGTGCCGGAGCCACCGTGGTCCACGTCGATGCGATAGGTGCCGGGCTGCTTCACCACCAGCGCCAGGGTGGGCGTGTCGATCTCGTAGCTCTGGCCCTGCTCCATCCGGCGCACGCTGAGGTTCAGCGTGCCCTGGGTCAGTTCGACCTGCGCGATGTTGTCGTTGAGGTTGAGCATGCCGAAGTCGGTGTTGCCGGCCATGCGCAGGCTGGCGCCGCCCAGCTCCAGTTCGGCGCGCGCGCCGTCGCCGGTGGAGAGGCGGTCGCCGGTGGTCAGCGGGCGGTTGAGGTCGGCGCTGCTCCAGTGCTGTGCGCCGGCTGGCAGCAGGCCGAGATCGCCAGAGATGTAGGAGAGCCGCGCCACGCGATCCGGCGGCGCGCTGTCGTCGGTCGATTGCGCCTGGACCATCGCGGCCACGGTGCACAGCAGCAATGCGGTCAGCGGCCGCCAGCAGGCACGCAGAACGTTGGTCACACGCATCGGACTCTCCCGGTTCCTGCGCAATCCGGACCGCCATGGCCTGACGCCGTGCCGGCCTCACGCACGCTGCGCGACGTGCGTTGACGGCCCGATTATGCGCATGCCGTGGATTAGGGCCGCCTTAGTTTCGGCGGCAGGGGCGCCGGCGGTTCAGCCGGCGGATATCCGGCAGCCGGCGATGGTTCATGCGCGGGCGCCTAGCCGGCAATTCCCACCGCGCCGCTTCCCGGTTACCATCCACCAGCCGACGCGCGGGTGTAGCTCAATGGTAGAGCTGTAGCTTCCCAAGCTACTGACGAGGGTTCGATTCCCTTCACCCGCTCCATTCCCCGCGTAGCGCGCCGGCCAACCCCAACGCCACACCAGCGAGCGCGTCCCCACGATGAGCGATCCGGCCAATCCGAGTCTGATCGCGCTGGGCTGGCGCGAGCGCGTGGCGTTGCCGCAGTTCGGCATCGCCCGGCTCAAGGCCAAGCTCGACACCGGTGCACGCAGCAGCGCCCTGCATGTGGAGACCCTGGAGAGCTTCCTGCGCGATGGTGCGGTGTGGCTGCGTTTCACCGTGCGCGCCGGGCGCCATGCGGCGGATGCGGTGGCCTGCGAGGCGCCGGCGCTGGACCGGCGCATGGTCACCGACACCGGCGGACGCCGCACCGAACGCTGGTTCATCCGCAGCGAGATCCTGCTGGCCGGCCAGTGCTTCGAGGCCGACATCAACCTGACCGACCGGCGGCACATGCTGTTTCCCATGCTGCTCGGCCGCAGCGCCATGCAAGGGCGTTTCGTGGTCGACCCGGCACGCGCCTACACCCAGCCACGATGGCCGGCCCCGGCCATGGATCACCCATGAAGATCGCCATCCTCTCGCGCAACGCGCGGTTGTACTCGACCCAGCGGCTGGTGGACGCGGCGCGTGCGCGCGGCCACGTGGTGCGCGTGCTCGATCCGCTGCGCTGCTACGTGCGCATCGCGCCGGACGGCGTGGCGATCCGCTACAAGGGCAAACCGGTGCGCGACCTCGATGCGGCGATCCCGCGCATCGGCACGCAAAGCACGTTCTACGGCACCGCGGTGCTGCGCCAGCTGGAGATGATGGGCGTGTACACGCCCAACTCCTCCGATGCGGTGCTGCGCGCGCGCGACAAGCTGCGCAGCCTGCAGATCCTCGCCGCGCAGGGCATCGCGATGCCGGTCACGGTGTTCGGCGACAACCCCGACGACACCGAAGACCTGCTCGCGATGCTGGGCGAGCCGCCGCACGTCATCAAGCTCAACGAAGGCAGCCAGGGCACCGGCGTGGTGCTGGCGGAGAAGCGCAGCGCTTCGCAGAGCGTGATCGAGGCGTTCCGCGGCCTGTACGCCAACTTCCTGGTGCAGGAGTTCATCGCGGAGGCCAAGGGCTGCGACCTGCGCTGCTTCGTGGTCGGCGGAAAGGTGGTGGCGGCGATGCAGCGCGAAGCCAGTCCCGGCGATTTCCGCGCCAACCTGCATCGCGGCGGCAGCGCGGTGCAGATCAAGCCCAGCGCCGCGGAAAAGCAGATCGCCGTACGCGCGGCGGCCGCGTTGGGGCTGGGCGTCGCCGGCGTCGACCTGCTGCGTTCGGAGCGCGGCCCGCTGGTGCTGGAAGTGAACGCCTCGCCCGGTCTGGAGGGTATCGAGGCGGCCACCGGCGTGGACGTGGCCGGCGCCATCGTCGAGCTGCTCGAGGCGCAGGTGTGCGATGCCCCTGTCGCACGCCGTCGTCGCGCCAGCGCACCGTAAGCGCTACATGCGATTAACCGCAACGTAACTTGCGGACCTCTATAACGAACGCACTGTCGCTGCCCGATGCGTACCGAATGGTTCGCAGCGGTGGCCGGCGGTAACGGGACGAGCCTGTGCCCGGATGTGGCGGCGAGCAGCCGATGCATCCGGGTTTTCTTTTTTGGCATTCAGGCCGCAGCGGGTTTGCCACGGGTTTCGCGCAGAGCGAATGTTAAGCTTGCCGGCACGCCGGCCCGTGTTGCCGGCGGCATGGCGGAGCGACGCATGCGCGTACTGGTGATCGAAGACAACAGCGATATCGCGACCAACATCGGCGACTATCTGGAAGACCGCGGCCACGTGGTGGACTTCGCCGGCGACGGCGTCACCGGGTTGCACCTGGCGGTGGTGCACGACTTCGACGTGATCGTGCTCGACCTCACGCTGCCCGGCATGGACGGCCTGGAGGTGGCGAAGAAGCTGCGCCACGAGGCGCACAAGCAGACGCCGATCCTGATGCTCACCGCGCGCGATGCGCTGGAGCAGAAGCTCACCGGTTTCGAGTCCGGCGCCGACGACTACATGACCAAGCCCTTCGCGCTGCAGGAGCTCGCCGCGCGCCTGGAAGTGCTGGCACGCCGCGGCAAGGGGCCGCAGAGCCGCGTGCTCAAGGTGGCCGACCTCACCTTCAACCTCGATACGCTCACGGTGAGCCGCGCCGGCAAGGCGATCCAGCTCAATCCGATTGGCCTCAAGCTGCTGCAGGCGCTGATGGAAGCCAGCCCCTCGGTGGTGACGCGGCAGGACCTGGAGCAGAAGGTGTGGGGCGAGGAGCTGCCCGATTCCGACTCCCTGCGCGTGCACATCCATGGCCTGCGCGCGGCCATCGACAAGCCCTTCGACAAGCCGCTGATCCACACGCGGCACGGCATCGGCTACCGCATGGTCGAGCCCGAGGCAGTCCAGGCCTGATGCAGTCCCGCCGCAAGCTCCGCTTCCGCCTCGTCCTCTCCTTCGCGCTGTTCGGCTTCGGCCTCAGCGTACTGTTTGCCGTGGCTTCGCTGTATGTGCGTGCCAAGGTGGAGGATCAGCTGGTCAACGATACCCTGCAAGATGAGGTGAACAACCTCAACAAGCAGGTGCACGAAAATCCGAATCAGCCGCCAAAGTTCGACATGCTCAAGGCGTGGACTTGGAGCGATCGCACAATTTACAAAGCGCCACTTGCTTGGCAGGACCTCGGCAGTGGCGTGCACGATATTGTGGAGACGGACCCTTCAGGTCGTATCCGACATTACAAGCTGGCTGTTGAGCGTAAGGACGGCCTCGTCAACTTTCTGCGTTATGACGTGTCGCGCGAAGAGCTGGGTCGGCGCCAATTGCTGACCAGTGTCATCGTTGCGGTATTCGTATTCGGGTTACTCTCGCTGGCGATCGGCCTGTGGCTCTCGCGCAAGGTGCTCAAGCCGGTGACGTCGCTGGCACAGCGCATCCGCGATTTCCGCAAGGCCGGCAAGGCCGAGCCGCTGGCGCAGCATTTCGCCGACGACGAGGTGGGCGAGCTGGCGCAGGCGCTGGACGACTATTCGGCGCGGCTCACCGCGATGGTGGAGCGCGACCGCGAGTTCAATTCCGACGTCAGCCATGAGCTGCGCACGCCGCTGGCGGTGATCGCCAGCACCACCGAACTGCTGCAGGGGTCGCCGGACCTCACGCCCAAGCTGGCCGAGCGCCTGAAGCGCATCGAGCGCGCCTCGCGCCAGGCCACCGAGCTGATCGAAGCCTTGCTGCTGCTGTCGCGCGCCGAGCGGCGCGGCCCTACCCGCGGCGAAACCACCGAGGTGGCCAAGGTCGCCGCCGACGTGATCGAGAGCCAGCGCCCGCAGGTGCGCGGCAAGCCGCTGGAAATCGAGTTGGAGGCGCGCGAGCCGCTTAGCGTCAACGCACCGGCCTCGGTGCTGTCGGTGGCGTTGACCAACCTGATCGGCAACGCGATCAAGTACACGCTGGAGGGCACGGTGCGCGTGGAAGTGGGTGCGGGCCGCATCGAGGTCATCGACACCGGCCCCGGCATCAAGCCGGAGGACGCCGAGCGCCTGTTCCAGCGCGGCGTGCGTGGCGAGGGCGCCGGCGGCAGCGGCGCGGGCCTGGGGCTCGCCATCGTGCGCCGGCTGTGCGAGCTGTACGGCTGGGAGGTGTCGATGCGTCCCCGCGCCGACACCAACGGCGCCATCGCCAGCATCGTGTTTGCCTAAATCGCCCGCCTGGCCAGGCTCAACGCAGCTTCAGCACCAGCCACGACAGCAGCGCCAGCAGGTTGATGCCAAGGTGCGCGGCGACCCGCTCGCCGACGGCGAGCCTGAAAGCCTGCCAGCCGAAGTGCCATGCCAGCTCCAGGTGCGGCGGCAGGTGCAGCGTGGCGAACACGTTGACGTAGCCGCCGCAGTACAGGGCGTAGGTAAACAGCGGCGTGGCGATCAACGGCAGTTGCAGCAGCTGCGCCCAGCTCGACCAGCGCACGCCGCGCGCGTCGTTCTCCAGCAGCAGCACGCCCGACACCAGCACGAAGGCATACAGGGCCAGCCCGATCAGCGCGAGCACGCCGTCACCCGCGCGGAACGGCAGCAGGCGGTAGAGCATCAGGATCATGCCGTAGCAGCCGCCGGCCACTTCGAAGATGCCGATCAGGCGGAACAGGATGGTGCGCACGCGGTGGTCTCGCTGGGGAAAACGGAAGCTTAGGTTATCGGCGCGACATGCGCGCCGTCATTCGCGCGGTCGGTCACTCCAGCGCGTCGGCCAGCTCGTGCAGGTCGGCGATGTGCTCGTCCCACCAGCGCGCCTCGGCCGCGAACGGGAACGCGGCGGGGAAGGCGGGATCGTGCCAGCGCTGGGCGATCCAGCCGGCATAGTGCAGCTGGCGCATCGCACGCAGCGCGGGCACCAGCGCGAGTTCCGCGTGGTCGAAGTCGCGTAGCTGGGCGTAGCCGTCCAGCAGCGCCTGCATCGCCGCGTCGTCGCTGGCGAGCATCCACAGGTCCTGCACCGCCGGGCCCATGCGCGCGTCGTCGAGGTCGACGAAGTGCGGGCCGGCGTCGGTCCACAGGATGTTGCCGGGATGGCAGTCGCCGTGCAGGCGCAGGCTACGCACGGGGCCGACGGCGTCGAGGCGCGCGGCGACGGCCGCATCCAGCCGATGCGCCGCGTTGCGGTAGCCGCCGTGCAGGTGTGCCGGCAGCAGGGACGAAGCGAGCACGGCCTGCATCGGCTGCGCGATCATCGTCAGGCGATCCAGCGTGCCGCGGTGCGCGAACGGCTGTCGTGTGCCCACCGCGTGCAGGCGCGCGAGCAGGCGGCCAAGCCACTCCAACTGTTCGCGCGATTCCAGCGCCGGCGCGCGGCCGCCGTGCCGCGGCGCCAGCGCGTAGCGGAAGCCGCCGTGGTGCAGCAGGCTGCGGCCCTCGAACACCAGCGGCGCAACCATCGGCACGTCATCGTCGGCCAGCTCCTGCGCGAAGGCGTGCTCCTCGAGGATGGCCACATCGCTCCAGCGGCCGGGCCGGTAGAACTTCGCGATCACCGGCGGTGCATCCTCGATGCCGACCTGCCATACGCGGTTCTCGTAGCTGTTGAGTGCGAGCAGGCGGCCGTCCGGCCATAGGCCGCACGCACCCACGGCGTCGAGCACCAGATCGGGCGTGAGGCTAGCGTAGGGGGCGGCGTTCAACGCGACGCCACCGCCTCGGCCGGCACCACCGCCATGGTGATGCGCGACATGCACACCAGTTTCTGGCGTTCGTCCTCGATGCGGATTTCCCAGACTTGGGTGCTGCGGCCGAGATGCAGCGCCTTCGCGGTGCCGGTGACCATGCCCTCGCGCACGCCGCGCACGTGGTTGGCGTTGATCTCCAAGCCCACCGCGCGGAACCGTGCGGGATCGAGCGTGAGCATGGCAGCGGTGCTACCCAGCGTTTCCGCCAGCGCCACC
>JAJZET010000232.1 GCA_021805685.1 Pseudomonadota bacterium
GGAAAGCGTCATCGCCCGCGGCGGCGGGCTTCGCCGCGCTGGCGGCGTGGGCGGGTGCCGTGGTGGCCGCAGATGCAGGCTTGGCGGTCGGCTTGCTGCTTTTTGCCTTGGCCGGCGGCGACGTGTGCGGTGCGGCAGCCGTGTCGTCATGCCGGTGGCAGCCGCCCAGCAAGGCGATGGCGCAACACAGGGCGAACGATTGGACGAGGCGGTGCATGGCGCGACCCAGGTGATGGCGGCCATGCCGCCGCAGGCGAGTGTCGTCGAGGCTAGCGGGTGGGGTGTGAACCGCGAATCAGCGACGGCTATTGCCGTGCGCCACGCCGGTTGTCCGGCGTGGCCGGCACACTGCTGCGGAACGGGTTGATGTCCAGCCCGCCGCGACGGGTGTAGCGCGCGTACACGCTGAGCCGCTCGGGCGCGCAACGCGCCATCACGTCCATGTAGATGCGTTCCACGCACTGTTCGTGGAACTCGGTGTGGGTGCGGAAGGAGACCAGGTAGCGCAGCAGCCCTTCGCGGTCGATGGGTGCACCTCGGTAGGCGATCTGCACGCTGCCCCAGTCGGGCTGGCCGGTGACCGGGCAGTTGGAGCGCAGCAGGTCGGAAACCAGGATCTCCTCGGCCACCGCGGCGCTGGCGTCGGCGCGCAGGTAATCGGCCTTGGGCGGGCCGTAGTCGTCGATCGCCACCGGCAGGCCGTCGATGGATTCGCCGGCGAGATCGGCGAACGCATGCGCGGCGGTGCGTGCGGGGTGCAGGGTCACGCCCACCTCGGCGCCGGCGGCGGCGCCGAGGTCTTTCCGCAGCAGCATCTGCAGCGCGTCCGCGCTGTCCAGCGGTTCCTGCGCAAAGCCGTTCAGGTAAAGCTTGAACGACTTGGATTCGATGATGTTCGGCGAGCTGGCCGGCACGCGGAACTCGGCTACTGCCACGTGCGGTTTGCCGTGGCGGTCCAGCCACGACAGCTCGTAGGCGTTCCAGATGTCGGTGCCGAGGAAGGGCAGGGGCTCGCCCACGCCGATTTCAGCGCGCTTGGCCGCGCGGGGGATGGGAAACAACAGGCTTGGGTCGTAGCGGTCGGCGTAGACCGTGGCCTTGCCGAGTTGGGACTGGTCGGGGCTGCTCATGCGCCTAGTCTAACGGTGACTTTCGACCTATCCGTCCGCGCGGCCTGCATTCCCTATAGTGGGGTGGTCCCCACGACCGATCCCCACGATGAAGAACTCCCTTCCGGCTTGTGCCGCCCTGCTCGTCGCCGCCGTATGCGCGCCGGCCCATGCGCAGGGCAAGGCCGCTTCCCCGTTCGATCCGCAGGCGCTGTTCGCGCCGCTGTCCCTGCCGCGGCCCGTCAACGCCTTCCGCGACGGCGCCGGCAAGCCTGGCCCCGCGTTCTGGCAGAACCGCGCCGACTACGCCATCAAGGCGCGCATCGACCCGGCCACGCACGGCCTGTCGGGCGACGAGACCATCACCTACACCAACAACAGTCCCGACGCGCTGGACGCGGTATGGGTGCAGCTCGACCAGAACATCTACAAGCCCGATTCGCGCGGCACGATCACCTCGCCGTGGCCGAGCAAGCCGGGCCAGTCCACCGACGGCTACCAGCTCGACGCAGTGGAAGTGGACGGCCGGCCGGTTCACTACCTGGTGGACGACACGCGCATGCGGGTGGACCTGCCCACCGCGCTCAAGGCCAGGGGCGGCCAGCTGAAGCTGCGCATCCGCTACCACTACACCGTGCCCGGTGTCTGGGGCGGCCGCACCGCGGTCACGCCGACCAAGAACGGCGACATCTACGAGATCGCGCAGTGGTTCCCGCGCATGGCGGTGTACGACGACCTGCGCGGCTGGGACACGCTGCCCTACCTCGGCCAGGAGTTCTACCTCGAATACGGCACCATCGACTACGCCGTGACGGTGCCGTGGAACTACCTGGTGGAAGGCTCCGGCCAGCTGATGAACCCGGGGCAAGTGCTCACCGCCACCGAACGCCGACGCCTGGCCGAGGCCGCGAAGAGCGACCGCACCGTGTACATCCGCAAGCCGGGCGAGGTGGACGATCCCGCGAGCCGTCCTACCCACAGTGGCACGCTGACCTGGCGCTTCCACATGGAGCACACGCGCGACGTGGCCTTCGCCGCGTCGCCTGCCTTCGTGTGGGATGCCGCGCGCATCAACCTGCCCGGCGGCAAGCACGCGATGGCCATGTCGATCTACCCGGTCGAGGGCGTGGGCGCCGACAAGTGGAACCGTTCCACCGAGTACATCAAGGGGGCCGTCGAGCATTTCTCCTCGAAGTGGTATCCCTATCCCTGGCCGAATGCGATCAACCTTGGCGGCCACGGTGCCGGCATGGAATACCCCGGCATCGTGTTCGACGGCTACACCGACAGCGGCAAAGAGCTGTTCTGGATCTCCGCGCACGAGATCGGCCACAGCTGGTTCCCGATGATCGTGGGCTCCAACGAGCGCCGCCATGCGTTCATGGACGAGGGCTTCAACACCTTCATCGACGTCTACGCGTCGGATGCCTTCAACCACGGTGAATACGGGCCCAAGCGCGATGCCGAATACGCGCCGCAGGGCGGCAATCCGGTCGATGACATCCTGCCGTTGCTGGCCGACCGCGATGCGCCCACGCTGATGGCGCATGCCGACTCGATCAGCGAGAAGTACCGCCACCCGGTGAGCTACTTCAAGGGCGCGCTGGGCCTGATCCTGCTGCGCGAGCAGATCCTCGGCCTCGACCGTTTCGATCCCGCGTTCCGCGCCTACATCCGCACCTGGGCCTACCATCATCCCACGCCCTCGGATTTCTTCCGCTTCATGGACAGCGCGGCGGGCGAGGACCTGTCGTGGTGGTGGCGCGGCTGGTACTTCCACAACTGGCAGCTCGACATGGGCATCACCGGCGCCAGCTACGTGGACAACGATCCGGCCAAGGGCGTGGTGGTGAACCTGGTCAGCCGGCAGAAGCTGGTGATGCCGGCCACGCTGCGGGTGGACTTCGCCGACGGCACGCACCGCGACATCCGCCTGCCGGTGGAAACCTGGCGCTTCAGCGGCACGCCCAAGGTGACCCTGCCCACGACCCGGCGCATCGCTAAGCTGGAGCTCGATCCCGGGCACAAGCTGCCGGACGCGGACCGTTCCAACAACAGCTACGCCATGCCTTGATGCCTATGAAGTCCCTCTCCCGTTTGCGGACGTTGGAACGGGCAATGGATGGCCCGGTCTTGAGGGGTGAAGAAGAGGGGGAAGGCCTGGCTTGCACCATCGACCAACCCCGTTCGCCCTGAGCGTAGGCCGCAGGCCGAAGTCGAAGGGTGCCTTGGCGGCGCTTCGACTCCGCTTGCCCACGCAAGCCACGCCCAGCACGAACGGGTGGGAGTCTTCCCGTCAGTCAGTTTCCCAAGGATGAAGCACGGTGACTGATCCTGCTCAACGATTGACGTGCGCCATGCTCGCCGCGGCGTAGCGCTCGCCGGCCACGGCATCGGGCGGGAAAACCGCATCGATGACGGCCAGCTCCTGCTTCGTCAACGCCACGTCCAGTGCGCCGAGGTTCTCGTCCAGCCGCGAGCGCTTCTTGGTGCCGGGGATCGCCAGCACGTCCTCGCCCTGCGCCAGCACCCAGGCCAGCGCGAGCTGCGCGGGCGAGCAGCCCTTGTCCGCGGCGATGGCATGCACCTTGTCCACCAGCGCCAGGTTGCGCGCGAAGTTGTCGCCCTGGAAACGCGGGCTGGAGCGGCGGTAGTCGTCGGCCTCGAAATCGTCGGGCGAGCGGATCGCGCCGGTGAGGAAGCCGCGGCCCAGCGGCGAGTACGCGACGAAGGCGATGCCCAGCCGGCGGCAGGCGTCCAGCACGCCGTTGTGCTCGGGGTCGCGCGTCCACAGCGAGTACTCGCTCTGCAGCGCGGCGATCGGGTGCACCTTGCTGGCGCGCTCCAGCGTGGCGGAGGAGGCTTCGGACAAGCCGAGATGGCGTACCTTGCCGGCCCGTACCAGCTCGGCCATCGCGCCCACGGTCTCCTCGATCGGCACGTTCGGATCCACGCGGTGCTGGTAGTACAGGTCGATGGTCTCGATGCCGAGCCGCTTCAGGCTGCCTTCGCAGGCGGCGCGCACGTATTCCGGGCGGCCGTTGACGCCGCGTGCGACCGGGTTCGCCGGATCGCGCACGATGCCGAACTTGGTGGCGATGAAGGCCTGCTCGCGGCGTCCCTTGATCGCCTTGCCCACCAGTTCCTCGTTGACGTGCGGGCCGTACATGTCGGCGGTGTCGAGCAGGCTCACGCCGCGATCCAGTGCGTGCTGGATAGTGGCGATGGATTCGGCATCGTCGCGGCCGCCGTAGAAGTCGCTCATGCCCATGCAGCCGAGGCCCAGGGCGGAAACCCGGGGGCCGTTGTTGCCGAGGATGCGGGTTTGCATGCGGTGTGCTCCGTGGTGGGTCTGATTGAAGATGTCGCCATCGTGCGGCATGGTCGTTGTCGGATAAATACTCAATAATCAGTATCACCATTCAAGCGGCGTCAACAATCATGGATCGCCTGGATACCATGCGGCTGTATGCGCGGATCGTCGAGCTGGGCAGCTTCACTGCCGCGGCCAACGACCTCGGTCTGCCGCGCGCCACCGTGACCCACGCAATCAAGAGGCTCGAGACGCGGCTGGGCGCGCAACTGCTGCAGCGGACCACGCGCTGCCAGCGCGTCACCCGCGACGGCCAGGCCTACTACGGGCATTGCGTGCGCCTGCTGGCCGACCTGGACGAGGTGGAAGCGGACTTCCGCGATGCGGCGCTGAAGCCGCAGGGACGTCTGCGCATCGACCTGCCGGCCACCCTGGCGCGGATGCTGGTGATACCGGCGCTGCCGGAGTTCTGCGCGCGCTTCCCGCAGATCGAGCTGGAGATCGGCAGCAGCGACCGCTTCGTGGACCTGCTGCGCGAAGGCGTGGACTGCGTGCTGCGCGTGGGCGAGCTGCCGGATTCGGGTTTGATGGGGCGGCGCGTGGCCACGCTGGCACAGGTCACCGTGGCCAGCGCGGCCTATCTGCGGCGGCATGGCAGCCCGGCCACGCTGGCGGAACTGCAGCAGGGGCATCTGGCGGTGAACTGGGCTTCGCCCACCACCCGGCGGCCGGAGCCCTCGCTGGAGTTCGTGGTGCATCGCCGTCGCCGCGAGGTGAGTCTGCCGGCGCGTGTCACCGTCAGCGGTGTGGATGCCTACCTCGCCTGTTGCGAGGCGGGGCTGGGCATCGCGCAGTTCCCGCGCTACCGTCTCGCCGACGCGCTGGCCAAGGGCACGCTGCGCGAGATCCTGCCCGACGCGCCGCCGCCGTCGCTGCCGGTGCATGTGCTGTACGCGCCGCAGCGGCAACTGCCGGCACGGCTGCGCGTGTTCGTGGACTGGCTGGCGGAGCTGATGGCGCGGCGGGCCTGACGCCGATCACGAAGCGCGCGGCAGCACCGGCCTCGGCGCGCTGGTGCCCATCGTCTCGCTGCTGAGCGGCGCGCCGGCGGCAATCAATGCCGCGCGCTGTTCGGCCAGCGGCAGCCGCAGCATGCAGTCTTCCAGGCGGGCCAGCTTCTGCATCGCAGGCAGGGCCTGCACGCAACCGACCAGCGCGGCGGTACGCGGCCAGCGCTCCGCGTCGATCGCGTAGCGTGCAAAGAAGGCGGTGCGGAAGTAGCTGGCGATGCTGAGGTCGGCGATCGACAAGGCACCGAAGATGAAGCCGTCCTCCGGCAGCTGGGTTTCCAGGTAATCGACGGCCGCGGGGATCTCCACTTCCAGCGCCTGGGTGATCACGCCCTCGTCCGGCGGCTCGTTGAACACGCGGCGGCGGATCGAACGCTGGTAGAACAGCCGCCAGACCAGGCCATCGGCCAGCCGCGTGTCGGCGTACTCCTCCAGCCAGCGAGCGCGGGCGCGCTCGGCGATGTCGCGCGGGTAGAGCGAGGGCATCGGGTACCTGTCTTCCAGGTACTGGCAGATCACCGAGGAGTCGTTCACCACCAGCCCGTCGTCGATCAGCACCGGCACGCGCCGGAGCGGACTGATGCGGGCGAAAGCCTCGTTGCCCATGAACGGCGGCATCGGGTCGACCTCGTAGTCCAGCTCCTTCAGTTCCAGGCAGGCCAGCACCTTGCGCACGTAGGGCGAAAGGTAGCTGCCGATCACCTTGAGCTTTATGGGCATGTCGCCGATCCCTTGCCGCGGAGACGAGGGAAAAATCCTACACGAATCCGGCGCACCGTCCTCTTCGTGCCGCGGACCAGCCCACTAGGGCACGCCCGCGCCCGGCGGCAGGTTCGCCACGATCAGGCCCGGCATGTATTCCAGGGAAGTCATGGACCTGACCGGCCCACCGACCCACCTTAGGAGACCTGAGCCACCGGCAAGCCCTGGATCCCTTTCCATTTCGGCAGCGACAACTGCGGGGTGACATACCTCTGCAAGGGCGAGGCCGAGTTGAGCTTTTCGGGCACCCGGGTGGCGGCATTGCCGCAGCATCGGCCGCGGCGCCGGGCGCCTGCGGCCATCCACCCCCGAATGTGCCGACTTCCCGCGATTCGCCGCATCAACCTTTGGCAGGGGTGCGCGCGCCCGCGAGGCGCTAGCATCGGGCGTTGATGCGCTCGCGTCGTGGGCGCCGGTTTCGTTCCGAACGGGGTGGAAAGAAGATGAAGTCGACTATCGGCAAGACGCGCCTCGCCGGCGCGCTGGCAGCGGTACTGCTGGTGG
>JAJZET010000043.1 GCA_021805685.1 Pseudomonadota bacterium
GAAAGGGGCTGGTGATGCGCAACTCGGGATCATGCCGCAGGCCATGCCTGCGCATGGCCGCCATGAAACCACGGTAACGCTGCGCAACCTCGGGCAATGCACGATCGCCAAGGAAGGCGATGCGACGACAGCCCTGCTGAAGCAGGTGTTCGCCGACCAGCCGACCACCCTCGACGTTGCGCCCACCGACGCAGCAATAACGCTGGTCCGGCAATGCGGCACCCCACACCACGAGGGGCAGGCCCCGGTCTGCCATCGCGTTCAGCTGATCGTGCTGGTGCCATTGACCGATCAGGATCACGCCGGCTGCCCGCCCGCCGTCCACCAGCGGGGCCACCGAGTCCAATCGCTCCGCATCCAGCCGGACCAGCAGCATTTCGTAGCCACGCTCGGTCAGTTCATCCGCCAGCGCACCGATCATGCCGTGGAGGAAGGGGTCGGAGAAGTTCTGCCGGCGGTTTTCTTCATACGGCACGACGACCGCGATGGTGTGGTTGGTGCCCGAGCGCAGGTCGGTCGCGTTGCGGTTGATGGTGTAGTTGTACTTGCGCGCCAGTTCGGTGATGCGCGTGCGGGTTGCGTCGTTGACCAGGGGGCTGCCCTTGAGCGCGCGCGAGACGGTGGAGGTGGCGACTCCCGCGAGGCGCGCGATGTCGGCCATCTGCAGGCGTTCCTGGGCAGCCTTGGTGGCATGGGCTGCCGGTTTGCCGCTCCGCTTTGTGTTCATGCCTCGGTCCTGCTGGAGCCGATGCCCTCGCGCATTGACCAATCAGGTTCTGGATCGATCCGGGATGACAGGCTTGTGAGGGCTGACGCAGACGGCATGAGGTCGCTGGTTGAGTCGGTAATGCCTTGGACTATCCGATAGCAGTGCCTTTACAGCAAGTATCCGACTGCACATGCACCTCGACCGTGGGCGGGCGTGCTGCGCAGTGCCGTGCTCGGGCAACGCGGCCTCCCATGAGGCGCTCGCCCACGTGACTGTCGCGGTACGTCCTCCCGCGGCATCGTCGGATTCGACCCGCGCGTGAATCGCGCATCGCGCAGGACAATCGGCTCCGGGGTATGAGCCGGGACGACAGACGCTTCGCAAGGCCATGCTTCACACGGCGCCTGACGCGCCAGGAACGAGCGGCCACGCGTGACGAGGGCCTTCTGATGTCAGGGCATGCTTATCAAGCTGGCCGTCTATTCTGGTGGGCAGGTTCCAGCGGCTGTCGCCGATGGCCCATCCCTCTCGTCCCGGGTATAGCCAAGCCGAAGCTGGTGGAGTACAAATGTACTCCATGTCCGACCTCAGTTCGCGCCGCGCCGCCATCCTCACCTTCATCCGCGAGCGGGTGACGGAGCACGGGCAGCCACCGTCCCTTGCCGAGATCGCCGAGGCCGGCGGCCTGGCCTCGCGCGGGGCAGCGCGCAAGCACGTGCTGGCGCTGGCCGAGGCGGGGCTGATCGAGGTGGTACCCGGGCAGGCGCGCGGCATTCGCCCGACCGGTTCGCGCACCGCGTTGCTGCAGGTGCCGGTGCTGGGGCGGGTGGCGGCAGGCCCGCCGATCGGCGCCGACGCCGGGCTGGTCGATACGCTGTCGCTTGACGCGCGACTGTTCTCTCCGCGGCCGGACTATCTCTTGCGCGTGCAGGGCGATTCGATGATCGGGGACGGCATCCTCGATGGCGACCTGGTCGGCGTGCACCGCACGCCGGAAGCCCGCGACGGCCAGCTAGTGGTGGCCCGGCTCGAAGGCGAGCTGACGATCAAGCGGCTGGCCCGCGGCAAGGGCGGGATCCGGCTGCTGCCGCGCAATCCAGCCTACGCGCCGATCGAGGTACGGCGCGGCCAGGACTTCGCCATCGAGGGCGTGTTCTGCGGCCTGGTACGCCGGGGGTGACATGGGCGCGGTGGTGGCGATCGATGCACTGCTGCAGCCGCAGCGGGTCTGGCGTGGTCGGCCCGCGGCGGCGCCGGCCGGGGCGCAGCCTACCGGCCATGCCGGCCTGGACGCGGTGCTACCCAGCGGCGGCTGGCCCGAGGCCGCGCTGAGCGAGCTGCTGATCCCGGCCGACGGCGTGGGCGAACTGCAATTGCTGTGGCCGACCCTGGCGCGCCTGTCGCAGGCGGGCGAGCGCATCGTGCTGGTCGCACCGCCGTACCTGCCGTTCGCGCCGGCGTGGCGGCAGGCCGGGGTGGATCTCGGCCGCTTGCAGGTCGTGCGCGCAGGGACATCGCGCGATGCCTTGTGGGCGACCGAGCAGTGCCTGCGCTCGGGCAGCTGCGGCGCCGTGCTGTGCTGGCCGCTGGGCGCCGACGACCGCGCGCTGCGCCGCCTGCAGGTCGCAGCGGCCTCAGGGCGCACGCTGGCATTCGCCACGCGGTCGCTGGCCGTGGCCATCCATCCGTCGCCGGCGGCGCTGCGCATCGCCATCGACGCGGCGCCGGCACAATGGCGCGTGCTGAAGTGCCGCGGCGGGGCGGTGCCGGCACAGCCGATCCCGCGGACGGGATGAGCCGTGCGCTGGGCCTGCATCCTGTTGCCGCACCTCGCGCTGGACGGCGTGCTACGCCGCTGCGCGGATCCGCACGCGCCCCGTGCGTTGGTCGGCGGCTCGTCGCAACGACGCATGCTCCACGCGGTCAATCCCGCGGCGCGGGCACTGGGCCTGCGCCGCGGCATGGTGTTGACCGCGGCGCAGGCGCTGGCCCGCGGCTTCGCGACGGACGCCTATCGACCCGAGGAGGAGGGGCGCTGGCACCGTTTTCTTGCAGCCTGGGCCTACGGCTACAGCTCGCAGGTCAGCCTGCAGCTCCCGCAGGCGCTGGTGCTGGAGATCCAGGGCAGCCTGGGCTTGTTCGGACCCTGGCCGCGCTTCGAGGCGCGCCTGCGCGAAGAGCTGGCGGCGCTCGGTTTCCGGCATCGCATCGTCGCCGCGCCCAACCCGGTGGCCGCGCGCGTACTGGCCAACGCGCACGACGGACTGGCCATCGAAGGCGATGCGCCGATGCGCCGCGCACTGGGGCAGCTGCCGATCCAGCGCGCAGGCTTCGCGCCGGACGCGGCCACCGCCTTCGCACGCATGGGCCTGCGCACGCTGCGCCAGGTGTGGGCGTTGCCGCGCGACGGCCTGGCGCGTCGCTTTCCGCGCGAGTTGCTGCTGCACCTCGATGCGATGCTGGGCGAACGCGAGTTGGCGCTGGAAAGCTACCGCCCGCCGGATCGTTTCGACCTGCGGATCGAGCTCGGCCATGAAGCCGAATCGTCCCAGGCGCTGCTGTTCCCGCTGAGGCGGCTGACCGCGGACCTCGCTGCCTTCCTGGCCGGACGCGACGGCGGCGTGCAGCGCTTCGAGCTGCAGCTGGAACACGACCGTGGCGCCGGTACCCGGGTGCCGGTGGGCCTGCTCACGCCCGAGCGCGATGCGGCGCTGCTGTTCGAGCTCGCCCGCGGCCGGCTGGAGCAGGTGCAACTGCCGGCGCCGGTCCGCGCGATCGCGCTTGGTGCCGCCGAACTACCGCCCTTCGTGCCGGTGCATCGCGAGCTGTTCGACCCGCGGCCACAGCAGGCAATGCCATGGGAGTCATTGCGCGAACGGCTGCGCGCGCGCCTGGGCGAAGACGCCGTGCACGGCGTGCAGGCACATGCCGATCATCGCCCCGAGTGCGCTTCGCTCAGTCCGCCGGACATGCCGACGCGGCGCGAGGGTGTATCGACGGACGTCGCGCACGGTCCGCGCCCCGGCTGGCTGTTGGCGAAGCCCGTGCCGCTGCGCGGACCGATGCCTCGGCTCCTCGCTGGCCCCGAGCGCATCGAGAGCGGCTGGTGGGACGGCGGCGACGTGCGCCGCGACTACTACCTCGCGCGGCTGGCGGACGGGCAGGATGCCTGGGTGTTCCGCCCGGTCGGCGGCGGCGGCTTCATGCTGCACGGCTGGTTCGCGTGAGCTACGCCGAGCTGCATTGCCTGTCCAACTTCAGCTTCCAGCGCGGGGCTTCGAGCGCGCACGAGCTGTTCGAGCGCGCGAAGCGTCACGGCTACGAAGCGCTGGCGATCACCGACGAATGCACGCTGGCCGGCATCGTGCGCGCGTGGCAGGCGGCGAAGGCGGTGGGCCTGCCGCTGGTCGTGGGCAGCGAGGTGCGGATCGACGGCGGCCCGAAACTGGTGCTGCTGGTGGAAGCGATCGAAGGCTACCGAGTGCTGTGCCGGCTGATCACCGACGCGCGCCGGCGCGCGGCCAAGGGCGCCTACCAACTGCTGCGGGAAGACTTTCCGCACACGACCGACGGCCTGCTCGCGCTGTGGCTGCCGGACGACCCGCACGACGCGCGGGAAGGGGAGTGGCTGCGCGCGCGCTTCCCGCAGCGGCTGTGGATCGCGGCGGAACTGCACCGCGGCCCGGACGACGCGGGGCGGCTGGCGCAGCTGCAAACGCTGGGCCGCGCGCTGCAGCTGCCGCTGGTCGCCGCCGGCGACGTGCACATGCATGCCCGCGGACGCCGCGCGCTGCAGGACGTGATGACGGCGATCCGGCACCACACCAGCGTGGCCGAGGCCGGCACGCGGCTGTTCCCCAATGGCGAGCGCCACCTGCGGCCGCTGCCTGCGCTGGCCGAGCTGTATCCGCCGGAGCTGCTGGCCGAGTCGGTGCGCATCGCCCAACGCTGTACGTTCGACCTCGGCCAGTTGCGCTACCGGTACCCGCGCGAGCTGGTGCCCGACGGGCAGACGCCGGCCTCGTGGTTGCGCCAGCTGACGGAGCAAGGCTTGCACTGGCGCTGGCCGGGCGGCATCCCGGCGAAGGCGCGCACCCTGGTCGAGAAGGAGCTGGCGCTGGTCGCCGAGCTGGGCTACGAGAGCTACTTCCTCACCGTGCACGACATCGTGTGCCATGCCCGCAGCCGCGGCATCCTCTGCCAGGGGCGCGGTTCCGCGGCTAACTCGGTGGTCTGCTACGCGTTGGGCATCACCGAGATCGATCCCGACCGCATCGGCATGCTGTTCGAGCGCTTCGTCTCCAAGGAGCGCAACGAGCCGCCGGACATCGACGTCGACTTCGAGCACGAGCGGCGTGAGGAAGTGATCCAGTATGTGTTCGCGCGCTACGGCCGCCACCGTGCGGCGATCACCGCGGTGGCCAGCACCTACCACGGCGCCGGCGCGGTACGCGACGTGGCCCGCGTGCTGGGACTACCACCCGACCAGGTGGATGCATTGGCACGCTGCTTCGGGCACTGGAACGACGCGCTGCCCCCCGCCGCGCAGCTGCGCGAGCAGGGCTTCGACCCGGACAGCCCGCTGCTGCACCGGGTGCTGGTGCTCACCGCCGAACTGATCGGCTTCCCGCGCCACCTGTCGCAGCACCCCGGCGGCTTCGTGATCTCCGAGCAACCGCTGCACGAGCTGGTGCCGGTGGAGAACGCCAGCATGGAAGGCCGCACCGTGGTGCAGTGGGACAAGGACGACCTCGATGCGGTGGGCCTGCTCAAGGTCGACATCCTGGCGCTGGGCATGCTGAGCGCCCTGCGCCGCTGCCTTGAACTGGTCGGGCACCATCATGGCCGCGCGCTGACGCTGGCGACGATCCCGCCGGAGGATCCCGACACCTACGCGATGATCGGCAGGGCCGACACCGTCGGCGTGTTCCAGATCGAGTCGCGGGCGCAGATGGCGATGCTGCCGCGGCTCCAGCCGCGCAACTTCTACGATCTGGTGATCGAGGTGGCGATCGTGCGGCCGGGGCCGATCCAGGGCGACATGGTGCATCCCTACCTGCGCCGTCGCACCGGCGAGGAGCCGGTGAGCTATCCCTCGGAGGCGTTGCGCGAGGTGTTCGAACGCACCCTCGGCGTGCCGCTGTTCCAGGAACAGGTGATGCAATTGGCGGTGGTGGCGGCCGGTTACACGGCGGGTGAGTCGGACGAACTGCGGCGTTCGATGGCCGCATGGAAGCGCCACGGCGGGCTGGAGCACCATCGCGACAAGCTGACCCGGGGCATGCTGGAGCGCGGTTACACGGCCGAGTTCGCGGCGCGCATCTTCGAGCAGATCAAGGGCTTCGGCAGCTACGGCTTCCCGGAGTCGCACGCGGCCAGCTTCGCGCTGCTCACCTATGCCAGCTGCTGGCTCAAGCGCCACTACCCGGCGGCCTTCGCCTGTGCGCTGATCAACAGCCAGCCGATGGGCTTCTACAGCCCCGACCAGCTGCTGCAGGACGTGCGCCGCCATGGCGTGGCGGTGCTGCCGGCCGACGTGCGCCACAGCGACTGGGACTGCACGCTGGAGCCGGACCGGCGCGGCGGCCACGCCCTGCGCATGGGCCTGCGCATGGTGCGCGGATTGGCCGAGGACGATGCACGATGCATCGAGCAGGCGAGGGCGCTGCGACCGTTCGCCGACATTGCCGACCTGTGCGAGCGGGCCGCACTCGACCCGCGTGCACGCGAGCGGCTGGCCGATGCCGGCACGCTGCGCGGACTGGCTGGCCATCGGCACCGGGCGCGCTGGGCGGTGGCTGGCGTGGAGCCGCAGCGTCCGCTGTTCGGAGCGGCGACGCAGCCGCGGGAAGCGCCGGTGAGCTTGCCGCTGCCAGGCATCGGC
>JAJZET010000192.1 GCA_021805685.1 Pseudomonadota bacterium
GCTACCAACAAAGCCGGTAGTGCGGATAGGCGGCCTTGACCTCGCGCAGCACCTTGTCCAGTGCAGCGATGTCCAGCTGTGCCTCGCCCGGGTGCGAGGGCACGCCCAGGCCGCCGCCGATGTTGAGGAAGGCGATGCTGCCGATACGCTCGGCGAGGCTGGCGAGCTGGCTGTACACCTCGCCCCAGTGCTTCGCATCGAGCACGCCCGAGCCGAGGTGCGCGTGCAGGCCGCGCACCACCACGCCGTGCGCGTCGGCGTGGCGCAGGAAAGCGTCCAGTTGCTCTACCGGCAGGCCGAACTTGCTGCCGCTGCCACCGGTGCGTACCTTCTCGTGGTGGCCGAGGCCACGGCCGAGGTCCACGCGCAGCACCACCTCGCGACCGCGAAACAGTTCGCCCCAGTGCTCCACCGGGTGCAACGCATCCAGCGTGATGGTGGCGCGCGTGGCCAGGCCGCGCTCGAAATCCGCACGCGAGGCGAAGTTGGGCGTGAACAGCAGCGGCACGTCGGCCGGCACCGCCGCCGACACCGCCTCCAGCTCGCCGGGCGACACGCATTCGAACGCGAAACCTTCCGCGGCCAGCGCGCGCAGGATCGCCGGATGCGTGTTGGCCTTCACCGCATAGTGCAGGCGATCCACGGTGCTCAGCGATTTCAGCGCGCGCGCCTGCTCGCGCACGGTGGGCAGGTGATAGACGTAGCGCGGCGTGGCCTCCGCGGCGATGGCGAGAAGCCGGCTGCGCTCGGCCGGCTCGCGCCACCACGCCTGCGACACCGCGGCCTCGCCGCTGCCGTACAACTGCTGCCAGCTCGGGCCGAACAGCACGTTGTCGTCGGTGCGCAGCGCGCCCGCAGCGATCAGCAGCTCGTGCAGGTGCGGCAGCAGGTCATCCACCACGTCCTCGTCCACCACGAAGGTGAGGTTGAGGTTGTTGGACGACTGCGAGATCAGGTGCACGCGCAACTGGTCGAACTCGGCCAGCACGCTGGACAGCGTGTGCAGCATCGAGCGCATGCCGCGGCCGACCAGGGTGATCGCGGCGCAGGGCGCGATCACCTTGACCCGGCACACCTTGGCGAGGTCACCGGCCAGCGCGGCGATCGCGTCGGAGTCCAGCAGGTTCTCGGTGGGATCCAGCGACACGGTGACGTTGGTCTCGGCCGAACCGATCAGGTCCACCGACAGGCCGTGCTGTTTGAAGTGTGCGAACACGTCGGCGAGGAAGCCGACCTGCTGCCACATGCCGACCGACTCCATCGACACCAGGGTGATGCCCTTGCGTGCACTGATCGCCTTCACGCTGGGCGCGTGTTCGCGCACCTGCGGGCCGATCACCGTGCCCTCCAGCTCGGGGCGGTTGGTATCCTTCACCAGCAGCGGCACACGCGGTTCGCGCAGCGGCGACAGGCAACGCGGGTGCAGCACCTTGGCCCCGGTGGAGGCGATTTCCTGCGCCTCCTCGTAATCCAGCTTCTGCAGCAGGCGCGCGCCCGGCACCTGGCGCGGATTGGCGGTGAACATGCCGGCGACGTCGGTCCAGATCTCGACCCGCTGCGCCTTGAGCAAGGCACCGAAGTACGAGGCCGAAGTGTCCGAACCGCCGCGCCCGAGCAGCACCGTGCGCCCCTCGCTTTCGCGCGCGATGAAACCCTGGGTGATGAACACCTCGCCCTGCGCGGCAAGGCGCGCGTTGAGCGCCGGATCGGGCCTGGCCTCCACCATCGCCGAGAGCAGCTTGGTGCGTTCGTTCTGGTTCGGCAGCGCCACCGCGGCGAGGCAATCACGCGCGTCCAGCCATTGCGTGGCCAGCCCGGTGTGGCTGAGGAAGGCCGCCCCCAGCGCGCTGGACATCAGCTCGCCGTGCGCCTGTACCAAGGCCGTCCACGCCAGTTCGCCCAGCCGCGCCGGACCTTCCGCCGCCAGCGCGGTCAGCTCGTCCAGGCGCGCGCCCAGCGTGGCCGGCAGCGGCAACCGCATGTGGCCGAGCAGGTCGTGGTGGCGTTGCGCGATGGCGCCGGCCGCCGCCTTGCGTTTGCCCTGGTCGCCCTCGCCGCACAGCTGTTTCAGCGCATCGGTGATGCCGGTCAGCGCCGATACGACCACCAACACGCGCGCGCCTTCGGCGCGGCGGCTGGCGACCAGCTCGCGGATGTTGTGCCAGCGCGGCAGGGTGGCGACACTGGTGCCGCCGAACTTCATCACGATCCAGGGGGCGTCCGCGGAAAGCGGCGCAGGGGCGTTGGGATTCACGGCTCTCTTGGGTGGTGGTGGGGGAAGCAATCCGGGCAGTGTTGCGCTGCGACAAAGCAATTGCAAATGATTTTGCGGAGCTGATCCGTTTGGACGTCCAGACCACTTTTGGACACGGATGAAGCGCTCCTCGCCGGCCTTGGCTCAGGACGTCATCACAGGGTGCGGCGGCGCATCCATGGCATCAGAACCGCTATCAGGCCGATAGCTCTGCGGGCCACGACACCCGCGACGGCAACATTCGCACAACGAGTCTCGACCGCAAGACGCGCCTCCAGCTGGACCGGAACACCCATATTGCTTTCGGGACGGGGCCATGCACCACCGCGTTCAGTAGTCCCAATGCTCGTTGCGCACCGGCAACCGGTTCAGCATGTCGCGACAGTCGCGCCAATGCGGCATCCAGCGATCCATCAGACCCACGAAATGCGCGTTGTGGGTCGGCTCGCGCAAGTGAACCAGTTCGTGCACCACGATGTATTCGAGGCATTCCGGCGGCTTCTTCGCCAGTTCGGTATTCAGCCGGATATTGCGCGCCGCGGTGTTGCAGCTTCCCCACTTGGTTTTCATGTGTTGCACGTACACGCGTTCGACGTGTACGCCGACGATCGGCTCCCACTTGGCAAGCAGCGCCGGCACGGCCTGCTTCAGTTGGGCGCGGTACCAGTCGGCCAGCAGAGCCTCCCGTTTCGCCGCATCCGTACCTGGGCGAACCTGCAGCTTGAGGTGCCGATGCGCCAGCTCGATCGAAGGCGGAACGTCGCGCTCGATAATGTGCAGCAGGTAGCGACAGCCCCATACGTAATGGCTCTCGCGCTCCAGGTACTCGCGTGGCGTTTCACGCATCTGCGCACGCAGCTTCTTCTGCTGCTGCCTGATCCAGGCCAGCCTGCTGATCGCAAACAGGCGAATGGTGTCCAGCTCCATCCACGCCGGCGCAGCAATGCGCACCCTCCCGTCGGGCGGGTAAACGCCTAGATGGACGTTCCTGATGTCCTTGCGCACCACGTCGACGCTCATGCCGCCAAGGTCGATTCGCATACCGATCAATATTCCAACTGCTGCTTGATGATGTCGAAGATGCGCTCGACCTCGGCCACGTCGTTTCCGAGCAAGGGCAGCAGGGCCTCCCGTTTGATGTGATTTTCCCGGGCAGCATTTCCGCGCCAGTCGGCATGCCGCTCCCGCTTTACCGCCTCGTCGATAGCCACGGCGAGCCGCAGCTTCGGATCCGGCATCGGCAACGGACCTACTTCATCCTGAAGATTCAATGCCGTGACAGGCGCCGGCGGCAACCGAAGGTTGTCGTAGATGGCCCGCAGTCCCGCACTGCGCTTGAGCGGCTCCGGTGTGTCATCCGCATGGCCGGCCTGCACCTTGCCGATCAGGTCGGCGATCTTCTTCAGGTACTCCTCGTACCGGTCGGCCTGCTCCTTGCGGAACTTGATCACCTCGTCCAGTAGCGCTGACATTTTCTCGAAGTAGGCCGGGTTATTCAGATGCTCCTGAATGATCTTGCTGCGTACGTTGTTCTCGATGGTTTCGGCCACCGCATCCTTGCTGCTCTTGATGCCATCAGGCAGCTGCTTGATCGCTTCGTCCATGCTGGTGCGGGTGATCAGATCCAGCAGCCCGAGATCATCGAACGGAGAGATCTTCCGCGGCGCCCTAGCCTCGATATAGGTGTCGATCAGATGCCGCATGTCTGCTTCAAAGGGCTTGAGATCCAGCGTCTCGCCACTGGCCCGGCGGATCACCTCGCGCAGGTCGGTATAGCGTTTCACGCCCTCTTTGATGCGCTTGATCGCGCCGCCGTCGTAACCCGCACCCACCAGATCATCGGCAAGATTGCCGTAGGCCCGGAGCAAGGCCACGGCCGCCTTGTACAACGCCACCCGACGCGGCTCGTGCTTCTTCAGGTCACTGGCGATTTCGGTGTTGCCGCAGAAGTAGCGGATGTAGTCCTTCTCCGCTCGCGGCAGCGGCACCGGCTCGCACAGCAGGTCCAGCGCCTCCAGCGCGTCATCCAGTCGCTCACGCCCTTGCTCCAGACGATCCTGCATCAGCACGTCAGGGTCGGCACCGCCGGCGCTGTGATCCAGCTCGGAGGAATAGACCTGCAGCGCCCCGGTGCCCTTCTCGTTCACCAGTTTCTTGAACAGGTCCTTGTAGTCGACGATGTAGCCAAAATCCTTGTCGTCACCGTCAAGCCGGTTGGTCCGACAGATAGCCTGGAACAGGCCGTGATCCTGCATCGACTTGTCGATATACAAGTACGTGCATGGCGGCGCGTCGAAACCGGTCAGCAGTTTGTCGACCACGATCAGCAGCCGCATGTTTGCCGGCTGCTCCACGAAAAGCTTCTTGGCGCGATCCTCGTAGGTCTCCGTCTTGCTCTTGCCGGGTTGTGCCTCGACGTTCGTCAGAAGGTCGGTATAGGTGTTGTAGATGAGCTGCTTGTCGGTATCGGTGTTGGCGCCGATTTCCTCCAGCGACACATCGCGTGCCTGCGGGTTGTAGGAGGTCACTACGGCACACTTGCCCTTCAGCGGGGTCTTCTGGAACAGGCTGAAGTATTTGCAGGCATCGAGAATGCTGCGCGCCACCAGGATCGCGTTGCCACGTTCGCTGGACAGCCGCGGCTTCAGGCTGAAGTCGAACACCATGTCCTCGACCACGCGCTCCATGCGCGAGCGTGAACTCAGCACCCGCTGCAGGGTGCCCCAGGTTTTCTTCAGCTCGTCCTTCTGCCAATCGTTGAGACCTCGGGTCTTGGCCTCGAACCACTGGTCGATCTTTTCCGACGAGCCCAGCTTCTGGTCGATGTCACGCGCCTCGTAGACCAGATCCAGCACCACGTCGTCCGCCACGGCTTCGCTGAATTTGTAGGTGTGGATATAGCCGCCGAATACTTCGAGGCTGGTCTGCTTGTCCTTTTTCAGCAGCGGCGTACCGGTAAAGCCAATGAACACCGCGTTGGGCATCAGGGCCTTCATCACCTTGTGCAGGCGGCCGCTCTGCGTGCGGTGGCATTCGTCGACAAACACGAATACCTCGCCTACCGTGGGGCTGGGCTGCGCCTGCAGTTCCTCGATGAAGGCCTCGAACTCCTGGTCCTTCCGGCCGCGCGCGTCCAGCCCGAACTTGTGCACCAGCGAACACAGCAACCGCGGCGAGGCCTGACCCAGCTGGTGCATCAGATCGCGCCCGCTGTGGGTGCGGTAGATCGTTTCGCCGGCATCGCGAAATACCCGCTCGATCTGCTTGTCCAGCTCATCGCGATCCGTGATCACCACCACCCGTGCGTGCGGTTTGGCCTGCAGCAGCCAGCGTGCCAGCAGCACCATCACGATGCTCTTGCCGCTGCCCTGGGTGTGCCAGATGATGCCGCCCTTGCGCTCGTCGGCATGCTGTTGCGCGGCCTTGATGCCGAAGTACTGATGCACCCGCGGCACCTTCTTGATGCCGCCGTCGAACAGCACGAAGTCGCGCATCAGCTCGATCAGCCGATCCTTGCGGCACATCTTCAGCAGGTATTTGTCCAGCGTGTAGCGGCTGTCGTCGGCCTCATCCTCCTTCCACTTCAGGAAGAACTTGGCCGGCGTTTTGATCGTGCCGTACTGCAGGCCTTCCGAATCGCTGCCGGCAAACACCAGCTGCACCGTGCTGAAGAACCATGCGTTGAACATCGGCTCCTGGTTGGAAAGCAACTGGCCAATACCGTCGCCGATGCTGACCCGGCTGCTCTTCAACTCGATCACCGCCACGGCGATGCCGTTGACGTACAGCACCAGATCCGGTCGTCGCTCGAAGCCGCCCTTGAGGGTGACTTCCTCGGCAATGGCGAAGTCGTTGGCCCCGGGCTCGCCCCAGTCGATCAGGTGCACCGTCTCGTGGTTGTGCCCCACTTGCGTCTGCACCGGGATGCCGTAGCGAAGCAGTTGGTAAACCGCTTGGTTGTTCTCGTACAGCGTGCGGCTGGCGTTGTCTGCCTCCGTGTGCAGCTTGTACAGCGCCGCATTGATCTGCGCAGGCGAGCAACCGCGCCGGGTCAGCCAGTCGCTCAGCAGGCCGTCCTCGATCTGGCGGTTGTTCTCGCGCTCAGTCCAGTCGCCGAGGTAGTCGTACTTCAGCTCGTCGCGGAACAGCGCGATCACCCGACGCTGCGTCACGCGTTCCGGCTTGCTGATGTCATCCATGCCCTTCCCCCTCAAACGTCTTTCGCTGGCGCTGGTGGCGCACTGACGCTGGCCGGAATGAAGCCAGACGCGGTCAGCGCCTGGATCACTCCACGCAACAGATAGTTATTCA
>JAJZET010000102.1 GCA_021805685.1 Pseudomonadota bacterium
GCACCACCGCCATGGTGATGCGCGACATGCACACCAGCTTCTGGCGCTCGTCCTCGATGCGGATTTCCCAGACCTGGGTGCTGCGGCCGAGATGCAGCGCCTTCGCGGTGCCGGTGACCATGCCCTCGCGCACGCCGCGCACGTGGTTGGCGTTGATCTCCAGGCCCACCGCGCGGAACCGTGCGGGATCGAGCGTGAGCATGGCGGCGGTGCTGCCCAGCGTTTCCGCCAGCGCCACCGAGGCGCCGCCGTGCAGCAGGCCGTAGGGCTGATGGGTGCGGGCGTCCACCGGCATGGTGCCGCGCAGCCAGTCCTCGCCCACGCCGGTGATGCGGATGCCCAGCGCCTGCATCAGCGTGTTGGCGCTCCAGTCGTTGATGCGTGCGAGGTCGGTGTCCTGCTGCCAGATGTCCATGATGGTCGTTGCCTGCAGAAAACCGCATTGTCGGACCTGGGCCATCGCGGCGACAATGCGCGGGTGTACACCGTCACCCTGAAAAACACCGGCCGGCGCTTCGACGTGGCCGCGGGCGAAACCGTGCTGGAGGCCGCGCAGCGCGCCGGCATCGCTTTGCCGTATTCGTGCCGCGCCGGCGTCTGCGGCAGCTGCAAGGCCACCTTGCTGGCCGGCCGCTGCGAGTACCCGCGCAACCCGCCGCTGGCGCTGGACGCGGACGAACGCGCGCACCGCGCCGTGCTGCTGTGCCAGGCGGTGCCTGCCAGCGACCTGCTGCTGGAGGCGCGCGAAGTGGCCTCGGTGGAGGACATCGCGCGCCGCCAGCTCGACGTGCGCGTGGTCGGCAAGCAGTTGCT
Organism: Pseudomonadota bacterium; assembly: GCA_021805685.1. GTDB lineage: Bacteria > Pseudomonadota > Gammaproteobacteria > Xanthomonadales > Rhodanobacteraceae > Rhodanobacter_A. The sequence continues at coordinate 814 of JAJZET010000102.1, forward strand.
GGCGTCCGAGGTGACCGGCCTCTACCTGCAGCCCGCCGAGGGCGAGCCGCGCCTGCAATGGCTGCCTGGGCAATACCTCGACGTGCTGCTGGACGAGGGGCGGCGCCGGCCGTTCTCGATCGCCAACGGGCCACAGGCGGATGGCCTGATCGAGCTGCACGTGCGCCATGTCGCCGGCGGCGGCTTCACCTCGCACGTGGCCGGCGGGCTGGCAGTGGGCGACCTGCTGCGGATCGAGGCGCCGCTGGGCACCTTCGTGGCGCGGGAGGATTCGGAGCGGCCGATGATCTTCGTCGCCGGCGGCACCGGCATCGCCCCGGTGAAGGCCATCGTCGAGCACTTCATCGAACTGGGCACCCGTCGCGCGATGGACGTGTACTGGGGCGTGCGCCGCGCCGCCGACCTGTACCTGCTGCCGCTGATCGGGCAATGGCAGCGGCAGGCGCGGCACCTGCGCTTCCACGCGGTGTTGTCGGAGGAGGGGCGGGCCTCAGGCCTGCGCGTGGGTCTGGCGCACGAGGCGGTGCTGGCCGACCATGCCGACCTCGCCGGGTACGATGTCTACATGAGTGGGCCGCCCGCGATGGTCGAGGTGGCGCGCCACCGTTTCGTGGCGGCCGGGTTGCCGGAAGAGCGGCTGTACTACGACTCGTTCGACTACGCGCCGGACGTGCTGGCGCGCATCGTGGCCGCCAGGGCCGGCATCCATCCGTAGCGGCTACTGCTTGCCCTTCGCCACCGGTAGCTGTGCCGCGTGCCACGACAGCACGCCGCCGCCCAGTGTGTAGACCTTGAGGAAGCCGGCCTTGACCAGCCGCTGCGCGGCCTTGGCCGAGTTGCCGCGGCCGTCCTTGTCCATCACCACCACCGGCAGCTCCTTGGCCTTGGCCAGGTCCTTGTGCTCGGGGTCGAACTGGCTCATCAGCACGTGGCGGGCGCCGGGCACGTGCATCTTCTCGTAGTCGGCGATGGCCGAGAGGTCGATCAGCAGCGGGTTGTCGCGGTTGATCAGGTGGGTCAGGCCGCCGGGGGTCAATTCCTTGACCTTGCCGAACAGCAGGCTGACCTGCACCACGATCAGGCCGGCGAGCAGGATCGCGAACAGCGCGGCCAGCGCCACATGGTTGCCGATGAACTGGGGCAGCTTGTGCAGGAAATCGTGCATGTCGGTTCCACGGGCGCGAGGGGCGCGCCGGTACGGTCAAACCGCCGATTATACGGGTTCAGCCGCCGTCGATGTCCGGCACGCCGCTCTCCAGCCACCAGTGCTTGGCCTTGTCGTCGTAGCGCCAGACCTGGCGCACGACGAAGCTGCGCTCGACCTGGGTGTGGATGTTGATCACGCTGATCTTCACCGTCTGCTGCACCTCGTCGTTGCCCAGCGGCACCGGGCCGGCGCCGTCGTCGTAATCGCTCACGCGCACCTGCTTGTAGCGCTGCAGGTCGAAGTCGGTGGGCGGGTGCGCCTTGAGCACCGCGGGGTCGACGAACTGCAGCGCGGCCTGCAGGCCGTTCCAGCGCACCGCGCTGCCATAGGCGCCGAGCGTGGCGACCAGGTTGTTGCTGCGAACCTTCTGGGCGCAGCCGGCGAGCAGCGCGACGGCGGCGAGCGGTAACAGGATGCGGCGCATGGCGGTTCTCCCCGGAAGTCCGCCCATTCTGCGGTGCCGCGCCTGGCGTATCAATCGCGGCGCTTGGCGACGAAGCGGGCCGCCAGCGTGGCTGCGGGCCTACCGTCCGTGCCTGGCACCTGGCATGCCACTTCGATGCGCGCCTTGCCGCGCGCCTGCAGGGTGTCGAAGAACACGGTCCAGTCCGCGTCCGGCGCAAGCCGGGCCTCGGCGAAGAAATCCGCCCACACCGGCTGCAGGTAGCGCACGGTGGATTCGCCCACGAACACGTCGCAGTCCTGGTCGTGCCGGCGCAGTGCCAGCTCCACCAGGCCCCAGCCAGCCAGGGTCATCAGGCTCACCAGGCTGCCGCCGAAGGCACAGCCCTTGTCGTTGACGTTGGGCGCCAGCGGCGCGCGCAGCACGAGCCGATCATCGTCGTGGGCCAGCAGTTCGAGATCCATCGCCCGGGCCAGCGGAATCTCATCGCGGATGAAGCGGAGCAGGGACGAGGCGGCGGAGTCGTTCATGGCGTCGGGATGGTGGGGCAGGCCGCATTGTAGATCGGTGCGTTGCGTCCATGCGGCGTTTTGCCCTCCCGTTGGGTAGCGTCTCCGAGCGTGTGCGGATCCCGGTGGATCGCCGTCCATGTATGCGGAATTCGGCATAATCGCCAGTACCGCCGCCGGCCTTTGCTAGCGTGCGCGAATCTCCTTGCGATCGCGGGAAAGTGTCGTGGATCTGAAGCTCTCGGCCGAGGACATGCAGACGCTGTTCGATGCCTTGCCCGACGTTGTGTTCTTCGTGAAGGATCGGGCCGGGCGCTACACCCACGCCAACCTCACCCTGGTGCGCCGGCTGCGCCTGAAGCGGCGCGAGGAAGTGATCGGGCACAGCGTGGCGGAGCTGTTCCCCGCTGCGCTGGGCAGCTCCTATGCCGCGCAGGACCGACGCGTGCTGGCCGGCGAAGCCATCGCCAACCAGCTGGAGGTGCACCTGCTGCCGAACCGCGCACCGGGTTGGTGCCTCACCTGCAAATATCCGCGCCGGCAGCGCGGCGAGGTGTGCGGCGTGCTCGGCATCTCGCGCGACCTGCCGCATCCCGACGGCCGCCACCCGACGTATCCGCGACTGGCGCGGGCGATGGAATACCTGCAGCGGCACTACGCCGAAGGCGTGCGCGTGAGTGCGCTGGCCAGGCTGGCGGAGCTGTCGGTGGCGCAACTGGAGCGGCATTTCCGCCGTGTGTTCCAGCTCACCCCGCAGCAGGCGTTGACCAAGTTGCGCATCGAGGCGGCGATGCGTTTGTTGCGCGGTGACGGCAGCGTGGCCGACATCGGCCTGGCCTGCGGCTTCACCGACCAGAGCGCATTCGCACGCCAGTTCAAGGCCACCGTGGGGATGACGCCACGCGAGTTCCGCAACCTGCACGATTGAGGGGTTTGGACGGCCATTCGATCCTGGCAAGGTCGCGATGAAGCATGGGCGGTGGCATCGGCCGATCGCCGCGGAGCGGTGCACGACACGCGGCTATACTCGCGGCCTGTGGCCTGCGCGATGCGGGCTGGTCGTCGGATATCGCATGGGCCGCAAGCCGCACATTCCGCCGTTGCAGGGCCGCGTGGTGGTCATCACCCGGCCTGCCGGCACGGCTGCCGCGCTGGCCCGGCGCGTGCGTGCGTGCGGCGGCACGCCGTTGTTGCTGCCGGGATTGTCGCTGCGCGCCGCGGACTCCCCGGACATGCGCGCGGAAATGCGCGCCGCCTTGCAGGATGACGTGCTGGTGTTCGCCAGCCCCGCCGCCGTGCGATTCGCCGCCGCTCTCGCGCCGCTGCGCAGCAGGGCCACGGTGTTGGCCGTGGGACAGGGCACGGCGCAGGCGCTGCGCGGCCATGGCGTGCCGGCACAGGCACCGTCGCGGCAGGACAGCGAAGGCTTGCTGGATCTTCCGGCACTGCGCGACCTGCGCGGCAAGCGGGTGGCCCTGATCGGCGCGGCCGGCGGGCGCGGCCTGTTGCGCGAGCAACTGGGCGCGCGTGGCGCGCAGCTGCGCGAGCTGCATGTGTACCAGCGAGTGCCGCCGCGGCTGGATCGTCGGCACTTCGCTGCGGTGCAGGCGCTGCCGCGTTCGGCGCGCGTGCTGCTCTCCAGCGCCGAGGCGCTGCACAACCTGCTGAACCGGCTGCCCGCGCTCGCTGGCGCGCGCCTGCGCGCGGCGGTGGCCGTGGCCAGCAGCGAGCGGTTGGCCACGGCGGCGCGCCAGGCGGGTTTCGCACGCATCGTGCTGGCCGATTCCGCGCTGGCGGAGGATCTGCTGGTTGCGTCCGCGCGCCGCTGACTTTTACGCGACCGCAACGAACGCCCGCGGCCTGCCTGCTAGCATGCCGGCATGAACGAACACGAGCCCGCGCCATCCGCCACGCCTGCCGCCGCGCCGCGTGCCGACCGACCCGCGTCGCGCGATGCGGCACCCCGCGGCGGCAGCGTCGCACTGGCCCTGCTGCTGGCGTCGCTGGCCCTGTTGGCCGCCGGCTACGTGGGCTGGCGCCAGTGGCGGCAAAAGGCCGGCGTCGATGCGGCCGTGCTGAACACGATGAACCTGCTCAACCGCGTAGGCGCACTCGAGCACACGCTGGACGGGATGAAGGGCGGCAGCGCCGACCTGGCCCAGCGGCTGGATGCCGCCGACCAGCTCGGGCGCACGCTGCAGGCCGCCCAGCTGTCCCAGGGCGACCGCCTGCGCCAACTGGAAGACGCGGTGGGCAAGCTCTCGGAATCCGCGCTTTCCGCGCACGACGCCACCTTGCTGGACGAGACGGAGTCGCTGCTGCGCATGGCCAAGGAGCGCTACCAGCTGTTCCATGACGCGCGTGGCGCGGCCGCGGCCTATGCGCTCGCCGCGCAGACGCTGTCGTCGGTGGACGACGCCGCGTTCGCCGGCCTGCGCCAGGACGTCGATGCCGAGCGCCGCGCCTTGCTGGCCAGCCAGCCGGTCGGCCAGGCCGAGGCACTGGCCAAGCTCACCGCCTTGCGCGACAGCGTGCCGGGGTTGCCGCTGAAGCCAGTGGATGCGCCGGCGAGCACGTCGTCTTTCGGTGCGTGGTCGCGCATCGGCCGTGCACTGGCCGGCGTGGTCAGCGTGCAACGCGACGATGGCACGCCGCTGGCGGTGACCGACGGACGGCTGGCGCGCGAGCTGGTGGTGCTGGACCTCGCGCAGGCGCAGGCGGCGCTGCTGGCGCACGACCCCAAGGCCTGGGCTGAGGCGCTGCGGCGCGCCGACGCCGGGCTGGCCAGTCAGTTCGACGGCCAGGACGATGCCGTGCAGCAGGCGCGGGCCACGTTGCACCGCTTGGCCGGGGCATTACCGGACAACGCGCCGGTCCAGCTGGGCGCGGCACTCGCCGAACTGCGCAACCTGCGCGCGGTACATGCGTTGTCGACCCGCCCCGCGCCAGCGCAGTCCGCGGGGAACGCGCGATGAGCCTGTGGCGCTGGATCCTGCTGCTGGTGTTCGTCGCCGCGCTGGCCGCGTTCGGCTGGCATTGGGTGGCCGCGGATCCCGGCTACGTGCTGGTTCGCCTGCATGGCTGGCGCGTACAGACCACGGTGGTCGCCGCGGTGGTCATCCTGTTGCTGGCCTGGGCGGCACTCGTCGCGGCATGGCGGCTGCTGCGCTGGCCGTTCGGCGCGCTGTCGCGGCGGCACCGGCGGCTCAGCCGCAAGCGCCTGGCCGATGGCCTGGTCGCGCTGATGGAGGGTCGCCACGGCGACGCCGAGCGTGACCTCAACCGCGCCTCGCGGCTGGGTGCGCTGCGCGGCGTGGCCCTGCTGGCGTCCGCCGAGGCCGCTTCGCGCCGCGGCGAACACGGGCGCGGCCTGGAAATTCTTGCCGAAGCGTCGCAGGCCGCGCCGCAGGCTGCGCGGGTGCTGCGTGCACGCATGCTGCGACGCGACGGCAAGGCGGGCGAGGCCGTGGCCCTGCTCGCCCCTGATGCGGACAAGGCCGCGCTGCCGCCGGGCGGCTGGCGTGAGCTGGCGCTCTCCGCGCTCGCCGTGGGCGATACGCGCCGCGCGTTGGCCGCGCTCGATCCCCTGCAGAAGAGCGGTGCACTGGGCATGCGCGGTTACGCCGGGCTGGAAGCCCGCGTGCTGGTCGCCGCCATCGAAGCCGCGCCCGACGGCGCTGCACTCAACACGCTGTGGTCGCAGTTGCCCAAGAGCCAGCGCCGCGCCACCGCCGCCATCGACGCGTACGCGCGCCGCGCCGCCGGCTTCGGCCTGGTGCTGCCGGCGATGGACGAACTGGAGTCCGCGTTGCGCCGCGAATGGTCGCCGGAACTGGTGGAAGCCTATGGGGTGCTCGCCGGCGGCGATCTGGACGCCCGCCTGCGCCGCGCCGAAGGCTGGTTCGACCTGCACCCGAACGATCCCGCGCTGCTGCTTGCCCTGGGCCGCATATGCGTACGCTCGAAACTCTGGGGCAAGGCCCGCCAGTATCTCGAACGCGCGCTGGCGCTGGAGCCGTGCAGCGGCGCCTGGGAGGCGCTGGGCGATGCGCATGCCGGCCAGGGCGACGCTTCGCAGGCCCAGCGTTGCTACCGCAACGCCTTGGCCATGGCGCGCGGCGAGACCGTGCGACCCGCGTTTTCGGACAAGGCCGGCGTGATCGACACCAGCGCCATCGCCGTCGAGGAGCGCGACGAACACGGCGTGCCGCGGCTGCGCGGGTAGCCTCCCCAAGGCCTTTGCGCTGGGCGGCGCGTGCCGCACGAGGGGTGGTCGCCGCGGCGGTCGTGCGACCGGGTTTGCAGTTTTCCTCCGATGCGGGGCGCGCGGCTGCGAGCGCCGGGTTTGTCCTTGCACTTCAGGCTGATTGGGTGCATAGAGGCCTACGGGCCTCTCTCTCTTCCGTGCCCGCCGGTCACGGCCCGGGCTGGCATCAACCGTCTGGAGCGACCATGGCTACCGCGATCCTGGAGAAGCTTGCTTCTGTCCCCCGTTACCCCACCCTGCGCGTCACCGAGAGTGCCGATGCCGCCGTGCACTGGTGCCACATGCACGCCGACCTGGCTACGACGCCCGGTCGCGCCTGCTTCAAGCCGGCGCTGGTGGCCGACATCCTGCAATACCAGAACGCCCTCGGCGACCGCTTGCGCCGGGAACGCATGTTTGGCGAAGCCGGGCTGCGGCACGTGGTGATCGCTTCCGACTGCGATGCATTCAACCTCGGCGGCGACCTCGAATACTTCTGTGACGCGATCCGCCAGCAGAATCGTCCCGCACTGCTCACCTACGCCCGGCAGTGCGTGCGCGGCGTGCATGCCTTCCATGCCGGGCTCGATGCCGATGCGCACAGCATCGCGCTGGTGCAGGGCGATGCGCTGGGCGGTGGCTTCGAAGTGGCGCTGAGCTGCCACACCATCGTGGCGGAGGAAGGCATCGGCATGGGGCTGCCGGAGGTCCTGTTCGACCTGTTCCCGGGGATGGGTGCCTATTCCTTCCTGTGCAAGCGCATCCCGCCGCACAAGGCCGAGCAGCTGATGCTGAGCGGCGACGTCCTGTCCAGCGAAGAGCTCTACAAGATGGGATTGGTGGATGTCCTGGCTCCGCGCGGGCAGGGCGTGCAGGCGGTGGAAGAAGTGATCCGCGGCAACCGCCGCATCCCCCATGCGCGCATGGCCATGCATCGGGTGCGGGCGCTGGCCCAGCCGGTGACGCTGGAAGAGATGATGGCGATCACCGAGATCTGGGTGGACACCGCGCTGCAGCTCGGCGAAAAGTCGCTGCGGACCATGGAGCGGCTGGTGCGCGCGCAGTATCGTCGACACGGCGAGCCGGCCGCCGCAAAGGCCTGATCATGGCGACGGCGAGCCGTCCTCGCGCGCGGGTGTCCAGCTCCCGCGCGCCTGCAGCGCCTGCTCGCCGTCGTGCAGGCGCTGGATCAGGCTTTCGCAATGGCGCCGCCAGTCCTGTTCCAGTTCGAAGGCGGTCATCCGCATCAGCGCGCCGCTCAACCCGGCACACTGCACCAGGCCGAGGTTGCCGGCGATGCCCTTCATCGCGTGGGCCTGCTCGCGGAACGGGTCCCAGTCGCCCGCCGCTCCGGCCTGGCGCATCCTTGCCAGCGCCACCCGTGCATCGGCGACGCACTGGCCGATGAAGTCGGCTTCGAACGTCTTGCCCATGCCGAGCGAGGCGAGTTCATCCAGCACCGACGGGTCCAGCACTTCCGCGGAGGACGCATGTGCGACCGGCTGTGGGTTGTCCGGTTCCTCGCCGTCCGCGCCGGTGAGGATCGCGGCGACGGCATCGAGCAGCCTTGCGGCGGCGAAGGGCTTGGTGATGAACGCGCGCGCACCGGCGTCGCGGCACGCCTGCGCCGACTCGGGAGTGGCATCGGCGCTGATGATCACCACCGGAGTGCGGCTGCGCCTGCCCGCCTCCATCACGCGCAGCTGGCGCAACAGGTCGATGCCGCTCAGCGACGGCATGTGCAGGTCCATCAGCGCCAGCTCGAAGCCGCCGCCCACCAGCGCATCCAGCGCGGCTTCGCCGTCTTCCACCGTCATCACGCGGTGACCGGCCTTCTGCAGCACGCCCTGCAGCAGCAGGCGGTTGGCGGCATGGTCGTCGGCGACCAGGATGCGCGCCGACTTGATGCGTGCGCGATGGCGCGAGAACGGGTCGGCAAAGGCGATCACGTTGTGTGCGGTCGATGGCGCCGGCGGCCTGCGCGCTTCCGTTGCCGGTGTCTGGCTGCCGGCGGATGCGCGCACGGACTCGGCGGCGAGCTCGAACGGCAGCTCGACCCAGAACCGGCTGCCGACGTTCTCGCTGCTTTCGAACCCGATCGTGCCGCCCATCGCCTCGGTCAGGCCCTTGGCGATGGTGGTACCCAGCCCGCTGCCCTGGTGCTTACGGGCCAGGCTGTTGTCGACCTGCTCGAAGGCCTCGAACAGCTTTGCGCGCGCCGACGCGGGGATGCCGATGCCGGTGTCGGAAACCGTGAAGCGCAGGCGCGCCTGCGCCGCGCTGCCCCCGGCCGATCTCGCCACCGTCATGCGCACTTCGCCCGACGCGGTGAACTTGATCGCGTTGCTCAGCAGATTCACCAGCACCTGCTGCAGGTGGTGGGCATCGCCACGCAGCTGCACCGGCACCTCCGGCATCACCGTCACCGTGTAGTCCAGCCGCTTCGAGCGCGCCTCGGGGCGCAGCATCAGGTTGATCTGCTCCAGCAGGGCATTCAGGTTGAAGGTTTCCTGCTTCAGTCGCAGCTTGCCGGCCTCGATCGCCGAGATGTCCAGCACATCCTCCACCAGCGCCAGCAACGAGCGGCTGGCGGCCTGGATGGTTTCCAGGTAGCCGCGCTGTTCCGCGTCCAGCCGGGTGCTCGCCAGCAGCTCCGACATGCCCGACAGCCCGTTCAGCGGCGTGCGGAACTCGTGGCTCATGTTGGCGAGGAAGCGGCTCTTGGCCAGGTTGGCCCGGCGGGCTTCCTCGATGGCGGCGGTCAGCGCCTTGAGCAGGGAGGCGAAGTACAGCGGTACCGCGACCAGGCCCAGCAGCAGGCCCCAGGACAGGTAGCGGTTCTGCAGCCAGTACGGGGTGGACGTCATCATCGCCGCAAACGACAGCGCGGCCAGCACCGTGGAGGCGTACAGGTAGCGCGGCCCGTAGCGCATGCCGTTGCCGATCGTGACCCACAGGTAGGCGGCGTACAGGGGGGACGCCGGTTCGCCCTGCAGCAGCATCACCCCGCCGATCGCCGCGTAGTCGGCCAGCATGCCCAGCCAGCGCCGCACCCGCGACGCTTGCGGAGCCACGAGGATGGCGGCCAGCAGGCCGATCGACAGCGCCAATTCGCCGAGCAGGATCAGCCAGGTCGAGAACAATGCCGGGCTGTTGTTGCCCCAATCGACCTTCCAGCCGAGATAGACCGAGAACAGCAAGGTGATGACGATGCGCACGAACACTTGCGCGTGCTCGCTGTCCGGGCGGCCATGCAGCCGCTGGCGCACCCAGGCCAGTGCCGGGTGCGTTTGGTCAGCGCCAGTCGCGATCGAGCGAAACACGGGAATAGCGCTCGCAGATGCCGCGCAGCCGCGGCAGGTTGTCCATCAGGGCCTGCACGCAGGCCGGATCCAACATTGCACCGCTTTGCGCACCGATGAATTCCAGCGCGCGCTCGATGTCCCAGGCGACCTTGTACGGACGCGGCGACAGCAGCGCGTCCAGCACGTCGGCCACGGTGGTCACCCGTGCCTCGATCGGGATCTCCTCGCCGGCCAGTCCGTCGGGGTAGCCCTTGCCGTTCCAGTGTTCGTGGTGGCGCAGCGCGATCTGCGCGCCGGTCCGGATGAAGCGGTTCTGGCTGTCCTGCAACAGCTGGTAGCCGATGCGGGGATGCCGCTGCATGTGCTGGCGTTCTTCCGCACTCAACGGCCCCGGCTTCATCAGGATTGCGTCGGGAATGGCGATCTTGCCGATGTCGTGCAGCGGTGCGGCCAGTTCGATCGTGCGCGCCTGTTCCTCCGGCAGCCCCAGGCCTTCCGCGATCAGTCCGGCGATGTGCGCCATGCGCTCGAGGTAGGCGCTGGTGCCGGTATCGCGGAGTTCGATCGCGCGCGCCAGCCGCGACAGCGTCTCCCGTTCGCGTTCCTCGACTTCGTGCATGCTGGCCAGCAGGCGCTGTTCCAGCGACAGCGAACGTTGCTTGATCGACTCCGACTGCTGGCGCAGCTGCAGCAGATTGCGGCAGCGTGCGCGCAGCTCGCGCGGGTGGACCGGCTTGACCAGGAAATCGATCACCCCGGCATCCAGGGCGGCCTGCCGCACCGGCTCGTCGCCCACCACCGTGACCAGCACGATGGGCACGTCCCGGTTCCGCAGCGGCTTGCGGAACGCGATGGCCAATTCCAGCCCATCCATCTCCGGCATGCGGTAGTCCAACAGCAGCAGGTCGGGCCGGTTGCTCTCGCACCAGTCCAGCGCCGCCTGCGGGGCGCCGAAATCGTGCACGACGAGCTGGGGCCCGATGCCCTGCACGATATGCCGCAGCATCGTGCGTGCCGAAGGTTGGTCGTCGACGATCACGACATCCATGCAATGCCATTTACAGCCAGAGCGCATGAGGGCGCGATTCTCTGCATCCTCCCCGCAATCCGGCGCCTTGGCAAGGGGCAGTCGGGGGAGCGGATTTCCGGGGAAAGCCGGCACCGGGCTTTGGTTCCGGGCCCGGCCGTGCCACCTCGCGACGGGCGCATCCGGCCAGCGCGACGGGGTCGATGGCACCGGGCTTGGCGACAACCCGGAGGATGCACCCCGGCGCTGCCCGAAACTAAAGCGCCGTGAGGTTGGCGTAGGCCGCCACCAGCCACTTGCTGCCGGCGTCCGCGAAGTTCACCTGCAAGCGCGTGTGCGCGCCGCTGCCTTCGGCGCTGACCACCACGCCCTCGCCGAAGCTGGGGTGGCTGACGCGCTGGCCGAGTCGTACCGGCAGGTCTTCCTGCAAGGAGGCGCTGTCGGCGTGGCGGCCGGCACCGCCGTACAGCGGCCGGCTGACCTGCACGCGCGGGCGTACCTCGTCGACCAGTGCGGCGGGGATTTCGGCGAGGAAGCGCGAAGGCCGCGCCAGCATCTCGGTGCCGTGCATGCGGCGCGATTCGGCGTAGGTGATCACCAGGCGTTCGCGGGCGCGGGTGATGCCCACGTAGGCGAGGCGGCGTTCCTCTTCCAGCCGGCCCTCGTCCTCGGTGGAGCGCTGGCTGGGGAACAGGCCTTCCTCCAGCCCCACCAGGAACACCAGCGGGAACTCCAGGCCCTTGGCCGAATGCAGCGTCATCAGCTGCACGCAGTCGTCCCAAGCCTCGCCCTGGCCTTCGCCGGCTTCCAGCGCGGCATGCGAGAGGAAGGCGGACAGCTCGTCCAGGCCGGCATCGATGTCCTCCTGCGTCCGTTCGAAGCGGCTGGCCACGTTGACCAGCTCGTCGAGGTTTTCGATGCGTGCCTCGCCGTTGCCACGGCTGTCCTTCTCGTAGTGGTCGCGCAGGCCAGCATGGCCGAGCACGTGGTCGATCTGTTCGGCGAGCGGCAACCCGCTGTCGCCATCCTCGCCAGCGGCCTCGGGCTTGAAGGTGCGGGCCATCCCCTCGATCAGCGCGAGGAAGCCCTTCACCGCATTCTTGGCGCGGCCGGCGAGTTCGCTGCCGGCCAGTTCGGCCAGCGCGGCATCCCACAGCGAGCTGCTGTCATGGCGGGCACGCCGACGCAGCACGTCCAGCGTGCGATCGCCGATGCCGCGTGGCGGCGTGTTCACCGCGCGCTCGAACGAGGCGTCGTCGTGGCGGTTGGCGGTGAGGCGAAGGTAGGCCAGCGCGTCCTTGATCTCGGCGCGCTCGAAGAAGCGCTGGCCGCCGTAGACCCGGTAGGGAATATTGCGTTGGGTGAGCTGTTCCTCGAAGTTGCGCGACTGTGCGTTGGAGCGGTAGAGGATGGCGCAATCACGCGCGTTGCCGTGTTCGGCGACGTATTCGCGGATGCGCTCGATCACGAAGCGCGCCTCGTCCTGCTCGTTGTAGGCGGCGTACAGCGCGATGCGCTCGCCCTCGCCGCCGGCGGTCCACAGTTCCTTGCCGAGGCGGCCGCCGTTGCGCGCGATCACGCTGTTGGCGGCCTTGAGGATGGTGGCGGTGGAGCGGTAGTTCTGCTCCAGCTTGATGGTGCGCGCGCCGTGGAAGTCGCGCAGGAACTGCTGCATGTTCTCCACTTTCGCGCCACGCCAGCCGTAGATGCTCTGGTCGTCGTCGCCCACGGCGAACACCTTGCCCGTAGCGCCGGCGAGCACGCGGATCCAGGCGTACTGCAGCGCGTTGGTGTCCTGGAACTCGTCGATCAGCAGGTGCCGCCAGCGGTTCTGGTAGTGCTCCAGCACGGCCGGGTGCTTCAGCCACAGTTCGTGGGCGCGCAGCAGCAGCTCGGCGAAATCCACCAGGCCGGCGCGGCGGCAGGCGTCCTCATAGGCCTGGTAGATGCGCACCAGCGTCGCGGTGACGGGATGGTCGCGGTGCTCGATCGCGTCGGGGCGCTTGCCCTCGTCTTTCCAGCCATTGATGGTCCAGGTCGCCTGACGCGGCGGGAAGCGCGCCTCGTCCAGCCCCAGGCCGGCGACCACGCGCTTGACCAGCCGTTGCTGGTCGTCCGCGTCGAGGATCTGGAAACCCTCCGGCAACCCGGCCTCGTGCCAGTGCCGCCGCAGCAGGCGGTGGGCGATGCCGTGGAAGGTGCCCACGGTGAGGCCCTGGGTGCCGCCGGGGATCAGGCTGTCCAGCCGCGCGCGCATCTCGCCGGCGGCCTTGTTGGTGAAGGTGACGGCGAGGATCGCCCACGGCGGCACGCGTTCCACCTGCATCAGCCAGCCGATGCGGTGGGTGAGCACGCGGGTCTTGCCGGAACCGGCACCGGCAAGGACGAGATAGTGGCCGGGCGGGGCGCAGACGGCTTCGCGTTGCGCGTCGTTGAGCGAGTCGATCAGGTGCGAGACATCCATCGCACCGATTGTAACGGTTGCGGCGCTCAGCCCTTCCTGAGGAAGCCGGCCAGCGCCAGCAGCGCACCCACCGCGATGGCGGCGATGCCCAGCCATTGCGGGAAGGGCTTGTCGTGCGTGGCGGTGAGCTTGGCCGAACCGAGCTGGAGCAGGGTGTCGGTGGCCTGGTAGCTGCCATGGCCGAACAGCACCCATACGCCTGCGACGAGCAGGACCAGGCCGACGGCGATCAGTGCGAGGCGCATGGATGGTTCCGGCGATGGAATGGGCTTCGAGTATGCCGGGTCGGCTCATGCAGATGAAGAGCGGGGCCAACCCGGCAAGACGCCCGGGATCGTCTGAAGGGTGCGGCCATGGACGGACGCTCGCGGGATGTCGTGTTCACGAACGAACGCACAAGCCTGGACGTCGCAACCATGGATGGCCGCCGTACGAGCTTCGCGCGAATGGGGGAGGGCACGCATCAACCAAAAAAATGGCCCCGAAGGTCAGGGGGTACCTTCGGGGCCGGTGGAGGTGGATACCCAGGGGTGAGGTTCCACGTCCGGGTGGCTGTCCAGGGAGGTGTCCAGCCATGGGTGCCGTTGCGTACACCCGATGAGTCAGAACGCGCCGACGCAGAAAAGTTCTACAGCGATCGCGAAGAGAAGTCAGGATTGATTCATGGTTACGAAAATCCAACAAATGGGCGGCTAGTGCGCCTCGTCCCAGTTGGCGCCCACGCCGACTTCGACGATCAGCGGTACCGCCAGTTCGGCGGCCCCCTGCATGCGTTCGCGCACCGCTTCGCGGACCTCGTCCACCGCGTCGGCGCGCACCTCGAACACCAGTTCGTCGTGCACCTGCATCAGCATGTGGGCGTCGTCGCGGCCCTCCAGCCAGGCGGCCACGGCGATCATCGCGCGCTTGATGATGTCGGCGGCGCTGCCCTGCATCGGCGCGTTCACCGCGGCGCGCTCGGCGCCGGCGCGATGGGCCTGGTTGCGGGACTGCAGGTTCTCCAGGTACAGGCGGCGGCCGAAGATGGTTTCCACGTAGCCGTTGCGGTGCGCCTGCTGGCGGGTGGTCTCCATGAAGGCATGCACGCCGGGGTAGCGGGCGAAGTAGCGCGCCATGTAGTCGCCGGCTTCGCCGCGGTCGATGCCGAGCTGGCGGGCGAGGCCGAACGCGCTCATGCCGTACATCAGGCCGAAGTTGATGGCCTTGGCGGCGCGGCGCTGGTTGGCGCTCACCGCAGCCGGTTCCAGGCCGAACACCTCCGCCGCGGTGGCGCGGTGCACGTCGCCGCCTTCGCGGAACGCCTTCAGCAGGCCCTCGTCGCCGGAAAGGTGGGCCATGATGCGCAGCTCGATCTGCGAGTAGTCCGCCGCCATCACCTTCCAGCCCGGCGGCGCGATGAAGGCCTGGCGGATGCGGCGGCCTTCCTCGGTACGCACCGGGATGTTCTGCAGGTTCGGGTCGGTGGAGGAGATGCGGCCGGTCGCCACCGCGCCCTGGTGGTAGCTGGTGTGCACGCGGCCGGTGCGCGGGTTCACGGTACTTGCCAACTTGTCGGTATACGTCGAGCGCAGCTTGGCCAGGCCGCGGTAGTCGAGGATCAGCCTGGGCAGCGCGTGCGCGTCCGCGATCGCCTCCAGCGCTTCCTCGTTGGTGGAGGGCTGGCCGGTAGGTGTCTTGAGCTTGGCGGGCAGGCCCAGCTCGTCGAACAGGATCGCCTGCAACTGCTTGGGCGAATCGAGGTTGAATTCGCGGCCGGCCTCGGCATACGCCTGCTGTTGCAGTTCCAGCATGCGCTTGCCGAGTTGCTGGCTCTGCCGGCGCAGTTCGTCCACGTCGATCAGCACGCCGCGCTGCTCCATGCCGGCCAGCACGGGAATGAGCGGAATCTCGATCGCCTCGTATACCCCGCGCAAGGACGGCACGCTTTCGAGCATGGGCCACAGCGCACGGTGCAGGCGCAGGGTGACGTCGGCATCCTCGGCGGCATAGCGGCAGGCGGTGTCCAGGTCCACCTGCGAGAACGGAATCTGCTTCGCGCCCTTGCCGGCCACCTGCTCGTACTTCACGGTGTCGTAGCCGAGGTATTTCTTCGCCAGCGAATCCATGTCGTGGCGCGTGGCGGTGGCGTTCCACACGTAGGATTCCAGCATGGTGTCGTGGGCGACGCCCGCCACCGCGATGCCGTAGTGCGACAGGATGTTGATGTCGTATTTGGCGTGCTGGCCCAGCTTGGGTCGGCTGGCGTCCTCCAGCACGGGCTTGAGCGCGGCGAGCACCGCGTCGCGCGGCAGCTGTGCGGGTGCGCCGGGATAGTCGTGAGCCAGCGGGATGTAACAGGCCTTGCCCGGCTCCACCGCCAATGACAGGCCGACGATGTCGGCCAGCATCGGGTCGAGCGCCGTGGTCTCGGTGTCGAAGGCAATCAGTGGCGCGTCGCGCAGCCGGCCCAGCCAGGCGTCGAGTTGCGGCGGCGTGGTGACGAGTTCGTATTCGCCGGGCGCGGCGAGATCTAGGCCCGTCTCCCCCTGGGAGAGGGGCTGGGGCAAGGGTCCGGTTGGAGCGCGAGGCGCCGTCGTGCCCTCACTCCCGGCACCTCTCCCGGCAGGAGAGGGGGGAGAGGCATCCGTGTTCGCGTCCAGATCCTTCAGCGCCGCCTTGAATTCGTAGCGCGTGTACAGCTCGCGCAGTGCCGCCGTATCCGCCTCGCGCAACGCGAGGTCGGCGGGGCCCTGCTCCAGCGCCACGTCGGTCTTGATCGTCACCAGCGCGCGCGACAGCGGCAGTTTCGGCAGCGCTTCGCGCAGGCTTTCGCCGATCTTGCCGCCGATCCTGTCCGCGTTCGCGATCACGCCGTCGAGCGAGCCGTATTCGGCGATCCATTTCGCGGCGGTCTTGGGGCCGCACTTGGGCACGCCCGGCACGTTGTCCACGCTGTCGCCGACCAGGGTCAGGTAGTCGACGATGCGCTCCGGCGGCACGCCGAACTTTTCCTCGACGCCGGCGCGATCCATCGTGGTGCTGGTCATGGTGTTGACCAGGGTGACGCCCGGACGCACCAGCTGGGCCATGTCCTTGTCGCCGGTGGAGATCTCCACCTCGATGCCCTGCGCGTGCGCCTGCAGCGCAAGCGTGCCGATCACGTCGTCGGCTTCCACGCCGGACACGCGCAGGATGGGGAAACCCAATGCGGCGACGATGGCCAGCATCGGCTCGATCTGCGCGCGCAAATCGGCAGGCATCGGCGGACGGTGCGCCTTGTAGTGCTCGTACATCTCGTCGCGGAAGGTGGGGCCGGACGCGTCGCTGACGAAGGCGAGGTAGTCGGGCCGGGCCTTCAGCGTGGCGCGCAGCATGTTGACCACGCCGAACAGCGCGCCGGTCGGCTCGCCCTGCGCGTTGGTCAGCGGTGGCAGCGCATGGAAGGCGCGGTAAAGGTAGGAGGATCCGTCGATCAGGATGAGCTTGGGCATGCGCGCATTCTGGCATGCGATGCACTATGTCGCGGTTCACGGGAGCACGGGTGCCGCGCTGTTATGCTTCCCGCATCCTTCGAGGTTGCCGCCATGAAAACCGCCGCCTGCCTGCTTGCCCTCTCCGCTTTCGCCACGATGCCTGCGTGGGCGCAATCCACCGGCAGCCAGGCGCCGAAATTCGCGCCGGCGCCACCGCCGCCGGGTATGAACGCCCCCGGCGTGAAGGCCGTGGCGCCGCCCGACCAGCCCGCATCGTCTGGCACCAGCGGCAGCACGCCGGCCGCGGTTACCGCCACCCCGGTGCCCAGCAAGCCGATCCCGCTGCCGGCGATGCCGGGCGACAAGGGTGCGCCGAAGACGATCAGCGGGGATTCGCCAGCAGACGACGTCAGCGTGCATACCGAAGGCGACGCGGTGTACCAGGAATACCGCCGTGGCGGCCGCGTCTACATGGTGGTGGTCACGCAGAAGAACGGTTTGTCGTACACCTACATGGTGGGCAACGACGGCACGATGCGCGCCACCAATGGCGCACCACCGGTACGGCCGGTGATGTACAAGATCCTGGAGTGGGGCAAGAGCCGGCCGGCCGAGTCGAAAGACGGCTCGCAGGGCGATGGCCATTGATGCGCGCCTGATCGCACCGCGCGGCTTTCCCGCTTGCCGGTGCGGCGTCGCGTGGCGGTCGTCTGCGCTTCGTGGCCTCGGCTGAGGCTTTGAACCGACGCTAAGGCCGGCCCAGCACGGCCACGTGGACGTCGCTGCGCCACTCGAAACCCAGGCTCTCGTAGAGACGGATCGCCGAAACGTTGTCGCGCCAGGCATGCAGGAACGCGCTGTCGCCGCGGGCGGCGATGCCGGCGGCGACATGCCGCGAGAGCCGTCGCGCCAGGCCGCGGCCACGGAAGTCCGGATGGGTACACACGCCGCTGACTTCGGTCCAGCCCGGAAAGCGGAAGCGTTCGCCGGCCATCGCGGCGAGGCGACCGTCGATGCGGATGCCCACGAAGCGGCCCATGCGATGCGTGCGGACGAGAAACGGGCCGGGCTGGGTGAGCTGGGCCAGCGCCAGCATCTCCGCTGCGTCGTCGTCGCCCAGCGGCACGATATCGCCCTCGTCGTCGCTGGCTACCAGCGGTTGCGGCGCCACCATCTGCACGCCGAAGGCGTGCTTCACCGCGACCAGGCCGGGCGGCACCGGGATGGCCGGCACCTGCAGTTGGTAGACCTGCTCGTCCGGACCGACCAGCGCGGCGAGTGCGGCGAGCGCCTCGTCGCCGTCGTCGCGCGCCGAGGCGAACCGGTTCACGTCCGGGAGGTAGCGTCGTGCCGCCGCATCGCCCAGCGAAAGCGCTTCGTGCGCTGTCGACAGGCTGGACCAGATCGGTCGATCGAGCGGGTGCACGACGCGGCGGCGATCAATGGCGGAAGTGGCGCATGCCGGTGAACACCATCGCCATGCCGTGCTCGTCGGCGGCGGCGATCACCTCGGCATCGCGCATCGAGCCGCCCGGCTGGATCACCGCGCTGATGCCGGCGGCGGCCGCCGCGTCGATGCCATCGCGGAACGGGAAGAACGCGTCGGACGCCATCACCGAGCCGCGCACTTCGAGCTTTTCGTCGGCGGCCTTGATGCCGGCGATCTTCGCGCTGTACACGCGGCTCATCTGGCCGGCGCCGATGCCGATGGTCTGGCGGTGCCTGGCGTAGACGATGGCGTTCGACTTGACGAACTTGGCCACCTTCCAGGCGAAGATCAGGTCGTCGATCTGCTGCGGCGTCGGCGCGACCTTCGTCACGACCTTCAGGTCCTCGGCCTTCACCATGCCGGTATCGGCGGTCTGGATCAGCAGGCCCGAGCCGACGCGCTTGACGTTGTTGCCCGGATGCGCGGCGACCAGGTCGGTGCCCGGCGGCACCGGAATCTCCAGCACGCGCACGTTGCCCTTCTTGGCGAAGGCCTTGAGCGCGTCGTCGCTGTAGGACGGCGCCAGCACCACCTCGACGAACTGGCGCGCCACGATGGCCTGCGCGGTGGCGCCGTCGCATTCGCGGTTGAACGCGATGATGCCGCCGAAGGCCGAGGTCGGGTCGGTCTGGTAGGCCAGGTCATACGCCTTGCCGATACCGTCCAGGCTCACTGCCACGCCGCAGGGGTTGGCATGCTTGACGATCACGCAGGCGGGCTTGGTGAAGCTGCGCACGCATTCCCACGCGGCGTCGGCATCGGCGATGTTGTTGAACGAGAGCTCCTTGCCCTGCAGCTGCTGGAACGTGGCTAGGGTGCCGGCGTGCGGATACAGGTCGCGGTAGAACGCGGCGCTCTGGTGCGGATTCTCGCCGTAGCGCAGGTCCATCACCTTGACGAAGCGGCCGTTGCTTTGCGCGGGGAACGCCTCGCGGCCGGCGATCGCCTCGTGCGCGTCGTCCAGCTTCAGGCCCGAGAGGTAGTCGCTGATCGCGCCGTCGTAGTTGGCCACGTTGTTGAACGCGGCGACGGAGAGCTTGAAGCGGGTGGCGCGGGTCAGGCCGCCGTGCTGTTCGATCTCGGCGATCGCTTCGGCGTACTGCGCCGGATCGGTAAGCACGCCGACGTCGTTCCAGTTCTTCGCCGCCGAGCGCAGCATCGCCGGGCCGCCGATGTCGATGTTCTCGATGGCGTCTTCCAGCGTGCAGCCGGGCTTGGCCACGGTGGCCTCGAACGGGTAGAGGTTCAGCACCAGCAGGTCGATCGGCGCGATGCCAAGCTCGGCCATCACCGCGTCATCGGTGCCGCGGCGGCCGAGCAGGGCGCCATGCACCTTCGGATGCAGCGTCTTGACGCGGCCATCCATGATCTCGGGAAAGCCGGTGACCTCGCTGACATCGGTCACCGCGATGCCGGCCTCGCGCAGCGCCTTGGCGGTGCCGCCGGTGGACAGCAGCTGTACGCCGACCGCGGCCAGGCGCCGGCCCAGGTCGAGCAGCCCGGACTTGTCGGAGACGCTGAGCAGGGCGCGGCGGACGGGCGTGACGGCGGGGGCGGACATGGCGGCTTCCAGAGGGGAAAGCCGTGAATTATAGCCGACTCGCGAAAATGGCTGTCGTTTGGACGGCCAAATGCCGGAAAGGGATTACAGCAGGCCGTGCGTGGCCAGCTTCTTGCGCAAGGTGGCGCGATTGATGCCGAGCGCCACCGCGGCGCGGCTCTGGTTGCCGTCATGGAACGCGAGCACTTCGCGCAGCAGGGGACCTTCCACCTCGTGGATCACCAGCGCGTGCAGGCCTTCGCCGCAGTCCGCGTCGCCGAGGTCGGCGAGGTAGCGGCGCACGGTGCGGCTGACGCACTCGCCCAACGCGCTTTGCGAAGCGACCGGACGGGCGGCCTCGGCGGCAGGCAATCTCACGGCATTCACTGACATTTCCCTCGATATGTCTCGCGCGGCTGGATGGCCGCTGTTCTGATGGTCCCGCATGGTCGCGTCCGCGACCTTCCGCGCATGCCGGTGGCGAAACGCGAGGCGGTGGAGTCTACCCGCGTGGACGGCGGATTTTAAGTGCCACCGTTGTCATGAAACGCGTTACTCGAAGTCGAACTGGTAGGCCACCGCCGCATCCCCGGGATCCTGCACTTCCAGCAGCAGTGCGGTTGTGGCGCCCGGCGCGAGGCCGCGCCGCAATACCACGGGATCGTCGAGATAGTCGGTGGGCAGCAGGCGGCGCATCGACAGGCGATGGCCCTGCGCATCGGACAGGGTCACCACCACCACCGGCCAGGGTTGCGCGAACGCGGCGTCGTTGCGCAGGCTCAGGCTGATCATCAGCGCGTGCGCGGCGTTGGGATGGGTCTCGACATCGCTGGCCAGCAGGTGCAGTTGCTTCGGTGCGGCGACTAGCGGCAGGCGGCAGTGCAGCAGCCCGCAGGCACCGCGCAGCCAGGCGCCGACCCGCGGGTCGCGGATCAGGTTGTCGCGGTTGACCCACCCGAGTTGCGCCGCCAGCAGCAGCGCCAGCGCGCCGCATACCAGCACCCACGGCCAGCGCCGCTGTCCGCCGGTGTCCTGGTGCGCGCGATGCCTGCGGGCGGCGCGGGCGGGTTTGCGCTTGCGCGCGTCTTTCGCGAAGCGCGGCGCGAACGCCAGTTGCGAGAAATCCTCCGTTGCCGGAGGCGCAGGCGGCGACACCTGCACGACGACGGGTGGCGGCGGCTTCGGGCGGTACACCACCAGCTCGAGGCGCGGGGGCGCCAGCGCCTGCTCGTTCAGCGGCAACTCCTGGAACGGCTCGGGCGGCAGCTGGTCGCTAAGCGTCGCCAGGCTGTCGAAGCCGGCGCCGCAGTGTCCGCACATCACGTAGCCGTGTGCCTGCACCAGCGCTTGCGCGCCGAGCGAGAACACGGAGAGGCATTCAGGACATTGCGCGTACATGCGGGGCGTCGCGTTGAACGAGCCGCAAGCTTAGCAGGCCGGGTGCGGTCAGCCGCGGCGGATTCCGCTGATGCGAACCCAGCCGTCGCGGATGTCGACGCGCAGCGCATCGAACCACGCCGCGTAGCGCGCCAGCAGTTCGTCCTGCTGGCCGTCGAGGATGCCGGAGATCGCGAACGGCGCGCCAGGCCTGGCCGCCGCGGCGAAGGTGGGGGCAAGTTCGCCCAGCGGGCCGGCGAGGATGTTGGCGACGAACACGTCGGCGGCGGCGTGCGGTTCGTCTCCGGGCAAATAGACGTCCAGATGCCCGGCAACCCCGTTGCGCTCGGCGTTGTCGCGCGAGGCAAGCAGCGCCTGTGGATCGTTGTCCACGCCTACCGCGTGCGCGGCGCCGAGCTTGAGCGCGGCGATGGCGAGGATGCCCGAGCCGCAGCCATAGTCGATCACCGACTTGCCGGCGAGCGCGAGCCCGTCCAGCCATTCAAGGCAGAGCGCGGTGGTAGGGTGCGTGCCGCTGCCGAAGGCGAGGCCGGGATCGAGCCGCACCACCACGTGCCCGTCGTCCGCTGGCGGCTCGATGTTCCACGGATAGATCCACAGCCGCTTGCCGAAGGACATCGGCTGGTACTGGTCCATCCACACGCGCTCCCAGTCCTGGTCTTCCACTTCGCGGAAGTCCAGCTGGGCAGGCTCCAGCCACGGCAGCAGTTCGCCCAGGGCGGCGGCGAGGCCGCGCCGATCCGCGTGCTGGTCGAACAGCGCGTTCAGCGTGATGGTGGGCCACAGCGGCAGCTCGCCCACGCCCGGCTCGAAGATCGCCTGTTCGTCGGGCGTCTCCGCATCGGCATCGCGCAGCGTGATCGACAGCGCGCCGAGATCCTCCAGCGCTTCCTCCACGCGGGGCTGCTGTTCGAGGCGGGCGGTGAGGGAGAGTTCGAGGAAGGGCATGGGCCTTATCCCCCTCTCCCCGTCAGGGAGAGGGCTGGGGTGAGGGGCGGTGCTTGCGGTGAAGTGTGTACGAGCGAACCTTGATCGAGGCTGTCGCAAGTCCCGACCACTCACCCCAATCCTCTCCCCCGATGGGAGAGGATGCGAACGCAAGGAGCGCGTTGCTTTATTGAAGCGGGCCCTTTTCCTTCTGCTCCGCCATCCGCTTCTCGAGGTAGTGGATGTTCTGGCCTCCCTGCTGGAAGCCCACATCGGCCATGATGCGCTGCTGCAGCGGGATGTTGCACTTCACGCCTTCGATCACGGTCTCGGCCAGCGCCAGGCGCATGCGTGCAATGGCGGTGGCGCGGTCGGGGCCGTACACGATCAGCTTGCCGATCATCGAGTCGTAGTTCGGCGGGATGCGGTAGCCGTCGTACAGGTGTGTGTCCACGCGCACGCCGGGGCCGCCCGGCGCCTCGAAGCGCTTCACCGTGCCGGGGCAGGGCAGGAAGCTGTCCGGGTCCTCGGCGTTGATGCGGCACTCGATCGCGTGGCCATTGATCTTGATGTCTTCCTGCTTGATCGACAGCTTCTCGCCACCGGCGATCAGGAGCTGCTCGCGCACCAGGTCGACGCCGGTGATGAACTCGGTCACCGGGTGTTCCACCTGGATGCGCGTGTTCATCTCGATGAAGTAGAAGCGGCCGTTCTCGAACAGGAACTCGAACGTGCCGGCGCCGCGGTAGCCGATGCGCAGGCAGGCGTCCACGCAGACCTTGCCGATCTGGGCGCGCAGTTCCGGCGTGATGCCGGGCGCCGGGGCTTCCTCCACCACCTTCTGGTGGCGACGCTGCATCGAGCAGTCGCGCTCGCCGAGGTGGATGGCGTTGCCCTGGCCGTCGGCCAGCACCTGGATCTCCACGTGGCGCGGGTTCTCCAGGAATTTCTCCATGTAGACCATGTCGTTGCCGAAGGCCGCCTTGGCCTCCTGCTTGGTCATCACGATGGAGTTGCCCAGGTGCGCCTCGGTGCGCACCACGCGCATGCCGCGGCCGCCGCCGCCACCGGCGGCCTTGATGATCACCGGGTAGCCGATCTCGCGCGCGATGCGCAGGTTTTCGTCGATGTCCTCGCCGAGCGGGCCGCCCGAGCCGGGCACGCAGGGCACGCCGGCGGCCTTCATGGCCTTGATCGCCTCCACCTTGTCGCCCATCAGGCGGATCACGTCGGCGGTGGGGCCGATGAAGACGAAGCCCGATTTCTCCACCTGTTCGGCAAAGTCGGCGCGTTCGGACAGGAAGCCGTAGCCCGGATGGATGGCCTGGGCGTCGGTGATTTCCGCCGCGGCGATGATGCGCGGGATGTTGAGGTAGCTCTCCGCCGACGGCGCCGGGCCGATGCAGATGGCTTCGTCGGCGAGGCCGACGTGCTTGAGGTTGCGGTCCGCGGTGGAGTGCACCGCCACCGTCTTGATGCCGAGACTGTGGCAGGCGCGCAACACGCGCAGGGCGATTTCGCCACGGTTGGCGATGACGACTTTTTCGAGCATGGGCATGGTGGCTCGGCCGCTCAGGCGATCACGAACATCGGCTGGTCGAATTCGACCGACTGGCTGTTCTCGACCAGGATCGCCTGGATCGTGCCGGACACGTCGGCTTCGATCTGGTTGAACATCTTCATCGCCTCGATGATGCCCAGCGTGTCGCCGGCCTTCACCTGCTGGCCGACCTTTGCCAGCGCCGCGGCGCCGGGGGTGGCGGCGGCGTAGAAGGTGCCGACCATCGGCGCCTTCACCACGTGGCCGGCCGGCAGGCCGCTGGCGGCGGGCGCCGCTTCGGCGGCGGCTGCCGGCGCGGCCACGGGCGCTGCCGCCGGGGCGGCAGCCAC
>JAJZET010000188.1 GCA_021805685.1 Pseudomonadota bacterium
AGGATTCCTACACCCTGCTGGACATGCTGCTGCAACTGCAGGCGAAGGCGCCGGTGCGCTTCGAGCTGATCGCGGTGAACCTGGATCAGAAGCAGCCTGGCTTCCCGGAGCACGTGCTGCCGGAGTATCTGCGTTCGCGCGGCGTGCCGTTCCACATCATCGAACAGGACACCTACAGCACGGTCACCCGGGTGATTCCCGCGGGCAAGACCCTGTGTAGCCTTTGCTCGCGGCTGCGGCGCGGCTCGCTGTACACCTGGGCGGCGGCGAACGGCATCACCAAGATCGCGCTGGGCCACCACCGCGATGACATCCTCGCCACGTTCTTCCTCAACCTGTTCCACCAGGCCAGCCTGAAGGCGATGCCGCCCAAGCTGCGCTCGGACGACGGCCGTCACGTGGTGATCCGCCCGCTGGCGTACTGCCGCGAGAGCGAGATCGCCGAATACGCGGCCCTGAGGGCGTTCCCCATCATTCCCTGTAACCTGTGCGGCTCGCAGGAGAACCTGCAGCGCAAGCAGGTGCGACGCATGCTGGACGAGTGGGAGCGCGATTTTCCCGGCCGCAGCGAGACGATGTTCCGCGCGCTGGGCAACGTGGCGCCCTCGCAGCTGGCCGACCGCAGGCTGTTCGATTTCGAAGGTCTTGGCGCGGACGGCGGCGAAATCTGAGATCATGGGGTGTTCGTTTGTATGGACGTCCATACTTCCATTTGAAATTCCACGTCACAAGTAGCGAGAAATCACGTGTCCATCTTTTCTTCCGTTGAAATGGCGCCGGGTGATCCGATCCTCGGCCTCACCGAAACCTACCTTGCCGATCCGCGCAAAGAGAAGGTGAACCTGGGCGTGGGCATCTACGTGGATGAGCAGGGCAAGGTGCCGGTACTGGACGCGGTGCGCCAGGTGGAGCTGGCGCTGGCGCGCGATGACCAGCCGCGCAGCTACCTGCCCATCGACGGCCTGCCGGCATACAACCGCGCCACGCAGAAGCTGCTGTTCGGCGAGGGCGCGACCATCCTCGACGCGGGTCGCGTGGCCACCGCCCAGACCATCGGCGGCAGCGGCGCGCTGCGCGTGGGCGCGGACCTGCTCAAGAAGGTGCTGGGCGACAAGGCGAAGCTGGCGATCAGCAACCCCAGCTGGGGCAACCACCACGTGGTGTTCCGCACGGCCGGCTTCCAGTTGATCGACTACCGCTACTACGACGACGCCAGTCACGGCCTCGACTTTGCCGGCATGCTGGCCGACCTCGGCAAGCTGGAGCCGGGCACCGTGGTGCTGCTGCATGCCTGCTGCCACAACCCCACCGGCGTGGACCTGGATGCCGCGCAGTGGGCGCAGGTGGTGGCGCTGATGAAGGAGCGCGGCCTGCTGCCCTTCGTGGACATGGCCTACCAGGGCTTCGACAAGAATTCGGCCGACGACGCCCTTGCGGTGCGCCTGCTGGCGGACTCGGGCATTCCTGCCTTCGTGGTGGCCAACTCGTACTCCAAGTCGTTCTCGCTGTACGGCGAGCGCGTGGGCGCGCTGAGCTTCGTCGGCGCCGACCGCGGCGAGGCGGCACGCCTGCTGTCGAACATCAAGACCACCATCCGCGCCAACTACTCCAGCCCCGCCACGCACGGCGGCAAGCTGGTGGCCGGGGTGCTGGAAAGCGCCGAACTGCGCGCGTTGTGGGAGCGGGAGCTCGGCGACATGCGCGGCCGCATCCACACCATGCGCGCGGCTTTCGTGGACAAGCTCGCCGCGCTGGGCGCGCCGGACTTCGGCTTCATCAACCGGCAGGCCGGCATGTTCTCCTACTCCGGCCTGAGCAAGGCCCAGGTGGACCGCCTGCGCGAGGAGTTCGCCATCTATGCGCTCTCCAGCGGGCGCATTTGCGTGGCCGCGCTCAACACCGGCAATATCGACTACGTGACGCGCGCCGTCGCCGCCGTCTGCGCCTGATTCCGTCGCCTCGTCGTTCCCGCGAAGGCCGCCGCTGGGCGGCCTTCGCATCTGCATGGATACCCAATGTTCTTCCGCAACCTCACCCTGTTCCGTTTTTCCCCCGCCGTGGCCGACGACCTCAAGCGTCTCGACGAGGCTCTCGGCGAACACCGGCTGCGCCCTTGTGGCCCGCTGGAGATGTTCACCAAGGGCTTCGTGCCGCCGGTGGGCCGCGGCGAGGAGGCCGCGCTTACCCACGTGGTGAAGCACTGCACCCTGGTCACCGTGGGCGGCGAGGACAAGCTGCTGCCGGCCGCGGTGGTCAACGACGAGCTGCAGCGCAAGGTGCAGAAGATCGCCGAGGAGGAAGGCCGCAAGGTTGGCGGACGCGAGCGCAAGCGCCTCAAGGAAGACCTGCTCACCGAGCTGCTGCCGCGCGCCTTCGTGCGCAGTTCGCGGCTGTCCGCCTACGTCGATACCAAGCACGGCTGGCTGGTGCTGGACACGTCCAGCCGCAAGAGCGCCGAGAACGCGCTCAGCCAGATCCGCGAGGCGCTGGGCAGCTTCCCTGCCGTGCCGCTGGCGCCGGAGGAAGGTCCGCGCGTGCTGATGACCGACTGGCTCGCCAACGGCACGCTACCCGCCGGCCTCGCGCTGGGCGACGAGGTGGAGCTGCGCGACCCGGCCACCGCCACCGGCGCCATCGCCAAGTGCCGCCGCCAGGACCTCGATGCCGAGGAGGTGAAGGAGCACCTGCGCAACGGCAAGCAGGTGTTCCAGCTCGGCCTGGTGTTCGACGACCGCATGAGCTTCGTGCTGGGCGAGGACCTGATCGTGCGCAAGCTGAAATTCCTCGACGTGGTGATGGACGAGCTGGGCGACAGCCACCAGGACGCCCAGGCCGAGGCCGACGCCAGCTTCGCCCTGCTCACGCTGGAGCTGGAGCGGCTGCTGGGCAAACTGGAGGAATGGTTCGGCCTGCCGCGTCCCAGCGACGGCTGAGATTGGCGCCAGGCAAGGCTTTGCCGGGGGCGTGACGGTCGCCTCTTGCGCCCGGGCCCGGTTCTCCCCACATACTGCCTGCCCGGCACGTGCTCGGCGACGTGCCGGCCGTACAGGCAGCAGGATCATGGCGCAGCATCTCGAAGGCGACTGGCTGGAACTGGCGACCGCAGGCGGCAACACCATCCGCGTGCTCAAGGCCGCCCATCCGCGTGCGCGGCGGCTGCGTCTTACCGTCACGCCCAAGGGTGCCCGCGTGACCTATCCCGACGGTACGCATCCGGCGCAGGTCAGCGCGTTCCTGCGCCATCATGCCGACTGGCTGGAACAGAAGCTCGACGAACTGAACTTGGTCGTGAAGCCGCTACCGCCGCTGCGCGTGGGACACGCCACCACGCTGCCGTTGCGCGGCGAGGAAGTTGCGCTGGACTGGGACGAGGGAGCGTATCCGAAGGTGGAAACGTCCGCCGGCGGGCTCACCCTGGTGATCCCGCGACCGCACACACGTGCCTTGCTGGTGGCGCGCGGCCTGCTGGCTTCGCATCTCGAGGCACTGATTCGCCGTGACGTGTCGCGCTGGCTGGCGTTCTACGTGCCGCAGCTTGGTCTTGCCCCCACCGCGTTGAAGGTGCGGCCGATGAAAAGCTTGTGGGGCAGCCTCGATACCCGCGACCGCATCAACCTGGACCTGGCGCTGGCGCTCGCGCCGCCGGTCGCGCTGCGTTACGTGCTGGTGCACGAGCTCTGCCACCTCAAGGTGCGCAGCCACGCCCCGCGCTTCTGGGCGCAGGTGGAGCAGCTGATGCCCGAGTGGCGCGAGCAGCGCGCCTGGCTGCGCACGCACGGCGCCACGTTGAAGGCGGAACTGGATCGGCTGGTGGCGGACGTGGCGGATTGAGGCTCCGGCGTTCCGCTGGTGCGTCGGGGCGCCGGCTAACGTGGCGGCGCTTGGGGCGATGGCTCGATGTTCCTCATGGATCGCACATCCGCGCCCACGCCCAGCTCGACGCCGGGGCTAACGGCGATACGCGCGCCAGGCGATCCACGCAAACCCCACGAATGCCGCGCCATAGAGCAGTAGCACGAACCAGAATGGCGAGGCCTGCGAGGCTCTCTGGTACGCGACACCCGCAACTGCCGCCGCATAGATGGGACTCAATACGGTGCCGCGCCTGAGCGACGCGACGATCAGGACGCCGGACGAAAGCATGCCCGCGATGCCGACGAAGATCAGGAAATAGCGCTTGATCGAATCCTGCATGACGCCCCCAATTCAGGTGCCGGGCCAATGCCTCGCTTGTACACCCGGGGATGGCCTCTGCGGAAGCGGGCACTTGCGAACGCGAACCGCCTGACAACCGTCACTCGATCGGGGTGTGGCGGCGGCGCATGCTTGGTCTACCCTCTGCATGGGTTGTCGCCATGGACTCTTTCGAGAACCACGCCCAAATCGCTGCCGTCGCCATCTGGATTGCGTGGCTGCTGTATTGGTTCGTCAGTGCGTTCGGCAACAAGGCTGCGGCGCGGGTGGACGGCTGGATGTCATTCCTGACGTACCGTGCGCCGCTGATGCTGGCCTGCGTGCTGTTCTTCGCCCGGGCACTGGGACGGCCTTGGCCGTGGCTCGTACGGCGCTTCCTGCCGCCGGGCGCGCTCTGGCCGAGCCTCGGACTGGCGGTGTTGCTGCTGGGTCTGGCGTTGTCCTGTTGGGCGCGCGTGGTGCTGGGGCGCAACTGGAGCGCCAGCGTGCAGCTCAAGCGGGGCCATGAGCTGGTGACGGCTGGGCCGTATCGCTGGGTACGCCATCCGATCTACACCGGCGTGCTCACCGGTGTGCTGGGCAGCGCGTTCGTGATGGGAGAGTGGCGTGGCCTGGTCGCCTGGGCGCTGATCCTCGTCTCGTTCGCCTACAAGCTGCGCCACGAAGAGCGCTGGATGCGCGAGCAATTCGGCGCCGCCTACGTGGACTACATGCGGCGCACGAAGGCGTTGATTCCCGGGGTGTGGTGAAGCGGCCACCCCGGCGGATGGCGATGTGCAAAGCCCGGCTTGCCGAGGTTGCGGAACGCCTGCCTGCCCTTTCCCAGCACGCCGTCCATGGGTCGCCCTAGTGCGACAGCGCAAACGCCGTGAGGACCTGCGCGGTTTCCCCGGGCTTCTCCAACTGCGGAATGTGATCGCAGCCGACCAGCGTGCTGGTGCTGATCGCGCTGGCGTGCGTGAGGCCGTTGCGCAGGCTGTCCTGGGCGGAAATGTCGATGACCTTGTCGCCGTTGCACCACAGGCCCAGCACCGGCATGGTCAGCTGGCCGAGCCGGTTCTGCAGGGCGAGGTATTGCGAGGGCTGGCGCAGCTCGTCGAACACTTTGGCGATGAAGGCGTGGTCTTGCACGTTGCGCGCCACCAGCACGTCCACGAAACGACCGGGGATGTCGGGACGCTTGGCGAGCACGAGGTCGGTGGCCCGCCAGAAGCCGGCCGCATGCGTGAAGGCCAGCGGGTCCTTGCCGGCGAGCGTTTCGCGCGCGAAGGCGTTCTCCTTGAACTTCAGCCCGAAGCTGTCCAGCAGCGCCAGCCCGCTCACGTGCGCGGGATGCTCGGCGGCGTAGACCCCGGCGATGGCGCCGCCCATCGAATGACCCACCAGCAGGAAGCGGCCGAGGCCCAGCGTCGTAACGAAGGCTTGCAGGCGGGTGGCCTGCGCGTCGATGTCGTAGTTCGCGCTCATGTCGCGCGACGACTCGCCCCAGCCGGGCAGGTCGGGGATGACGAGGTGGAAGTGCGGCGTGAGCTGCCTGGCCACGTCCAGCCAGACATCCTTGCTGTCGGCGAAGCCGTGCAGCAGCACGATGGTGGGGCCGCTGCCGCCCTCGTAGTACGACCAGCGGGTGTCGCCGGCCTGCACCGATTTCTTCTCCAGGTGCGCGGCCATCGCCTCGCGCGCGATGTTGGCGTTGAACAGCCATTGTGGCGCGAACAGGTAGCTGCCGCCGAGTAGCACGCCCAGCGCCACCACCACAATGGCGAGGAACTTCAGCCGGCGGATCAGCATGCGCTGCCAGAGCGGGCGGGGGGAGGTGCTGGTGTTGGGCATGACGGGGACTCGCGGATCGTGGGTGCGGCGGTTCCGGCTTGGCTGGACCGGCGGATGGCGCTGCCGGCGATTAGCCGGCGGTCGCCGGCTTTTCCTTTGCCTTGGCGAACAGCCGTTCGATGGCCTGCTGCGTCAACGGGTGGTAGCCGTCCTTCGCCCTGGCGTAGACCTGCTCGGCATAGGCGAGGCCCTCGGGTGTCTTGGCGAACGCCGCGTAGACCGGCAGCGTAAGGTAGAGCCGGCCGATGCGGCTCATGTGCTCGGCGGCGGCCGGCCACACGGCCTTGTCGCCGGCGGCGATCGCATGCACGTACCAGCGCATGCCGATCTCCGCGTTGTGCGTGCCGGTGAGATGCCAGGCGGCGTCGATCGCCTGTACCTGCGCCAGCGTGGGCATATCGGGCAGGCGGTCGAGGAAGTACATCCACTCCTGCGTGTTCCAGCCCCTGGCGTCCAGT
>JAJZET010000238.1 GCA_021805685.1 Pseudomonadota bacterium
ACTCCTGCCGACGCAATACATGCCCGGTGGCATCTATCTCGCACACCGAAAACACCCGCTTCGCCAGATCCACACCCAGGGTTATAGTGCTCATGGAGACTTCCTCTTCTGCTGACGGTTGTGTCGCAACACCATCATGGCCCTCGAGGCCGAAAGGGGAGGAAGTCTCTTTTTACTCGTTCAAGGCGGACGACTGCGCCGCCGCTTAACTCCAGCGCCAGGCTTTAACTGAGATCGTGTCGATGCCAAAAAATATGAGTACTCGCGTTGCGGTGATCGCTGCCGTGATCACCGCAATCGGGTTTCTTGCCATCCTTGCACTCTCCTTGTCAGTAGCTCCTAACCTGCTGGCGTGGTCCAGCAAACCTTGGTTCCTTCCTGTCGCGATCTCTTTGACCGTCTTTTCTGCGTTCATGTTGCTTCTTACCAGCAAGCGCAAACCTAACCTCATCCAACCGGATACCAGAAAAGCCGCGCGCCGCTTAACTCGTTAGTGCCTCCCAAATGACGCCACTCGATAGTGTCGTTGAGAAGATTCGCTCTGAGCAAAAGCTCTCCATTGAAGTGCCGGGGTTCGGTCCGAACAACGGAAGCGAAAACGCGAAATTTCTTCTCCTGCTGGAAGCCCGCGCCACGCGTTCCGCCCCTCACTTCCACAAAGCACATGAATTTCAGCGACCTTCAAAAATCCGCACTGCACCTGAACGACCTCTACGAACAGCTTGAGGTCAAGCGATGGGGGCGCGTCTGGAGCACACAGGAACTTGCGCTCGGTTTCGTGGGTGACGTAGGCGATCTGGCGAAACTGATCCAGACGCATGCCGGCGTCCGGGATATCGATGACTGCAAGGCGAAGCTCGGTCATGAGCTGTCGGACTGTTTGTGGTCCATCCTTGTCCTGGCGAACAAATGCGGCATTGATCTGCAGGCGGAGTTTGCGAGAAACACGGAGGAGCTGGTTGCCTATGTATCTGGCGAGCTCGGCAAGTAACCGACGGCCGCCCGTCGACTTGCCCGCATGAACCGCACCCAGCCCAGCCAGCCATTCGCTGCTACCGCTCGCTGGATCGCCGCCGCGCGCGCGAGGGAGACTCGCCGTGCCGACTGCTTGTTTTCGGATCCGCTTGCCGAGCTGTTCGCCGGCGAGGCCGGTTACGCCATGCTGGCGCGCTCTGAGCAGGCCGCCGGCGGCGAGAATCGATACCTTCCCGTTCGTACGCGCCATTTCGACGATGCACTCCTCGCGGGCCTTCAACAGCGCAGCCAGATCGTTCTGCTCGGCGCGGGCTTCGACACGCGCGCCTATCGCCTGCCCTTACCGGCTGGCGTGCGCATCATCGAACTCGACCGTGCGGAGCTGCTTGCCGAAAAGGAGGCGTTGCTGCAGCAGCACCTAGCCCAACCGCAGTGCGACCGGCGCGCGGCCGCCGCCGATTTGGCCAGCGATTGGGTATCCGCCCTGCTTGAGTCCGGATACGACCGTGCACGACCAACGACATGGATTGCCGAAGGCGTCCTGTTCTACCTTCCGGCAGCGAGCGTCTCGGCGCTGCTACGCGGTGCTCGCGCATGCTCAGCTGCGGGAAGCCTGTTTCTGGCCGATGTGTTCGGAACCGGACTGCTGGCAACGCCGGCGATGCAGGGGTACCTGCAGTGGCTCGAACAGGCGGGGAAACCCCTGCCGTTCTGCACGGATGACCCCGAGGGGCTGTTCACCGGAAGTGGTTGGCAGAGCGTACGGACAGTGCAGCCCGGGGCACCGGAGGCAAATTACGGCCGTTTCGCAACATGGACGCCTGCGGCCTCGACACAGCAAAACGAGACGCATCGAACCTATTTCGTGCATGCGATGACGAGCAGTGCCGAATAGTTTCGAGACAACGGCATCCGCGGCCAATGCCGCCCACCTCGGGGGACTCCCATGTTCGACCACGTTGTCTTCGGCGTCAGCGACTACGCCGCCAGCAAGGCGTTCTACCTCAAGGTGCTCGAACCGATCGGCATGGTGGTTGTCGCGGAGGGGCCGCTCGGCATCGAGATGAGCGCGGACGGCAAGTGCTCGCTGTGCCTGTTTCCCACCGAGGAGAAGCCGGCGCACCTGCACCTGGCGTTCGTCGCCGAAAACCGCCAGCAGGTCGAAGCCTTCCATCGCGCGGCGCTGCAAGCGGGCGCCCGGGACAACGGTGCGCCCGGCCTGCGCCCGAACTACAGCGGCAGGTATTACGCGGCGTTCGTGATCGATCCGGACGGGCACAACATCGAGGTGGTTTGCCACGAGGCCGAGGGCTGAGGCCCATCACGGCGGATGTCGCGTCGCGCCAATCGTCGAACCCGCGAGGAAGGACGCATGAGCAAGGTATTCGTCAACATCGGGCTGAGCCTGGACGGCTACATGGCGCCGGAAGGCATGACCATGGGCAAGCCCGAGTACAAGAACTGGGGCGCCAAGTGGGGCACGATGATGGCCTGGATCATCCGCCAGCAGTATTTTCGCGAGCACCTTCTCAAGCTCGGGCCCGGCGGCGATACCGGCCCGGTCAACGACCTGCTCCGCAGCACCTTCGAGCGCATCGGCGCCAATATCATGGGCAAGCGAATGTTTGACCAGGGCGAGATCAGCTGGCCGGAGGAGGCGCCGTTCCACACGCCGGTCTACGTGCTCACCCATGAGCAGCGCGAACCCTGGGTGCGTCCCGGCGGCACGACGTTCCATTTCGTCAACGCGGGCCCGGAGCGCGCGCTGGAACTGGCCCGGGAAGCCGCCGGTGGTCGTGACGTCCGCATCGCGGGCGGCGCGGACGTGATCCAGCAATACCTGAACCTGGGCGTGGTCGACGAGCTCGAAATCGCGCTGGCGCCGGTGCTGTTCGGCGGCGGGCGGCGCCTGTTCGAGAACCTCCACGAGCCCACGCCGCGGTTTCGCATCGAGCGGGTGCTCGACGGCCCGGATGCCACGCACGTGCGCTACGTGCGCGAGTAGGGTACGGCCGGCCATCGGCCGCAGGCGATTCGCGGCACCACCCGCCGCCAGGGCGCCGCCGTGCGCGGAGGCCGTCGCCAGGCAATCCCCCGCGTCAAGCTGTCCCCCACCCGGCCGATCTGGCACCATCCTGCGGTTACCCGCGCCCGAAACCGCCCCGCATGAACCTGCAAGCCAACTACGAACAGATCCCGCTCAAGGAATACGCCGAGCGCGCCTACCTCGACTATTCGATGTACGTGGTGCTGGACCGCGCGCTGCCCTTCGTGGGCGACGGCCTGAAGCCGGTGCAGCGGCGCATCGTGTACGCGATGAGCGAGCTGGGCCTCGCCGCCAGCGCCAAGCCCAAGAAATCCGCGCGCACCATCGGCGACGTGATCGGCAAGTTCCATCCGCACGGCGACACCTCGTGCTACGAGGCGATGGTGCTGATGGCGCAGCCGTTCTCCTACCGCTACCCGCTGGTGGATGGCCAGGGCAACTTCGGCTCGCCGGACGATCCGAAGAGCTTCGCGGCGATGCGCTACACCGAGAGCAAGCTCAGCCCGATCGCCGAAGCACTGCTGGGTGAGCTGGGCCAGGGCACGGTGGACTGGGTGGCGAACTTCGACGGCACGCTGGAGGAGCCTTCGTGGCTGCCCGCGCGCGTGCCGCACGTGCTGCTGAACGGCTCGATGGGCATCGCGGTGGGCATGGCCACCGACATCCCGCCGCACAACCTGCGCGAACTGGTCGCCGCCTGCATCCGCCTGCTGGACGAGCCCGAGGCCACGGTGGCGCAGCTGTGCGAACACGTGAAAGGCCCGGACTACCCCACCGAGGCGGAGATCATCACCCCGCACAGCGAGCTGCTGGCGATGTACCAGAACGGCACCGGCTCGGTGCGCGCCCGCGCGGTGTACGTGCGCGAGGAAGGCAACATCGTGATCACCGCGCTGCCGCACCAGGTCAGCCCGTCGAAGATCCTCGAGCAGATCGCCGCGCAGATGCGCGCAAAGAAGCTGCCGATGATCGAGGACCTGCGCGACGAGTCCGACCACGAGAACCCGATCCGCCTGGTGCTGGTGCCGCGCTCCAGCCGCGTCGACGCCGACGAACTGATGCCGCACCTGTTCGCCACCACCGACCTGGAAAAGAGCTTCCGCGTCAACCTCAACATGATCGGCCTGGACGGCCGCCCGCAGGTGAAGGATCTCAGGAGGATCCTCACCGAGTGGCTGACCTTCCGCACCACCACGGTGACGCGTCGGCTCAACCACCGCCTGGCCAAGGTGGAGCGCCGCCTGCACCTGCTGGAAGGCCTGCGCATCGCCTACCTCAACCTGGACGAGGTGATCCGCATCATCCGCACCGAAGAGGAGCCGAAGGCCGTGCTGATGGCGCGCTTCGGCCTCAGCGAGGAGCAGACCGACTACATCCTGGAGACCCGCCTGCGCCAGTTGGCGCGGCTGGAGGAAATGAAGATCAACGGCGAGCGCGACCAGCTCGAAGAGGAGCGCGCGCGCATCAACGTGCTGCTGAAGTCGCCGGCCAAGCTCAAGGGCCTGATCAAGGACGAGCTGCGCGCCGACGCCGAGAAGTACGGCGACGCACGCCGCTCGCCGCTGGTGGAACGCGAGGCCGCGCAGGCGCTGGACGAGAGCGCGTTGGTGGCCAGCGAACCGGTCACCGTGGTGCTCAGCCAGAAGGGCTGGATCCGCGCCGCCAAGGGCCACGACATCGACGCCGAGGGCCTGAGCTACCGCGAGGGCGACGGCCTGCTCGCGGTGGCCAAGGCGCGCACCACGCAGCAGGTGGCGGTGATCGACTCCACCGGTCGCAGCTACTCCACGCCCGCGCACACCCTGCCCTCGGCGCGCGGCAACGGCGAGCCGCTGACCGGCCGCTTCACGCCGCCGGGCGGCGCCAGCTTCGACGCCATCGTCGCCGGCGACAACGACACGCGGCTGATCCTTGCCACCGACTTCGGCTACGGCTTCGTCACCCGCTTCGAGGCGCTCACCGGCCGCAACAAGGCCGGCAAGCAGATCATCAGCCTCAGCGACGGCGCCAAGGTGCTGGCACCGCAGGCCAGCGCCGACCCCACGCGCGACCGCATCGTGGTGGTCACCACCGAAGGCCACCTGCTGATGTTCTCGGTGGCCGAGCTGCCGGAGCTGGACAAGGGCAAGGGCAACAAGCTGATCGAGGTGCCGAAGAAGCAGCTCGCCGAAGGCGAGCGCGTGGCGGGTATCGCGGTGGTCACCGAAGGCAAGGGCGAGGTGACGATGTACGCCGGCGCGCGCAAGCTCACCCTGAAGTGGGCCGACCTGGTCGAGTACGGCGGCAACCGCGCCACCCGCGGCGGCCTGCTGCCGCGCGGCCTGCGCCGGGTGGAGCGCATCGAGACCACGGGCTGACGCGGCGCGCGGGAGCGCCCTCCATGCGCTCCCGCGACGCGGGTTGAACCATGCGCCTTCCACGGCATCCAAGCCTTGTACCCGCAGACGCCGATTCGCGCGTTGGACGCGGAAAGCCCCGGAGTTCCCCATGAAGACCACCCGCATCGTCCCCGCCCTGCTTGCCGCGAGCCTGCTCGCCGGCACGGCCTGGGCGCAGACGTCGTCCAACCAGGCGCCGCCGCCGCTGAACCTCAGGCTGCCGCAGGTCAACCGCATGCCCTCCGACCTGCCCATCGCCAGCGCCAGCGCAGCCAACCCGGCCAGCAGCGCCAGTGCCTCGAAACCGGGCAGCGCGCCCGGCGCGTACTACGGCGACACCAGCGGCCGCATGGGCAACACCGACGAGCGCAGCGCCCGCGCGCAGACCTGCGACGACTCCACCTACAACCAGCCGCAGGTGCACGGCAGCGTGGGCATGGGCGTGATGGCAGGCAGCCACATGGACGGCAACTACCAGTCCGGCGTGGTCAGCGTCAGCAAGAACCTCGGTGACTGCGACCACCCCAAGGGCGGCGTCAGCTTCTCGATCGGCGTGAGCCAGGGACATTTCCACGGGCGCGGCTGGTAGGCGCTGACGGTCCTCGGACGCAGAGCCTGCCGACGCGCGGCGCACCCGCGGGCTGCCCGCCCGATTCAACCGCGCAACAGCGGCAGGATATGTTCCAGGCTCAACCGTGCCACCGGCACGCCAGGCGCGGCGGGATCGACCCAGCGCAGTTCGGCGATCTCGGCCTGCGCACGCGGCTCGCCGTCCA
The DNA here is from genome assembly GCA_021805685.1 of Pseudomonadota bacterium. Lineage (GTDB taxonomy): Bacteria > Pseudomonadota > Gammaproteobacteria > Xanthomonadales > Rhodanobacteraceae > Rhodanobacter_A. Next base: position 6,177 of record JAJZET010000238.1, read on the forward strand.
CCTCGACTTCGTACACCTCGGCCTCCACCACGTGGCCATGTTCGTTGGCGGCCGGCGCGCTGGCGCGACAGAGGAAACGTGCGGAGGCGTGGCGCAGGTCGCAGCCGAGTTCCTCGCGCAATTCGCGCGCAAGCGAGGCAAGGTCGTCGGCATCGGCGGGGTCGCGCTTGCCCCCGGGCTGCTGGAACACCGCGGCGCCGCGCTTGCGCACCAGCAGGGTTTGGCCGGCGCCGTCGCGCACCACCGCCGCCACGATGCGGATGCGCGGCGCTTCGCTCACAGCCGGCTGTACGACCACGACTGCATGCGGCCATCCCGGTACGGCATCACGCCGTGGAACGGGCGCGCGTCGTCGTCGAACACCAGCGGCAGGAAGTGGCGATCGCCCTCCCACATCGGCAGCTCCATCAGCCTGTCGCGCGCCACCCATTCCAGCGTGCCTTCCGGGTTGCGCGTCAGCGGCGTGCCCTGGTAGCCGTCGATCAGGAAGATGAAACCCAGCCAATCCTCGCCCTGCTTGCCGAAGCCGGGCCAGTTCAACGTGCCGCGCAACTGCATCGACAGGCATTCGATGCCAGCTTCCTCGCGGATCTCGCGGCGCATGCAGTCGGCAATGTCCTCGCCCGGCTCCATCTTGCCGCCGAGGCCGTTGTATTTGCCGAGGTGCTGGTCGTCGGGCCGCGCGTTGCGGTGGATCATCAGCACCTGCGTGCGGTCGGGCGACAGCACGTAGCCGAGCGTGGCGACGATGGGCGTGTAGGGCATGGCGAAACGGCCGCGCAAAACGGGCATTGTAACGGCGCCGGACACGGCCTCGCCGCGGGCTTGCATCGACCCGCGCAAGGCGGCGACCATCGTCCCCATGCGCACGACGATCCGCCCCCGCTTCGCCACCCGGTTTACGCGCCGGCTCCTGCTGCTTGCGCTGCTCGCCGGCGCCGCCGGCTGCAGCGCGTCGACGCACGGGCCGCAGAGCCGCGAGCTGAGCTTCGACGGCCAGACCTACCGCGTGGTGACGCTGGACCTGAAGCGCGACCCGCTCAGCCTGCACTGGCGCGACCCGGCCAGCGGCGTGCCCTACGGCGACATCGAGACCCTAAAGCAATGGGGCGAGGCACGCGGCCTGCACCTGCTGTTTGCCGCCAACGCCGGCATCTACGATCGCCAGAACAAGCCGCTGGGCCTGCATGTGGAAGACGGCAAGACGCTGGTGCCGCTGAACATGGCGCACGGCAACCCGGCTGCGGGCAACTTCTCGCTGCTGCCGAACGGGGTGTTCGCGATCTACCCCGACGGCCATGCCGCGGTGCGCACCAGCGCCGAGTTCAAGGCCGACGCCAAGCCGGTGCGCTGGGCCACGCAGTCCGGCCCGATGCTGGTGATCAACGGCCGGATCAACCCCCATTTCACCGACGACTCGGGCAGCCTGAAATGGCGCAGCGGAGTGTGCGCGAAATCGCCCACCGAGGTGATGTTCGCGGTGAGCGAGACGCCGGTGAACTTCCACGAGTTTGCCTGGCTGTTCCGCGACAAGCTGGGCTGCCGCGACGCGCTGTACCTGGACGGCAGCATCTCGCAGATCTTCGTCGACGGCAAAGGCTATGCCGGCGCACCGGCCTTCCTGGTCAAGCCCTACGCGGGCATCTTCGCGGTGTTCGTGCCGCAGCGGTGAGCCAGGCCGGCCTTCAGGGCAGGCGATAGTCGAACGTGTACGAATGCCCGCCCTGCGCGTCGATGTGGATCGCCAGCGTACCGGCCAGCCCCGCCAGTTCGTCCGTGCCCGAGTCCGGCACCACGCCCACCACCAGCGCAGGCGCGCCACGATCCATCGTGCCCGAGTGCTGCAGCACGAAGCTGCCCTGCCGGCCGTGCAACGTGCCGATCACGCGTTCCATCGCGACGTAGCCGGCCGAACCGTCCACCGCGCTCCGGTACGACAGCATTTCGCCGAGGCTATGCGCGACCAGATCGCCGCTGAATTGTTTGGCCAGGCCCATGCGTCCCAGCCCGCTGTCGGCATGGGCGGGCGGCTGCGGCTCCAGTTTCACCGTGAACGTGCCGGTAGCTTGCATGGGTGTCTCTCTGTAGGTCGGGGGCCAGGCCTCTGCGATGATCGCGGCTTGCGCCCAGGCATTCCAGCACCGCTGCACCGCCGATGATTGGAAAAACGCGACACCACACCGACCCGCCCCGCGGCGTGCTGCACACGCAGCTGGGCGAAGGCGTGTTCGAGCATGCGCGGCAGGCGCCCGCGCCGACCCTGGCCGCCTTCGTCGAGCACTACTGGTGCGTACGCTGGGATCGGCGTGGCCAGCCGCCGCGGCTGCAGGAGACCCTGCCGCACCCGAACGTGCACCTGGTGATCGAGCGTGGCGAGGCGCGCGTGTGGGGCGTGCACGACGGCCGCTTCCGTCGCGTGCTGGAAGGTCGCGAGACGGTGTTCGGGGTGAAGTTCGCGGCGGGCGGCTTCCGGCCTTTCCTCGGTTCGGCGGTGGGCGCGCTCGCCAATCGCTCGCTGCCCGCCCACGGCGTGTTCGGCGCCGGCATCGACGCCGTCGTACCGGCGATCTCCGCCTGCGCCGGTATCGCCGCAATGGCGGCACTGGTGGAACCCTTGCTGCTGGCGCACGCACCACCGGCCGACCCGCTCGCGACACAGGCGCGCGCACTGGTGGCGCAGGCGGCGAACGACCGCGGACTGCTGCGCGCCGAACAACTGGCCGAGTGCGCGGGACTGGGCCTGCGCGCATTGCAGCGCTTGTTCCGCGAGTACGTGGGCGCCAGCCCGAAGTGGGTGGTGCAGCGCTACCGCCTGCACGAGGCGGTGGCGCAATTGCAGGCGGGCCGCGACGTGGCCTGGGCCGAACTGGCGCTGGCGCTGGGCTACTACGACCAGGCGCATTTCATCCGCGACTTCCGCCGGCTGGTCGGCTGCGCGCCGGCGGACTACGCGCGGCGCGAAGCCGCGCGTTGAATCGGACGCCGGACCGCATGCTGGCACATGCAACGCCCGTCGCCGTGCGGATACGCGCAGTGGGCGCGCTTCTTCAGGCTGTCAGCAGGCGCTCGCAGATCGCCAGGTACAGCGTCGGCAGGCGTTCCAGCTCGACCACGTCCACGCATTCATCCACCTTGTGGATGGTGGCATTGACCGGCCCCAGCTCCACCACCTCGGCGCCCAGCGGTGCGATGAAGCGGCCATCCGAGGTGCCGCCGCCGGTGCTCTGCTCGGGCTCGATGCCGCACAGCTCCCGGCACACGTCCACCACCACCGCGCGCAGCCGGCCGCCCGGCGGGGTGAGGAAGGGCTCGCCGGAGAGGTTCCAGTCCAGCGCGAAATCCAGGCCGTGCTTGCGCAGGATGGCCTCGGTGCGCGCGCGCAGCGCGTCGGCGCGGCTCGCGGTGCAGTAGCGGAAGTTGATCAGCGCGGCGAGCTCGCCGGGGATCACATTGGTCGCGCCCGTGCCCGCGTTGAGGTTGGAAACCTGGAACGAGGTGGGCGGGAAATCCGCGTTGCCCTCGTCCCAGCGCTCGGCGGCCAGCTCGGCCAGCGCGGGCGCGAAGGCATGGATCGGATTCAGCGCCTTCTCCGGATAGGCCACGTGACCCTGCACGCCGCGCACCGTGAGCGTGCCGGAGAGCGAACCGCGACGGCCGACGCGGATCAGGTCGCCCAGCCTTTCCTTCGCCGACGGTTCGCCCACCACGCACCAGTCGATGCGCTCGTCGCGCGCGCGGAACCCTTCGGCCACCTTGCGCACGCCATCGAGGTTGGTCGGGCCTTCCTCGTCGCTGGTGAGCAGCAGCGCCACACGACCGGCGTGCCCGGGATGCACCGACACGAAACGTTCCAGCGCCACCGCCATCGCCGCTACCGAGCCTTTCATGTCGGCGGCGCCGCGGCCGTACAGCTTGCCTTGGCGGATCACCGGCTCGAACGGCGGGCTCTGCCATGAGGCTTCCGGTCCACTGGGCACCACGTCGGTATGGCCGAGGAAGGCCAGCGTCGGGCCGCCATCGCCGTGCACGGCCCAGAGGTTGTCCACCGCGCCGTGGCGCAGGTGTTCGATGCGGAAGCCCGCGCGTTGCAGGCGTTCGGCCAGCAGCGCCTGGCAGCCGGCATCCTCCGGCGTCACCGAGCGGCGGCGGATCAGTTCGCAGGCGAGGTCGAGGACGTCGGACATGAAGCAGGCCACCGCAGGCATGGGGGATTCGGCAGCATAGCAAGCCGCTGTTAGCCGGCGACCACCGCGCCGAGGACATGCCCGACGCCCCAGGTGATCGCCGCGGCGGCCACGGTGATCGCGAACTGCCGCGCGATCGAGAACAGCATGCCGCGCCCGGTGAACAGTGACGTGCCGGTGCCGATCAGCGCCAGCCCGACCGCCGCCGCGATGGCGCTGCCGAGCAGCGCGCGATGCCCGTGCAGGAACAGGTATGGCGCCACCGGGAACGCCGCGCCGAACGCGAACAGGCAGAACGAGGACAGCGACGCGCCCCAGGCCGAGCCGCCGAGTTCGTCGGGATCGACGCCGAGGTCCTCGCGCACCACGGTGTCCAGCGCGGCGCGCGGCGTTTCGGCGAGGTGCCCGGCCAGGTGCTCGGCCTCGGCGTGGCCCATGCCCTTGCCTCGGTAGATGCCGGCGATGTGCCGCACGCCGTCCTCCGGCGCCACCGCGAGGCGCTCCGCGCGCTCGGTGATCTGCGCCTGGTAGAACTCGCGCGAACTGTTCACGCTGAGCCATTCGCCCAGCGCCATCGAGCAGGCGCCGGCGACCAGCCCGGCCATGCCGGCCAGCAGCACGGCGCGATCGCTGGCGGCGGCGCCGGCCATACCCATCACCAGGCTGAGGTTGGAGACCAGCCCGTCGTTGGCGCCCAGCACGGCTGCGCGCAGCGTGTTGCCGCTTTGCGCACGATGGTTGTGGCCGCGCTCGGCGCGCGCCTGCGGCGGCAGGAAATGGTCGCGATGGCCGCTGCGGTCCACCGGTGTCTCGTCGTGGTCGGCGTGCTCCAGCCGCACCACGGTGGGCATCACGAATTCGGTGCCGAAGGCGCGCGCAAACCAGCCCAGCACGCGCACGCGCGCACCAGTGCGCGGCGGCGGCACGGCGGCGCCGACCTCGCGCAGCCGCGACTCCCAGAACGCCGCGTTGGCCTGCTCACCCTCGGCGATGCAGCGGTACGCGTGCGCCAGCCGTTCGTCGGTGGCCGCCTCGGCCAGCCGCGCATACAGCGCGGCGTTGTCACGTTCGATGCGCAGGTTGGCGCGGTAGCGGCGGATGCGGTAGTCGGTCACGAGGCCGCGCCTGCGTCAGCGACCGAACAGCTTCTTGAAGCCGTTGTCGCTGAAGCCCACGCTGATGCTGCCGTCCTCCTGCAGCACCACCGGACGCCGGACCAGCGCGGGATATTCCTTCAGCAGCAGCGTCCACTCGGGATCGGTGCCCGGGTTCTTGCGCTGCGGCAGCAGGTTGCGCCAGGTGGTGGAGGATTTGTTGACCAGCGCTTCCCAGCCGCCGAGCTGCGCCGCCCAGGCCTTCAGCGTGGCCGCCGGCACCGGGTTGGCGCGATAGTCCACGAAGGTGTACGGCACCGCGAAGCGGTCCAGCCAGTTGCGCGCCTTGCGGCAGGTGTCGCAGGTGCTCAGGCCGTAGAGGGTCGCGCTCATTCGCCGCTCCGCAGCAGTTCGTTGATCGAGGTCTTGCCGCGCGTCTTCTCGTCAACCTGCTTGACGATGATCGCGGCATACAGGCTGTGCGAGCCGTCCTTCGCGGGCAGGTTGCCGGCCACCACCACGCTGCCAGCGGGCACACGGCCGTAGCTGACCTCGCCGGTCATGCGGTTGTAGATGCGGGTGGACTGGCCGAGGAACACGCCCATGCCGATCACGCTGCCCTTCTCCACCACCACGCCCTCGACCACTTCCGAGCGCGCGCCGATGAAGCAGTGGTCCTCGATGATGGTGGGGTTGGCCTGCAGCGGCTCCAGCACGCCACCGATGCCGACGCCGCCGGACAGGTGCACGCCCGCGCCGATCTGCGCACAGGAGCCCACCGTGGCCCAGGTGTCCACCATGGTGCCGGCGCCCACGTGGGCACCGATGTTGACGTAGCTGGGCATCAGCACCGCGTCCTTCGCGATGTGCGCGCCGCGGCGCACCAGCGCGCCGGGGACGATGCGCGCGCCCAGGCCCTGCAGCTCGGCGTCGTTGCCGTGGGCGAAGCGCAGCGGCACCTTGTCGAAGGCCAGCGCCGGGCCGCCGTCGACCACGCGGTTGCCGTGGATGCGGAAGTACAGCAGCACCGCCTTCTTCAGCCACTGGTTGACCTTCCAGCCGCCCTGCCCGTCCGGTTCGGCCACGCGACGCTCGCCGGACTCGAGCAGATCCAGCACCTGGTTGAGCGCAGGGCGCAGGTGGGTCTCGACCTCGGCCTGGGTCAGCTCGTCGCGGCGCCCGAAGGCGTCGTCGATCAGGGATTCGATGCTTTGCATGGCGAATGGACGTCCAAATCGTCGATGGGGAATGCCCCATTGTGCCCGTCCGCGCCGTGCGGCGAAACCGCCGGACCTGCCCGCTCACTCAAGCTTCATGTCTGCTGACCGATAACCACGCGACAAGGGCCGGCGCATCGCGTCGGCCCGCCGCGAGGTTGCGATGGATGGAACGGGCGCCGTCATAGACAAGCCAACCCAACGCCGCACGCACCTTGCACGCGTGCTGGCGCTGCTCGCGCTGTGCCTGCCGGCCGCCCAGGTTTCCTCCACCTCCACCTCCACCTCCACCTCCACCTCCGCGTCGCCCGCAGCCGCCTCGTCCACGTCCGTCCCGGGCCTTGCCGCCAGCGCATCGCCCAGCGACACCGGCCTGCCCTACATCCGCAACTTCTCGCCCAGGGACTACGGTGCGGCCGCGCAGAACTGGGCGCTGGCGCAGGACCAGGACCGGGAGGGCGTGGTCTACGTGGGCAACGTCGACGGCTACGTGCTGAGCTACGACGGCGCGCGCTGGCAGCGTACCCCGGTACCCAACGGAGCCACGGTGCGCTCGCTGGCGCTGGGCGCGGACGACCGCATCTACGTGGGTACGGTCGGCGACTTCGGCTACCTGAAGCGGAGCGACGACGGCCAGCTCGCGTTCGTCTCGCTGCGCGACAAGCTGCCGCCCGACGAGCGCGATTTCGCCGATGTCTGGAGCGTCTATCCCACGGCCGACGGCGTGTACTTCGTCACCATCACGCGGCTGTTCCGCTACCGCCACGGCACGATGAAGGTGTGGAAGCCCGACAGCACGTTCCACACCAGCTTCCGGGTCGACGGCCGGCTGTACCTGCGCGAGACGGGACGCGGGCTGTTGCAGATGGATGGCGACCGGCTGGTGCTTTCGCCCGGCGGCGCGCGCTTTGCCGACGAGCGGATCTATGCGCTGCTGCCATGGCGCGGCCCGGATGCGCAGCCGGGCGATCTGCTGGCGGGCACGCGTTCGCACGGCTGGTTCATCCGCCACGACGGCCAGTGGCGCCCCTGGCCCACCGAGGCCGATGCGGCGATCCGCAAGGCCCAGCTGTATGACGCGACCTGGCTGGCCGACGGCCGGCTCGTCGCGGCCACCCTGAATGGCGGGCTGTTCGTGCTGGACGCACAAGGCCACCTGCTGCGCACCTTGACGCGCAGCAGCGGCCTGAGCACGAACGCGATGATGGCCCTGATGCAGGGACGCGACCACGGCCTGTGGGTGGCCGAGGGCAACGGCGTCGCCCGCATCGACATGGGCTCGCCGCTGACCCATTTCGGCGAACGCAGCGGCCTGCCGGACGACGCGCTTTTGCTGCAGCGCCATGACGGAACCCTCTACGTCGGCGCCACCGACGGCCTGTATCGGCTGGTGCCTGGCAGCAATGCCCACTTCGAGAAGGTGCCGCAGCTGCCTGGGCCGGTCTGGGACCTGGCCGGCGTCGATGGCCAGCTGCTGGTGGCCTGCGATGGCGGCGTGTTCGTGGGCAGCGGCAACGCTTTCCGGCCGGTGCCTGCCGTCCAGCGGCATGTACTGTCGACGGCGGCGCTCTCGCTGTGGCATGCCCGCACCGATCCGACGCGGGTATTCGTGGGCTATCCGGATGGCATCGGCACCCTGCACCGCGTGGACGGCCGCTGGATCGACGAAGGCCTCATCCCCGGCGTTTCGCTGGAAATACGCACCATCCGACAGGATGCCGCGGGCAAGGTGTGGCTCAGTCCCTGGGTGGGCGGCGCGATGCGCCTGACCCTGCCGCCGGATTGGCAGGGGCCGCGGGACCCGCGCGCGGTCAAGGTCGATCGCTACGGCGCCAGTGCCGGCCTGCCGATGGAGCGCAGCGACCTGGTTGCCATCGACGGCAAGCTGCGCTTCGTCACCGCGCACGGCCTGTACCGCTTCGATCCGGTCACCTCGCGCTTCGGCCCCGACCCGGCGTTCGCCAGCCTGTTTCCCGACGGCCCGCAGCCGATCGACGAGGTGCACCAGGACCGCGACGGCTCGCTATGGATGTATGCCGCGTTCGCCGGCGGCCCGAAGCAGATCGGCCACGCCGTGCGTGACGGCAAGGGCTGGCGTTGGCAGGCCGTGCCGCTGCAGCCGCTGGCCGGCATCGGCATCTCCGCCTTCCTGGACGACGCCGACGGCACCGTGTGGATCGGTGGCGACAAGGGCCTGTACCGCTACCAGTCCACGCGCGTCCTTCCGGCAGACCCGCAGTTGCGCACCCTGCTGCGCCGGGTGGCCGGCCAGGATGGCCGCGTGCCGTTTGCCGGCGGGCATCCGAGCGCGGGCCTGCCGGAGATCCCGTGGAAGCAGAACTCGATACGCTTCGAGTTCGCCCTGCCCAGCTTCGCGCGTGCCGAGACCAACCAGTACCAGACCTGGCTGCAAGGGCTGGACCGCGGCTGGTCGCCCTGGCGCGGCGACACCTATCGCGACTACACCAACCTGCCGGACGGGCGCTATCGCTTCCATGTGCGCGGGCGCAACCTGTACGGCCAGCAGGCCCGCGAGGCCGTATTCGATTTCCGCGTACTGCCGCCGTGGTACCGCACCGCCTGGGCCTGGCTGGTCTGGTCGGTCGGCGGCGTGCTGCTGCTGAGCTTGCTGGTCCGCTGGCGGCTGCATGCGCTGCATCGACGCAACCGCGCGCTGGCCCTGCTGGTGTCGCAGCGCACCGCGGAACTGGCGCACGCCAACCAGGCCCTGCGCGAAGCCAACGCGGCGCTGGCCCAACAGGTGTTCGTCGACCCGCTGACCGGCCTCAAGAACCGGCGTTATCTCGAGGAGCACATCCAGCACGACCTCGCCAACGCCCGCCGGCACGGCCCGGATTTGCAGATGTACCTGCTGTTCCTGCTGGTGGATCTCGACCACTTCAAGCAGATCAACGACGGCCATGGCCATGCCAGCGGCGACCGCGTGCTGCAGCAGTTCCGCGACGTGCTGATGTCGGTGGTGCGCGAATCGGACACGGCGGTGCGGCACGGCGGCGAGGAGTTCCTGATCGTGGCCCGCTTCACCGCCCCGGATGCCGGACCGCAGTACGCCGAACGCATCCGCGCCGCCGTGGCCGCCTACCCCTTCGCGCTGGAGGACGGCCAGCTCCTCCATCTCACCTGCTCGGTCGGCTTTGCCAGCTACCCGCTGTTCACCAGCGCCCCCAACCTGCTCGGCTGGGAACAGGTGATCAACCTCGCCGACGAATGCATGTACGCGGCAAAACGGCACGACCGCAACGCCTGGGCCGGCGTGCCGCCGGTAACCGCGCCTCCTCCACCGGGCAACCTGGCCGACGTGCTGCGCGATGCCCTGTCCCGCCTGCCCGAGCCCGGCGCGCTGCCCGTGGCGGCGTCGTGGGCTTGCGCAAAACCGCCGGAAGCTATGAAGTGAACGCATGCCGGGCCACTCTCGTCCCGCAGAAGGAAACCCTGTGCCGCGTCGCCCCATCGACACGACCGAACTGACCGTCGGCCGCCCCATCCGCTTCAATGCCTACGATGCCCGTGGCAACGTGCTGTTGAGCTATGGCCAGGTCATCCTTAACGCGACCCAGCGCGACATGCTGCTGCAGCACGGCCTGTTCTACGGTTCCGACGAGGAGTGCCGCACCCCGTTGCCGCCCCAGCTGGCGGAACCGTCGCTGTCGCCGCTGGCCCGCGTGCTGGACGCGCGGCGGCGGCTGCACGCGCTGCTGGCCGACCCCGCGCCGGCGGATTTCCCGGTGGCGCTGGCCGGCATCGCCGCCCAGGTGCGCGAAGCCTGCCGCACGAATCCCGACGTGGTGCTGGCCAGCATGCTGCTGCGCACCGAAGGGCCGTACAGCAGCCGCCATGCGGTGAACGCCGCCATCGCCTGCCAGATCACCGGGGCGGCGCTGGAGCTGGAACCCGACGAATCCATTGCCGCCGTATCGGCCGCGTTGACGATGAATATCGGCATGTTCGCCCTGCACGACGCGCTGGTCGCGCGCCGGGCGCCACTGACCGACGCGCAGCAAGCGGCAGTGCACGCCCACTGCCAGACCGGCGTGGCGCGGCTACGCGAGCTCGGCGTCACCGACGAGCGCTGGCTGGACGCCGTACGCGACCACCACGAGCGCACCGACGGCAGCGGCTATCCCGCCGGCAAGGGCGGCGAGGCAATCGGCCAGCCGGCACGGCTGCTGGCACTGGCCGACGTCTATTGCGCGCGCGTCGCCGGCCGCGACTACCGCCCGCCGCTGCAGTCCACGCAGGCGCTGCGCTGGATCTTCCTCAACGAGGGCGCGGCGCTGGACGTGAACCTGGCCAAGGTGTTCATCAAGACCCTGGGCATCTATCCGCCGGGCACCGGCGTGCGCCTGCGCAACGGCTCGCTGGCCGTGGTGATCCAGCGCGGCGCAGCCGGCCACCAGCCGGTGGTGGCGTCGCTGACCACGCACAACGGCCTGCGCCTGGCCTCGCCGATCCGCCGCAGCGGCGACGCGGATGCGCATACCATCGTGGAGGTGGTCAACCTGTGGCAGCTGGGCATGTCCGTGAGCATGGAAGCGCTGTGGGGCGCCGACGCCATCGATTGAGGCCGCGCCACGCTACTACGCCGGCGAACCGCCGCACGGGAGGTGCGGGACCCTCCCCCGCGCCAGCCAGCTAGCCCAGCCGCGCCAGCAAGGCTTGCCGCAAGCGCTGCTGGTGCGCTTCGTCCAGCGCCGCGTTGCTGCGGTCGGTGAGCTGGAAGAAATCCTCGACGCGCTCGCCGAAGGTGGCGATGCGGGCATCGTGCACGCGCGTCTCGCAGGCCACCAGCACCTGCGCCACCGCGGCCAGCAGGCCGGGCCGGTCGCTGCACACCAGCGCCATGCGGGTGCGGCCCTCGGCCTGGCGGAAGTCGATGCGCGGCGGCATCTGGAAGTGCTTCAGCTGGCGCGACATGCTGCGTCGCGGCGGCAGGATCTGCCCGCCCTGCGCCAGTGCGCGCTGCATGCGCTGGCGCAATTCCTCCGCGCGATCCACCGTTGCCGGCTGCTGGCCGTCCGCCTCCAGCAGCAGGAAGGTGTCCATCGCCATGCCGGCGCTGGAGCCGAGGATGCGCGCCTCCACCACCGAGAAGTGCAGCCGGTCCAGCATCGCGGTGACGCTGGCGAACAGGCCGTCGCGGTCGGGCGTGCAGACGAACAGTTCGGTGCTGCCGCGCACCGAGAGCGGATGTACGGCAACCAGCGGCCAGGCCCCATTCGCGTGCACGATGGCCGCGGTCTGCCAGGCGATCTGCTCGGGACGATGGCGCAGGAAGCTGGAGGTCGGGAAGGTGGCCCAGGCCCGCTCGGCCGCCCCCGCGGCGATGCCCTCGTCCTGCAGCAGGATCAGCGCCTGCGCGCGGCAGGCGTCGATGCGCGCCGCGGCATCGTGCCCGGGCCGGGTGTCGCTGCGCAGCGTCTGGCGGGTGGCCGCATACAGGTCGGCCAGCAGGCGGTCCTTCCAGCCGTTCCACAACTTGGGGCTGGTGCCGATGATGTCGGCCACGGTCAGCAGGTAGAGCCTGCCCAGCCGCTCGCGGTCGCCCACGGCATCGGCGAAGTGGCGCACCACGTCGGGGTCGGTGATGTCCTGCCGCTGTGCGGTGGTGCTCATCAGCAGGTGCCAGCGCACCAGCCACGCCACGCGCTCGCCATCGGCCGTAGGCAGGCCGAGCCTGGCGCAGAACGCGCGCGCATCGGCCTCGCCCAGCACCGAGTGATCGCCGCCGCGGCCTTTGGCGATGTCGTGGAACAGGCCGGCCAGCAGCATCAGCTCCGGCTGGCCCAGGCTGGACCAGACGTCGCAGGCCACCGGGAATTCGCTGCGCGCCTCGGGATCGGCAAATCGCGCCAGCTGGCGCAGCACGCGCAGCGTGTGTTCGTCCACGGTGTAGACGTGGAACAGGTCGTACTGCATGCGCCCGAACACCTTGCCGAACGCCGGCAGGATCGCGGCGAGCAGGCCATGCCGGTTCATCCGCCACAACGCATCCACCGCCGGGGCGCCACGCTTGAGCAGGCGCAGGAAAGCGGCCAGCACCGCGGGATCGTCGGCCAGCCTGCCGTCGTGCTGCGCGGTGGCCTGGTGGATCCGGCGCATGGTGTCGGCGGAGAAGCCGATCAGGCCCGGTTCGTCCAGCCGTGCGATGAAGATCTCCACCAGCGCCGCCGGGCGCCGCATGAACAGCTCGGGATCGCGCGCCGCCAGCCGCGTGCCGTGGCGCACGAAATCCTCGCCCACCGGTTTCGCCTCGCCCGGCGGCTCCAGCAGCTCGACGAAGCGCTCGGCGATCTGCACGCCCAGCCGCTCCACCTGGCTGGCCGCGCGGTAGTAGCCCTGCATGAACTGCTCGACGCCGAGGTTCTTCTCGTGCTCGTCCTCGAAGCCCAGCCGCACCGCCAGCGCGCGCTGGTAGTCGAACAGCAGCCGCTCCTCCGGCCGCCCCGCCTCGGTGTGCAGCGCCCAGCGGTAACGCCGCAGCGTAGCCTCGGCCTCGCACAGGCTGGCGCGCTCGGCCGGGTCGAGCAGGCCGGCATCCTGCATCGCCTCGAAGCCGCCGGCATGCGCCAGCCGGCGCCCCAGCCAGCGCAGCGAATCCAGCGTGCGCAGTCCGCCGGGACCATCCTTGAGATTGGGTTCGAGGTTGCTCGCGGTGTCGTTGTGCCGCGCATGCCGGGCATCGCGCTCGGCCAGTCGCGCGGCAAGGTAGTCGCGCGGCGGCCACAGCGCGGGGTCGTCCACGATGGCGCGCAGGGTGGCTTCCAGCGCGGCATCGCCGGCGATCCACTGCGCATCCAGCAGGCTGGTGAACACGCTGGCGTCCTCGGCGGCCAACGCCCGGCACTGCGCCGGCTCGCGCACTGCGTGGCCCACCTTGAGGCCGATGTCCCACAGCGTGGCGAAGCATTGCTCCAGGGCGCGCAGGCGCGCCGGCTCCGGCCGTTTGGCCAGGACCAGCAGATCCACGTCGGAATGCGGAAACAGCAGGCCGCGGCCGAATCCGCCGACCGCGAACAGCGCAGCCCCGCTCACTTCGCCGAGGCAGGCCGTCCAGACATGCGCCACGATGCGCAGCACCGCCTCGGCGCGACGGCGCGCCAGTGCACTGACCTCGGCGCCCTCGCGGAAGGCGGTCGCCAGGTCGCGATCCACGTCGCCCAGCAGTTGCCGCAATGCACGCCGCGCGTCGGCCGAGACGCCCGACCGCGGCACGGCCGGGGGCAGGCGCGGCAAGGGAGGAAGCGCAACGTTCATCGGCAGGATTCGGGTGGCTGGAAGCGACCGTCAGTCTGCCACGCGGCGCCCCCGGTCAGTCATGCGTCCGGCCAGGGCGTGAGGATCTCGAAGCCGTCCGCGGTGACCGCGATGGTGTGCTCCCACTGCGCCGAGAGCGAGTGGTCCTTGGTGACCACGGTCCAGCCGTCGGGCAGCTGCTTGGTGTGCGGCTTGCCGGCATTGATCATCGGCTCGACGGTAAAGGTCATGCCTTCCCTCAGCTCCACGCCGGTGCCGGGCTTGCCGTAGTGCAGCACCTGCGGTTCGTCGTGGTAGACCTTGCCGATGCCGTGGCCGCAGTACTCGCGCACCACGCTGAAGCCGGCGGACTCGGCGTGCTGCTGGATCGCGTGGCCCACGTCGCCCAGGGTGGCGCCGGGCTTCACTGCCTGGATGCCACGCATCATCGCCTCGTGCGTGGTGTCCACCAGCCGCCTGGCCAGCACCGACGGGGTGCCCACGAAGTACATGCGACTGGTGTCGCCATGCCAGCCGTCCTTGATGACGGTGACGTCGAGGTTGACGATGTCGCCGTCCTTGAGCACCTTGCCCGGGCTGGGAATGCCGTGGCAGATCACGTGGTTGACCGAGGTGCACAGCGTCTTGGGAAAGCCGTGGTAGCCCACGTTGGCCGGCACCGCCTTCTGCACGTTGACGATGTGCTCGTAGGCGATGCGGTCCAACTCCTCGGTGGTGACGCCTGGCTTGACGTGCTCCTTGAGCATGGCCAGCACTTCGGCGGCCAGCCGGCCGGCCTCGCGCATGCCTTCGAGGTCCTTCGGGGATTTCAGCGTAATGGCCATAACGGGGATCCAGATGGCGGCGCCACGCGCGCCGATCAAGCCGGCATCCGCTGGCAACTTGCCGCCGCGCCGGCGTACCGGCTACAATCTCACAGTTTTGCAGACCGTCGTCGAGGCTTTCGACCGGCGCTCACTGCAAGGCGAAACGGGATTGTAACCGCGCCGCGGCAGCATCCCAAACCCAACGCCACACACGCATCGGCACCGTTCTTCGGGGTGCCGCGCGCAGCGTTCGCTGCCGCGGTCGAAGCCGGGGATGCGTGGAGGTCCCAACCCCCCGGGCCACCTGAAAAGGCCCAACGCAAGGAGTTACACCATGGCTCAAGTCACCATGCGCGAAATGCTCGAAGCCGGCGTGCATTTCGGTCACCAGACCCGTTACTGGAACCCGAAGATGGGTCCGTACATCTTCGGCGCCCGCGGCAAGATCCACATCATCAACCTCGAGAAGACCCTGCCGCTGTTCACCGACGCGATGAACTTCCTGTCGGGCCTGGCGCAGAAGCGCGGCACCATCCTGTTCGTGGGCACCAAGCGCTCCGCCCGCGAGGCGCTGGCCGAGGAAGCCACCCGCGCCGGCATGCCCTTCGTCACCGCGCGCTGGCTGGGCGGCATGCTCACCAACTTCCGCACCGTGAAGCAGTCGGTGGCCAAGCTCAAGGAGCTGGAAGCGGCCGAGACCGACGGCAGCTTCGACAAGCTGGTCAAGCACGAAGTGCTGGCCCGTCGCCGCGAGCGCGAGAAGCTGCAGAACTCGCTGGGCGGCATCAAGAACATGAACCGCCTGCCCGACGCGCTGTTCGTGATCGACATCGGCCACGAGGACATCGCCGTGCAGGAAGCCCGCAAGCTGGGCATCCCGGTGGTGGCGGTGGTCGACACCAACTACAACCCGGAGCTGGTGGATTACGCGATCCCCGGCAACGACGACGCGATCCGCGCGATCCAGCTGTACGCCCGCGCCGCCGCCGACTCGATCCTGGAAGGCAAGGCCGCCGCGCCGGCTGCCGCCCAGGGCGACGCCGACGAGTTCGTCGAGCTGGACGAGGAAGGCAACCCGGTCGCCAAGGCCGAGCGCAGCGAGCGCAAGGCCGCGCCCCGCCGCGACCGTGACGCCGCCCCGCGCAAGGGCGCCGGTGCGCCGCGCCGCGACGGTGGCCGCGAAGGCCGCGCCCCGCGCGACGCCAAGTAAGCCGATGCGGCGGCGGGCAACCGCCGTCGCAACGACAAGCCATCACGGCGTCGTGGCGCGATCCGCCACGACGCCACGAGCATTCGAGGAATACCGATGAGCAATATCTCCGCCCAACTCGTGAAGGAACTGCGCGAGCGCTCCGGCGCCGGCATGATGGAGTGCAAGAAGGCGCTGGTCGAGAACAACGGCGACATCGACGCGGCGATGGAATGGCTGCGCAAGACCGGCATGGTCAAGGCCGAGAAGAAGGCCGACCGCATCGCCGCGGAAGGCCGCATCGCCGCCGCCCAGGCCAACGGCAAGGCCGTGCTGGTCGAGGTCAACAGCGAGACCGACTTCGTCGCCAAGGCGCCGAACTTCATCGAGTTCACCAACGCCGTTGCCGAGGCCGCCCTGAAGGCCAGCGCCGGCGACATCGACACGGTGAAGGCCGCCGCCTTCCCGGGCGCCGCCAGCATCGAGGAAGCCGCCAAGGCGCAGACCGCGACCATCGGCGAGAAGGTCGAAGTGCGCCGCGCGGCGCGCGTCGAGGCCGACGGCCCGCTGGCCACCTACTCGCACGGCGGCAAGATCGGCGTGATCGTGGCGCTCAAGGGCGGCTCGGACGAGCTTGCCAAGGGCATCGCCATGCACGTGGCGGCGATGAACCCGCCCTACGTGAAGGCCGAGGACGTTCCCGCCGACTTCATCGCCAAGGAGAAGGAAATCGCCTTGGCCGCGATGTCGGACAAGGAAAAGGCCAAGCCGGCCGACATCCTGGAGAAGATCGTCTCGGGCAAGATCAACAAGATCGTCTCCGAGGTCACCTTGGTCGGCCAGCCCTACGTGCTGGACACCAACGTCACCGTGGGCGAAGCGCTGAAGAAGGAAGGCGCCGACGTGGTCTCGGTGGTGCGCCTGGCCGTCGGCGAAGGCATCGAGAAGGTGCAGGAAGACTACCTGGCCGAAGTCGCCAAGGCGATGCAGGGCTGAGGCAGCCTCCCGCACGCCCCGCGCGCCACACCCATGGGTGAGCGCCCGCGAAGCGGAGCCTGATTCGCCCAGCGAATCAGGCGATTCAAAAAAGGGGCAGGAGCCCCTTTTTTGACCTCAGGCACGAACGCTCTTGCTTCGGCCTTCCAGATGCAAAGCACAAAAAAGCCGCGAACTTCCGCGGCTTTTTTGTGCGCCAAAACCGAAGAGCCATAACGCCTTGCCTGATGCCAGAGAAGGGCTCCTGCCCTTTTCTGGCTCGACTGGCGCGCGATGCGAGCCAGGCTCCGTCCGATCAGCCAGGCGGGCCGATCGTACGGAGCCCATCGATGGGCGCAGTTCAACCCCGCAGCGCTTCCAGCGTGGGCGCTACCTGCGCCTCGCGCCCCAGCTCACGACCGATCGTTTCGAGACGCTGCGCCAGTTGTGTCGAATCCGGCGCGCACACCGTGGCGTGCCCCACCTTGCGGCCGGCACGCGCCGACTTGCCGTAGTCGTGCCAGTGCGCATCGACGCCGCGCAGCACCGGCGCCGGGTCGGGCAACTCGCCGATCCAGTTCAACATCGCCGATTGCCCGCGCGCGCCGGTGTCGCCCAGCGGCAGGCCGAGCACGGCGCGCACGTGGTTCTCGAACTGGCTGGTGTGCGCGCCCTCGATGGTCCAGTGTCCGGAATTGTGCACGCGCGGCGCCATCTCGTTGCCGAGCAATTCGCCGTCCTTGACGAACAGCTCCAGCGCGAACACACCCACGTAGTCCAGTCGCTCCGCCAGCGTGCGCGCCAGCGCCGTGGCGCGCGGCTGCAGCGCGGCGATGTCGGGCGCCGGCGCCAGGCTCATCGAGAGCACGCCATCCACGTGCCAGTTGCGGGTCAGCGGCCAGGTACGGAAGTCGCCGTCGCGTCCGCGCACGGCCAGCACCGACAGCTCGCGCTGGAACGGCACGAAGGCCTCCAGGATCAGGCCATGTTTCGCCGCCTGCGCGCCAAGCGCCGCCCAGGCCGCGTCGGCATCGGCCAGCGACTTCAGGCGGAACTGGCCCTTGCCGTCATAGCCCAGCCGGCGTGTCTTGAGGATGGACGGCGCGCCCACCGTCGCCAGCGCGCGGTCGAGTCCGGCGCGGTCGTCCACCGCCATGAACTCGGGGGTGTGCAGGCCGCATTCGCGGAACAGGGTCTTCTCGGCCAGGCGATCCTGCGCCACCGCCAGCGCCCGCGGGTTCGGGAATACCGCCACGCGCTCGGCCAGCCACTGCGCGGTCTCCGCCGGCACGTTCTCGAAATCGAAGGTGACCACGTCGACCTTGCGCGCGAAGTCCTCCAGCGCGGCGTAGTCGTTCCAGTCGGCCCTGACCAGCGGCGCCACCTGGCCGGCGCAGGCGTCGGCCGCGCTATC
>JAJZET010000007.1 GCA_021805685.1 Pseudomonadota bacterium
CTACGAGCCCTCGCCCGAGGTGATCCGCCAGTTCGAACTGGAGAAATACGCGGGCGGCAAGCCGATCCGGCTGTGGAAGCCAGGCTCCAGCGCGGCCAACCCCAGCGGCTACCGTGGTCGCCAGGCGATCATGGAATTCCTGGTGATGAGCGAACCGCTGCGCCGCCTGCTGATGCAGAAGGCCGACGCCGGCGAGATCGAGAAGCAGGGGCGCGCCGAAGGCATGCGCACCATGTACGAGGACGGCATCGCCAAGTCGCTCGCCGGCGTCACCACGCTGGAGGAGGTGCTGCGTGTCACGCAGGAGGGTTGATCCCGTTCCTCCCTCGTTGCGGGGAACAACTCCCCTCCTCGGAGGGGAGAGCGTGCAGACGTGCCATGCGGGTCGGCTCTCGTTTGAGTCTGTCGTGACTCGGAGACGTCGGTCCTCATGAGTCAATTCAGATATCGCGCCGTCAGCGAAACCGGCGAGTTGCTGCAGGGCCAGATGGAGGCCGCCAGCCTCGACGAGGTGGTGGCGCGCCTGCAGGACCAGGGCCACACGCCGCTGGAGGCGCGGGCGGCGGATGCGCTGGGCGGCGGCTCCGGCTTCGCCGCGCTGTTCAGGCGCGTACCGTTCAGCGGCGACCAGCTGGCGCAGTTCACCCACCAGCTGGCGACCCTGCTCGGCGCGGGCCAGCCGCTCGATCGCGCGCTGGGCATCCTGCTCGACCTGCCCGAGGGCGAGCGCGCGCAGAAGCTGATCGAGCACGTGCGCGACCGCGTGCGCGGCGGTATGCCGCTGTCGCAGGCACTGGACGAGGAACACGGCGTGTTCCCCAAGCTGTACATCGCATTGGTGCGCGCGGGCGAGGCCGGCGGTTCGCTGGAGGACACGCTGCGCCGGCTGGCCGACTACCTCGAACGCTCGCAGGAGCTGCGCGGCAGCATCATCAACTCGTTGATCTACCCGGCCTTCCTGCTGGTGGGCGTGTTGGGTTCGCTGGTATTGCTGCTGGCTTACGTGGTGCCGCAGTTCGTGCCGATTTTCCAGGACATGCAGGTGCCGCTGCCATGGATCACCCAAGCGGTGCTGGTGCTCGGGCAGACCCTGCAGTCGTGGTGGTGGCTGATCCTGCTGCTGCTGGTCGGGGGTGCCTTTTTCCTGCGCATGCGTTTGCGCGAGCCCGCCGCGCGGCTGGCCTGGGACGCCCGCCTGCTGCACCTGCGCGTGGCCGGTCCGTTGCTGCTCAAGGTGCAGACCGCGCGTATCGCGCGCACGCTGGGCACCTTGCTGAAGAATGGCGTGCCGCTGCTGGGCGCGCTGGCCATCGCGCGCCAGGTCGCTTCCAACCGCGCGCTGGACGCGGCGCTGGCGCAGGCGCACGAACAAGTGAAGGAGGGCTCCGGCCTCGGCTTCGCGCTGGGGCAGTCCAGGCTGTTCCCGCGGCTCGCGCTGCAGATGGTGCAGGTGGGCGAGGAAGCCGGCGAGCTCGACGGCATGCTGCTCAAGGTGGCCGACACCTTCGAGCTGGAAAGCCGCCGCTCCATCGACCGCCTGCTCGCCGCGCTGGTGCCCGCGCTCACCGTGGTGATGACCGTGCTGGTGGGCCTGATCATGGCGGCGATCCTGCTGCCGCTGCTGAGCCTGACCAGCAACATCCAATAGCCGCCGCACATCGTTTCCGGAGTTCGACATGACGAGGTCTTGCATGCAGTACAAACATCTTCGCCCGCTCCGCCGTTCCGGCGGCTTCACCCTGCTGGAAATGCTCGCGGTGATCGTGCTGATCGGCATCGTCGGCACGGTGGTGGTGACCGCGGTCGGCAAGAACATGGACAAGGGCAAGTACGGTGCCGGCAAGGCCCAGCTGGTCACCCTCAGCCAGAAGATCGAGAACTACGCGCTGGACAACGGCACGCCGCCGCAGCAGCTGCAGGATCTGGTAACCAAGCCGTCGAACGCGCCGAACTGGCAGGGCCCGTATGCCAAGGATTCGGAACTGAAGGATCCGTGGGGTCATGCCTTCGGCTACAAATACCCCGGCGAGCACGGCAGCTTCGACCTGATCTTCTATGGCCGCGACGGCAAGCCCGGCGGTGACGGCTACGACAAGGACGTGGGCAACTGGCAGTAAGCAGCCGGCATGCGTCGCGCAGTGCACCAGCATCGCCCGTCCGCCTTCCCGCATGCGGTAAGGCGGGCGGGCGGCTTCACCCTGCTCGAGATGCTGGTCGTGATCCTGCTGATCGGCATCGCCGCGGCGGCGGTGGCGGTGTCGGTGACGCAGGGGCTGGCCAGCGCGCGCATCAACGCCGCCAGCGGCGAGATCGCCGCCGCGCTGCGCGCCACCCGGGCGCAGGCGATCGTGCAGGGCAAGGAGCAGCACTTCGACGTCGACGTCCGCGCCGACACCTACAGCGACCCGAAGCGCAAGCACGTGCGCCTGCCCAAGGGCCTCAAACTCTCCATCACCAGCGCGCTGGAAGACCGCCCGAACCAGCATGTCGGGCGCATCCGCTTCTTTCCCGACGGCAGCTCCACCGGCGGCCACATCATCCTGCGGAGCGGTCGCCGCCAGTGGCGCATCAACGTGTCGTGGCTCACCGGGCAGGTCGCCGTGGTCGACCGGGTGGTGGCGCAATGAGACGCCAGCGCGGCTTCAGCCTGCTCGAAGTGATCGCCGCGATGCTGCTGCTGGCGATTGCCTTCGCCGCGCTGATGAAGGTGGCCGGCGGCGCGATCGCGCTGTCGCGCAACGCGGCGGCGCACGACGAGGCGGCGCTGTGGGCGCGCAGCCTGCTCGACAGCGCCTACGTCACCGAGCCGTTGCGACCGGGCAGCCGTTCCGGCGAGGTCGATCACCGTTACCGCTGGCAACTGGACGTGGCGCCGTGGGATCCGCCCGGCCCGCGCCCGCAGGGCGCGATGCTGCAGCTGTACAAGCTCGACCTCACCCTGCGCTGGGGCAACCATGCTCACCCGCAGGTGGCGCGTTTCAGCACCCTGCGTCTCGGCGGCCCGCCGGCAAGCGGCGGCCAGGCACCATGAAGCGCCAGCGCGGCTTCACCCTGCTGGAAGTGCTGGGCGCCATGGCGCTGCTGGCATTGCTGCTGGTGGCCGTGTACGGCGGCGTGCGCAGCGCGATCCACGGCGTGCATTCGGGCAGCGCGGCGATCGCGCGGATCGACGGGATCGGCTCCGCCCAGCGTTTCCTGCGCAGCGAGCTGGCCCAGGCGCTGGCGCAGCCGATCAGGCACGACGACCAGGGGCGGCCGGTCTATTTCAGCGGCAGCGAACACGAGATGCGCTACGTCGCACCGCTGCCGGGCTATCTCGGCAAGCTGGGCCCGCAGCTGCAGGTGCTGAAGCTGGTGGACGACGGCAAGGGCGGCCAACGGCTGGAGCTGAGCCTGGCGCTGCTGCCGCCGGACGGACAGCCGCCGAAGCCACTGGGCAAGCCGCAGGTGCTGCTCGACCACGTCAAGGCGGGCAGCTTCGGCTACCGCGGCCGCGATGCACAGAACCGCGAACTGCCGTGGGCCGACGACTGGGCGGACGGCCAGCGCCTGCCGCAACTGGTACGCGTACGCCTGCAGCTGCAGGACGGTTACGACTGGCCGGAGCTGGACGTGCCGCTGCGGGTCGACGCCTCGGCCGTGGTCGGCCGGATCGGCCTGTTGCCGGGCAGCATCCCGTTCCATGGCGGTGGCCCATGAGGCGGCGCGCGGACCAGCGTGGCGTGGCCCTGCTGCTGGTGCTGTGGGCGTGCACCCTGCTGGCGATCCTGCTTGGCGGCTACGCCATGCTGGCGCGTACGCAGGCCTTGCAGACGCGTTACCAGTTCGCCCAGACGCGTGCGCACTACGCGGCGGAGGCGGGCGTGATGCGGGCGGTCTACGCGGTGCAGGACCCCGTCGTGCAGCGCCGCTGGGTCGGCGACGGCCGCGTCTATCCGTTCCGCTTCGACGGTGCCGCGGTCAGCGTCACGGTCACCGACGAAGGCGGCAAGGTCGATCTCAATGCCGCCACGCCGGAGGTGCTGCGGGGCTTGTTTCGCGCCGCGGGGCTGGGCCAGGCCGCCGCCGCCAGGCTGGCGTCGAACGTGGTGGCGTGGCGAAGCTTTCCGGGGGCCGACGACGCCCTCGAACGCGCCGCCTACGCCGCGGCCGGCCGCGACTACGGTCCGCGCCACGGTCCTTTCGCCAGCCTGCAGGAGCTGCAACTGGTGCTGGGCATGACACCCGCGCTGTACCGGCGCATCGAACCGGACATCACGCTCTGGTCGGGCCAGGCCATTCCCGACCCGAATACCGCGCCGCCGCTGGCGCTGGCGGCGATCCCCGGGCTCGATCCGCAGCAGTTGCAGGCGCTGAAGGCGAGGCGGGCGCAGAACAGCCGCGAGGCCACGCCGGCGATCGGCGGCGGCATCACGCATAGTATCCGTGCCGAGGCCGTGCTGGCCGACGGCACGCGCGCGGTGATCCAAGCCACAATACGTTTCCAGGTCGGGGGCATGGGAACGCAGCCGTACAAGGTGTTGCGCTGGCAGGAGGGAGACGGGGAATGAGTGCTGCAATGCAGTCGCTGCGGCCGCTGCTGGATGGATGGCGCCGCGGCTGGCGGGCTTCGCCCTTGCCGGCCTTCTTTGCGTGGTGGGGCGGCGAACTGGCCGCGCTGCTGCCGCCTCGCTGGCGCGCCGCGCTGGCCGAGGGCGCCGGCTGGCATCTGCTGCAGCAGGTGGACGGCGACTGGCGGCTGCGCCGCGCGGGCCAAGCCGAACCGCTGGCGCACTGGAGCGACAGCCTCGACGCCACGGCGCAGCAGGCTGCGCTGGCTGCCGCCTGGCGGGACACCGACCCGGAGGATCGCCGGCTGGCGCTGCTGCTGCCCGCCCAGCTGGTGCTGCGGCGCGTGCTGCATCTGCCGCTGGCGGCGCGCGGCAAGCTGCACCAGGTGGCCGGCTACGAGATGGACCGGCAAACCCCGTTCAGTACCGCGCAGGTGTATTACGCCGTGCGCGAACTGGCGCAGCCGGCGCCGGCCGGACGTTGCGCGGTGGAGCTGCTGGTGGTGCGACGCGACGCGCTGGATCCGCTGCTGGCCCGCCTCCGCGCACTGGGCATCGCGGTGGACGCGGTGGACCTGCCGCAGGACGCCGGCCGCCTCGGCGCCGACCTGTTGCCGCCGGAGCAGGCGCCGCGCCGCATGCGGCCGCGGCTGCGCCTCAACCTCGCGCTGGCGGCGGCCTGCGTACTGCTGGCGTTCCTGGCGATGGGCAGTTGGCTGCACAACCGCGAGCGCGCGCTGGCGCGCATGCAGGCCCAGGTCGATTCGATGCACGGCGAGGCACAGCAGGTGGTCGCGCTGCGCAAGCAACTGCAGGACGACGTCGGCGCGGCCGGCTTCCTGGTGCGGCGCAAGGCGCAGCGCGCCACGGTGCTCGGCGTGCTGCTCGACCTCACCAGGCGGCTGCCTTCCAGCGCCTGGCTGGAGCGCTTCAGCATCGACGACAACGGCCAGATCGGCTTCCAGGGCCAGAGCCCGCAGGCGGCGAAGCTGCTCGACCTGCTCAAGGGGTCGCCGCTGATCGACAACGCGAATTTCCAGGGCAGCATCCAGACCGACCCCACCAGCGGCAAGGAGCGTTTCTACATGGTGGCGCAGCTGCACAAGCCGGCGCCCGAGCACGCCGGCGCCGGCCAGCCTGCCGCCGGTGGGAGCGCACCATGAAGTCACTGAAGCTGACCCCGCGCGACAGCCGCATCGCCGCCATCGGCCTGTTGCTGCTGGCGCTGCTGCTGGCCTACTTCCTGCTGCTGCACTGGTGGTTCGTGGCGCCGTTGCGCGACATCGGCGCGCAGATGGACGACCTGCGCGACACGCAGAGCCGCTATGCCGCCGCGATCGCCGAAAAGCCGCAGCTGCAGCGGCGCATCGCCGCGCTGGGCGCCGGCCGGGCCGCCAGCGATGCCTTCCTGCCCGAGCACGACCCGAACACCGCCACCGCCGACCTGATGCAGCGGGTGGTCGATGCAGTGAACGCCCATACCGAGGGCGGCACCTGCACGGTGACGCAGAAGATGCCGGTGCCCGAGCCGTCGACGACGGCGGGCGAGCCTTACCGCAAGGCGGCGGTGAGCATCAACCTCAGCTGCGACATCCAGCCGCTGGTAGGCGTGCTGCAGTCGCTGGAGCAGGGCACGCCGTACCTGTTCGTGGACAGCCTCAACATCTACCGCAACCCGGTGGCGGCCCGGCAGCAAAACCGGCCGTCGCTGGAGGTGCAGTTCGCACTGTCGGGCTACCTGCGTCCCGCCAATCCCGCGCCGGCGGCATCGGCACCTGCCGCCGGCGATGCCGCGGACGCAGCGGGAGCGATGCCATGAACGCCGCCAGCCAACGCCGGCTGACCCCGGTCCTGGTCATTCTCGCGCTGTTGCTGGGCATGGTATGGCTGGCGCTGCTGG
>JAJZET010000053.1 GCA_021805685.1 Pseudomonadota bacterium
CGATGGTGCCGGATGACTGGAAGGCCTTCATCGCCAACACCATGCGCGAGGTGCGCGACGGCCAGATCCCGATGGCGCGCATCGACGACGCGGTGACCCGCATCGTGCGGGCCAAGCTGCGCATGGGCCTGTTCGACGGCAAGCGCCCCTCGCAACGGCCGGGCGCCGGCGACGCCAGCCTGCTGCAGGATCGGGCGCTGGCCCGGCGCGCGGTGCGCGAATCGCTGGTATTGCTGAAGAACAACCACGACGTGCTGCCACTGAAGCGCGGCATGAAGCTGCTGGTCGTCGGCAAGAGCGCCGACAACCTGTCGAACCAGGCCGGCGGCTGGTCGCTCACCTGGCAGGGCACGGACAACAGCAACGCCGATTTCCCCAACGCGCAGAGCATCCTCGGCGGCCTGCGCGACGCCGATGGCGCGGCCAACGTCACCTACAGCGAAAACGCGCAGGGCATCGACGCCCGCAACTACGACGCCATCGTGGCGGTGGTCGGCGAAACGCCGTCGGCGGAAATGATGGGCGACATCGCACCCTCGTCCACCCTGCGCTTCGGCGACCTTTACCCCGAGGACGCGGCGCTGCTGAAGAAAGTGGCGCAATCCGGCAAGCCGTTGGTGGTGGTGTTCGTGGCCGGGCGGCCGCTGTTCGTGAACCCCATCCTCAACCTTGCCGATGCCTTCGTGATGGCATGGCTGCCGGGCAGCGAGGGCGGCGGCGTGGCGGACGTGCTGTTCGCCGCCGGCCACGGCGGACAACGCTACAACTTCAGCGGCACGCTGCCGCGGCCCTGGCCCGGCACGCCCTGCCCCGATACCGCCAAGACCGGCGCATCGCCGTGGCTGTTCGAACCCGGCTACGGTCTGCGCTACCCCACCCGGCACGACCTGCCCACCCTGCCCGAGCACGCCGACGTGAAGGCCTGCGCCGACGCTTCGAGCCTGCCGATATTCCACACCCTGGCGGTCGCGCCGTTCGGTCTGTACCTCGCCGATGGTGCGCACGGCGAGCACGCCGTGGGCGCGGACCTCAACCGCAGCATCGCCTGGCCCGCCGACCATCCCTCGCTGCGCCTGCATACCACGCAGGTGAACACCCAACTGGACGCCAAGGCGGTGCGGTGGCTTGCGCCGGGACGCTTCCTTGCGCGCAGCCCGGCGCCGGTGGACCTGACCCGGCTGGCGGCCGCCCATGCGGCGCTGCAATTCGACGTGGTGATCGGCACGCCGGCCAAGGGCCCGGTGACCTTGCGCATGGAGTGCGGCAAGAGCCGCTGCGGCGGCGCGGGCGCCGGCCTCGAGCTCGGCCCGGTCTTTGCCGGCTACGCCACTGGCACCCGGCAAACCGTGTCCATCCCGCTGGCATGCTTCGCCGAGCGCGGCGTGAACCTGTCGCGGGTCGACGTGCCGTTCGATATCGAAGCCGATGCGCCGTTCGCCGCATCCTTCGCCAACATCCGCGTCAGCTCCACGGTCACCGCGAACCGCCACGACCTGTCATGCGCGAGTTTGGGGAAATCGCCCGGCAACAACGGCGACAAGTAGCAAACAACGCGGCGCAAAGCCGCATCAGTCGAGTACTCATTGGATTTCCGGAGGGGAAAATGAACAAGCAAGCGATGCACGGGCGTCATTCCAGGCAGCAGCGCCGGCTGTCTCTCGCGATCACCATGGCGTTGCTGGCCGCCGGGCTGCACGCGCAGAGCGCGCAAGCGGCAACGCAATCGGCCGACCAGGCTGCGCCCGTCGCGAAGAAGAACGTGAAAGCCACGGACAAGAAGAAGACCGCGAAGGCAGCCAATGGCAAGGACACCACCCAGCTCAACGGGATGACCGTCAACGGTTACGCTTCGAGCTTGAATCGCGCGCAGGACATCAAGCGCTACGCCGACACGGTGGTCGATGCGATCTCGGCGCAGGATGCCGGCTCGCTGCCCGACCTGTCGGTGACCGAAGCGCTGCAGCGCGTGCCGGGCGTGGCCGTCAGCGCCTTCGGCATTGCCGCCGACCCGGATCACTTTTCGATCCAGGGCTCGGACATCAGCCTGCAAGGCCTGCCGTACACCAGCACCCTGTTCAACGGTCGTGAAGTGTTCTCCGCCGGTGGCGGGCAGGGCCTGAACTTCGCCACGGTATCGCCCGAGCTGATCGGCTCGGTGGTGGTCAACAAGAATCAAACCGCGGACATGATCGAGGGCGGCATCGCCGGCTCGATCGACCTGCACACGCGCCTGCCGTTCGACAGTGTCAAGGACACCCAGGCCTCCGTCACCCTCGGCGACTACTGGGGCAGCCTGGCCGAGAAGGGTACGCCGCAGATCGCCGGCCTGTTCAGCCACAACTGGACCACCGGGATCGGCCGCTTCGGTTTCCTCGCCAACGTGGCCTACGACAGCATCGACCAGACCGACAACGCGATGTCCGTGGTCGATTACCAGCGGCGCTGCAATGGCTGCAATTTGCCGGGCGGTAGAACCGACGCCTTTCCCGGCCTTGCGCCTGGCCAGTATCTCTACGTACCGGTGGGAGGCGACCTTCGCAACCAATTCCAGAAAAGCACACGCTTCGGCCATGCGCTGGCCCTGCAGTGGGAAAGTCCGGACAAGGCCTGGCAGGCCGCACTGACATGGAATCGGGCATCGGACTCCGAGAGTACCTTCGAGCACACCCTTCAGGCATCGACGGATGGTTGCAGTGGCCAGTCACTGGCCGGCTGTGCCATACCGCTGGCGGGTACCACGCCGGTCTACGACGCCAACGGTGTCTTCCAGTCGGGCACCATCTCGGGCGCTCCGGCCCCATCGACCTTCCTGCCGATCACTTATGGCGGTGTGCCGACGCAGCTCGATACGACCGCATTCAAGCGGCGCTATGTGACCAACGATTACGCCTTCAACCTGAAATGGAACGTCAACGATCGGCTGCACCTTAGTCTGGACGCCCAGGACACCCGTTCCGATTACTCGGATATGTACTACTACATTCGCCAGATGACCCAGGCGAACTGGTTCATTGCCACGCACGGCAATAGCGTTCCCACGATTCAGCCGTTGTCGCCGGACCCGAATCAAACGACGGCCGCGTATTTCGCCAACCCCAACAACTTCTACTGGTCATCGGCACAAGACCACCAGGAGAACTCCTGGGGCGAGCAGAAGGCCATCCGTCTGGACGGGAGCTTCGACGTGGACAAAGGTCCGCTGGACGACATCCAGTTCGGCTACCGGCACAGCGACCAGGAAGAAACACTGTTGTCCTCGCCGTACAGCTACTTCTGGGACATCAGCACGCCTTACGCCGGTGGGAATAGCTTGGCGGTCACGGCTGCAAACACGCCCGCCTACGTTTCCCCGTTCAATATGAACCTGCCGGCCTTCGGCAACGGCAATTTCGGTGTGGTCGCGCCCTCCTTCAACCTGAATCCGCAGTCGCAATTCTGGCAATCCGTTGCCGCAATGAAGCAGATCAACCAGCAGTCGCTGGCCATCAACCCGGGCTGGAGCTGGTGGAGCCCCTACTACACCAACTACGAACGCAATCAGTACGGCTACACCTTCTTGCCGGGCACGCACTACCTGCCGCCGGAAGCCTCCTCCAACGGCGAGAAGACCAATGCCGTCTATCTCCGCCTGAATTTCAGCAACAGCAACATGGACTTCCTGAGCGGGCTGCAAATCGCCGGCAACATCGGCGTGCGCTACGTGCATACCCAGGACAATGCATCGGGTTACCTGGTGCTGCCGAACATGAGAACGACTCTCGGCAACGCCAGCATCGCGCAGTATTGCCAGGGCGTAACCAAGAATGGCACCCAACCCGCCTCACCGGGCACCTTCTGCGCGCTGACTCCTGCACAGCAGCAGCAATTCGTGACCTTCGCGAATGGTGCTTACAGCCCGATCACGACCAGCAATGGCTACGGCAACTGGCTGCCTAGCTTCAATCTGTCGGTCGGTTGGAGGAACGACCTGATCACCCGTTTCGCGTTCTCCGAGTCGATCTTCCGGCCGGCACTTAACCAGCTGGAGGCGGGTCAGACGGTCAGCGGGCTGGTGCCTTACGGCACCAATGGCAGCACCCAGCCCACGGTGAGCAACGGCTACAACGGCACGAACCCCTACCTCAAGCCGATCACCGCCCACAATTTCGACCTGAGCCAGGAGTGGTATTTCGGCAACGCTGGTTCGCTGACCGGGATGCTGTTCTACAAGCAGTTGAACAACACCATCCAGTACATCACCAACGTGGTGAACACCTCGGTCACCAACAACGGCGTGACCTATCCGGAGCAGTACACCGCGGGCCTGGCCAACCTCAACCAGAAGGGCACCGTGAGCGGGGCGGAACTGGCCTACCAGCAGAAGTTCGATTTCCTGCCTGGCTGGCTCTCCGGCTTCGGCGTGCAGACCAACTACACCTACATCCGGTCGCATGGGTTGGACTTCGGCAAGGTCAACTACTGCCCGGCCACGTATCTGCCGGCCACGCAGTGCGTCAACCAGCTCACGCTGCCGCCGAGCGAGTTGTCCCGCGATACGTTCAACTTCACCGCGTATTACGAGAAAGGCCCGCTGTCGGCACGCCTGGCGTGGAACTGGCGCTCGCAGTTCCTCATCACGGGCCAGGAGGCGGATTATCCGTTCCTGCCGGTCATGGCCGCTCCCCAGGGCCGGCTGGACGGCTCGCTGATCTACGCGCTCACCGACCACGTCAAGGTGGCTCTGCAGGTGGCCAACCTGTTGAACTCGACGTTCAAGACGCGCGAGATCATCGACACCAACGGCACCTCGGTGCCCAAGGGTTTCTTCCGCGACGACACCCGCTACAACCTCAGCCTGCGCGCCAACTTCTGAGGACGGCGTTCGGCGATGCCCTGCTGGCATCGAGCCTGCAGGGCATCGCCGACCCGACAACGCATTCCCCCGTTGCCTTCATGCCTGCGTAGATCGACAGTCATGAAGGCATTTTTTCGCCCTCGCCCGTAAGGCCATGTCCTCCGCAACCCGCCCCGCCGACAGACTCCGCCACCGGCTGGGCGTCGGTGCCATCACCGCCTGGCTGGCGCTGGTCGCAGGTGCGCCACCGCCCGCCTGCGCAGCGGCAACGCAACCACGGCACGCCGACACCGCATACGGCACGCCCCTTGACGAGCGCCTGGCACGCACGAGTTGCCAGGCGCTCGCCGCACGCGTCGATGCCGTGCCCGGAACCGCCCCTGTCCTGCTGCGTAGTTACGACAGCCGCCGCGGAACAGGCGCGCCCAATCTGCCGCCGCTGCATTCGGCGGCCTTTTCCTACGACAACGCGCTGGCGGTGATCGCCCTGCTCACTTGCGGCCGGCTGCCGCAAGCCGGGCGCATCGGCGAAGCGCTGCGGCTTGCGGCGATGCATGACACGCGCCTGCGCGACGCCTACCGCGCCGGCGCCGTCGAGGGCGGCACGCCCCTGCCGAACGGCTGGTGGGATGGGGAACGGAAGCGCTGGGTCGATGCCGCGCACGACTATGCCGGCGCCTACCAGGACGGCACGTCGTGCGGCAACGTGGCCTGGGTCGGGCTGGCCCTGCTGGCGCTGCACGACGCCACCGGGCAGACGCGCTGGCGCGATGCCGCTGTCCAGCTTGCCCGCTGGGTGGTCGCCCACGCTTCGGACACGCGCGGCGCCGGCGGCTTCGACGGCGGCATCGAGTCCTGGATGCTGGCGCCGCGCAAGGCCACGTGGAAGTCCACCGAACACAACATCGACCTCGCTGCGCTGTTCGGATGGCTGGCGCGCATCGATGCACCGGGCGGCAACTGGCAGCAGCAGGCGCGGCACGCGCGCCGCTTCGTCGCCGCCCAATGGGACGGCACCAGCGGACATTTCTGGATGGGCACCACGGCCGACGGCGCGACACCGCTGCGCTCGCCGTCCGCGCTCGACGTCCAGCTCTGGGCGCAGCTGCTGCCCGACGCGCCAAAGGCCTGGCGGCGTGCGCTGGCCTGGGTGGAGCACGCGAACGCCGTCGCAGGCGGCTTCGACTTCACCGATGTCCGCGACGGCTTGTGGACCGAAGGTACCGCCCAGGCTGCGCTTGTGTACCGTTGGCTGGGCCACCGGACCGAAGCGGACAGGCTGTTGGCATCGGTCGCGCGGCAGGCATCACCCGGCGGCTTCCTCTACGCCACGCCCGACGCACGCATCACGGCCGCCTATTCGCACTACTACCACCAGCCGCACCTCGCGGCGACCGCGTGGGCCGTGCTTGCCGCGCTGGACCGCAATCCCTACCTGCCCGCAGGCAGCGCCGGCGATCACCGCGCATCGGGCCGTCCGCCTATTCCACCGTGACAGATTTGGCGAGGTTGCGCGGCTGATCCACATCGGTGCCGCGCAGCACGGCCACGTGGTAGGCGAGCAATTGCAGCGGCACGGTGAACACCGCCGGCGCGATGAAATCGCCGC
>JAJZET010000117.1 GCA_021805685.1 Pseudomonadota bacterium
CGCGCCTTCAGGTAGATCGGCGCCAGCGGAGCTTCCTGCACGATTTCGATGAGCATTTCCTTGGCCAGTTCCAGCATGGCCAGGAAGGTCACCACCACGCCGAGGCGGCCTTCGGCCACGTCGAACAGGGTTTCGAAGCGCTGGAAGGCCTGACCTTCCAGCTTGCCCAGCAGCTCGCCCATGCGCTGGCGGACGCTGAGCGCCTCGCGCTTGATCGCGTGATGGCCGAACAGCTCGGCACGGTGCATCACGTCCTTCAGCGCCAACAGCATTTCCTTGAGATCCAGCGGCGGCGGCAGCCTGATCACGTTGCGCTCGCCCGTGTCGGCCTGGGCCGGCGCGGTGTCGCGCTCCATGCGGGGCAGGGTGTCGATGTCCTCGGCAGCCTTCTTGAAGCGTTCGTACTCCTGCAGGCGGCGCACCAGCTCTGCGCGTGGATCCTCCTCGGCGCCTTCCTCGGCAGGCGGTCGCGGCAGCAGCAGACGCGACTTGATCTCGCCAAGGATCGCGGCCATCAGCAGGTACTCCGCGGCCAGCTCCAGCCGCATCGTCTCCCGCATCATGTCGATGTATTCCATGTACTGCCGGGTGATCTCGGCAATCGGAATGTCCAGGATGTCCAGGTTCTGTCGCCGGATCAGGTACAGCAGCAGGTCCAGCGGCCCCTCGAACGCCTCGAGGAAAACCTCCAGCGCGTCCGGCGGAATGTACAGGTCCTGCGGCATCTGCAGCACCGGTTCGCCGCGCACGATAGCCAGCGGCATTTCCTGCTGCTGGGGATGCGCCGCCTGGTTGTCCCGCAAGTTGTCCTGCGATGCGTCCGGGCCCTGCGGCCCGACTGGCTCGGTGCTCATCAATGCCTGTCGTTGGGCCGCACGGCGGCCAGCAATGCGTCTGGAACATCAGGGCGGAACGCTTGCCTCGCCGAGACGCCGTTCGCGTCGGGCGAAGGCACGGCGAAGTGGCGACGGATGGAACGTCGCCGACAAGTCGGACGATCTGCCTGGGGCATCGGGTGGGTGCCATCGCTGCCGGGATGGCCGGTCAGCATCTGCCTATGGCGCCACGCGTGCATTACAGGGTAGCGATTGCCAGGCAACAAGTCCAGCGGATACCAGGCGGTGGCAGCTATGCCGCGAGCCCCTGCTTGTGGAACACTTTGCGGCCGGTTCGCTGCGACAGGCGGGTCGGGCGAGTCGCAGTGTGACATTGAGTGTCCGACACGACCGCATGTGTCAGCCGGCGCGACCGGAATACGGCGCAAACCGCATGGTGTGGCCGTTTCGGTTGATGGCACATAGCTTGCTTGAGCGTGATTGCGGACACACGATGCTGTGCGGTCTGCGGGGCGTCGCCATGGCGACGGAGTGCGACAATCGAGGAGCTCTCATGGTGAAGGACGTCAACGAAATGCGCGGCGGCGAGAACCAACATTTGCGCCCGGCGCGCATGCAGATCGAGACGACCGTACTGATGAGTCGGGGCGTCGAGTCGCACCCGACCGAACTGGTGGACATCTCCGCCACCGGCGCGCTGCTGCGCCGGCCGCTCGGCTGGGAGGGCGAGGTGGGGCAGAGCTGGTTGCTGGACATGATTTTCGGCAGCGACCTGCACATCCATCTGGAGGCTCAGGTGGCCCGCGTAGCCGACCACCACATCGGCTTTTCCTATGTGTGCATCCCGGAGGACAAGCAGGTGCCGTTGTGGAACCTGCTGGGCGGGTACGCAGACATCCTGGAGTCCTGGAAGGACTGATCGCGCGCAAGGCGCGCTGTCGCAGACCCTGGCGGATCGCAAGGCCCCTCCATCGAGGGGCCTTTGCCGTTTCAGTGGGACGCTTTGTTCTCGTCGCGCAGCTCGCGGCGAAGGATCTTGCCAACGTTGCTCTTGGGCAGGGCGTCGCGGAACTCGATGTATTTGGGGCGCTTGTAGCCGGTGAGGTTGTCGCGGCAGAACTGCTTCAGTGCCTCTTCGGTGAGGTTCGGGTCCTTGCGCACCACGAACAGCTTCACCACCTCGCCGGAATGCTCGTCCGGCATGCCCACCGCAGCCACTTCCGACACGCCCGGGTGCTGCATCACCGTGTCCTCCACCTCGTTCGGGTACACGTTGAAGCCGGACACCAGGATCATGTCCTTCTTGCGGTCGACGATGTAGAAGTAGCCGTTGGCGTCCATCTTCGCGATGTCGCCGGTATGCAGCCAGCCGTCGGCGCCGAGCACCTTGGCGGTCTCGTCGGGGCGGTTCCAGTAGCCCTTCATCACCTGCGGGCCTTTCACCATCAGTTCGCCGACTTCGCCGACCGGCAGTGGCTGGTTGTCCTCCGACCAGATCTCGACATCGGTGGACGGCACCGGCAGGCCGATGGAGCCATTGTAGTCACGAAGGTCGAGCGGGTTGATGCAGGCCGCCGGCGAGGTCTCGGTGAGGCCGTAGGCCTCGACCAGCGGGCAGCCGGTGACCTTCTTCCAGCGCTCGGCCACCGCACGCTGCACGGCCATGCCGCCCCCCAGCGTCAGGTGGAGGCGCGAAAAGTCCAGCTCGGCGAAACCGGGCGTGTTGAGCAGGCCGTTGAACAGCGTGTTGACGCCGGTCAGCGCGGTGAAGCCCGAAACCTTCAGTTCCTTGACGAAGCCGGGCATGTCGCGCGGGTTGGTGATGAGCCAGTTCAGGCCGCCCAGGCGCATGAAGGTCAGGCCGTTCGCGGTGAGCGAGAAGATGTGGTAAAGCGGCAGGGCGGTGATGATGACCTCGCTGCCCTCGCGCATGTTCGTGCCGATCCACGCGCCGGCCTGCAGCATGTTGGCGACCATGTTGCCGTGGCTGAGCATGGCGCCCTTGGCCACCCCGGTGGTGCCGCCGGTGTATTGCAGGAAGGCGATGTCGTCGTGGTTCAGCGATACCGCCGGCAGCTCGTGCGCGGAGCCTTGCGCCAGCGCGTCCCTGAAGCGCACGGCGTGTGGCAGCTGGTAGGCGGGCACCATCTTCTTGACGTGCTTGAGCACGAAGTTGACCAGTGCGCCCTTGGGGAAGCCGAGCAGGTCGCCAATGCCGGTGGTGACGATGTGCCGCACCTCGGTGTCGCCCACCACCTGCTGCAGGGTGGCGGCGAAGTTGTCCAGCACGACGATGGCTTTCGCGCCGGAATCCTCCAGCTGGTGCTTCAACTCGCGCGCGGTGTACATCGGGTTGGTGTTGACCACCACCAGTCCCGCGCGCAGGGCGCCGAACAGGGCGATGGGGTACTGCAGCACGTTGGGCATCATGATCGCGACGCGGTCGCCCTTGCCGAGCTTGAGCACCCCGGTGAGGTAGCCCGCGAACTGGCGGCTGAGCTGGTCGATCTGGCCGTAGCTGAGCTGCCTGCCGAAGTTGGCGAACGCGGGGCGATCACGGAAGCGCTGGAAGGACTCTTCCAGCACGGCGGCGACCGAGGCGTAGGCGTTGAGGTCGATCTCGGCGGGCACGCCTTGCGGATAGTGATCCAGCCACGGACGCTCGTTGCTCATGTGCTTGTTCGACTCCTGAATCGTGGTCGCCTGAACGGTGATGGCGGCGACGCCCCCTTCCGGCATTGGAGCATGCGCAGGCGTATGCGGCAAGGCGCTGCCATCCACGGAAAACCGCCCCGGGGGCAAGCCGGGGCGGTCCTCCTGGCGATGGCGGTCAGGCGGCCTTCTTGCCGGCGAGCTGGCGCAGCACGTATTGCAGGATGCCGCCGTGGCGGAAGAACTCGCGCTCCTTCGGCGTCAGCAGCATCACGTTGACCTTGAAGGTCTTCCTGCTGCCGTCGTCGGCGGTAGCGGTGACGTCGGCCTGCTTCGCCTTGCCGTCGTCCAGACCGGTGATGTCGAAGGTCTCCCGGCCGGTCAGGCCCAGCGACTGCGCGCTCTCGCCGTCCTTGAAGGTGCACGGCAGCACGCCCATGCCGACCAGGTTGGAACGGTGGATGCGCTCGAAACTCTCGGCGATCACCGCCTTCACGCCCAGCAGCAGGGTGCCCTTGGCGGCCCAGTCGCGCGACGACCCGGTGCCGTATTCCTTGCCGGCCAGCACCACCAGCGGGGTCTTGGCTTCCTTGTACTTCATTGCCGCGTCGTAGATGGCCATCTGCTCGCCCGAGGGCACGTGCAGGGTGTAGCCGCCCTCGACGCCATCCAGCATCAGGTTCCTGATGCGGATGTTGGCGAAGGTGCCGCGCACCATCACGTCGTCGTTGCCGCGGCGTGAGCCGTACGAGTTGAAGTCCTTCGGGTCCACGCCCTTGCTGATCAGGAAGCGGCCCGCCGGGCTGTCCTTCTTGATCGAGCCGGCCGGCGAGATGTGGTCGGTGGTGATGGAGTCGCCGAACAGGCCGAGCACGCGGGCGCCGTGGATGTCCTCGATCGCCCCCGGCTCCTTGCGCATGCCATCGAAGTAGGGCGGATTCTTGATGTAGGTGGAGTCGTCCCAGCGGTAGACGGCGCCGTCCGGCGAGGCGATCTGGTTCCAGCGGGTGTCGCCCTTGAACACGTCGGCGTAGTTCTTCTTGAACATCTCCGGGTTGATCGCGCCGGCGATGGTGTCGGAGATTTCCTGGTTGGTCGGCCAGATGTCCTTGAGGTACACCGGCTGGCCGTCGTTGCCGGTGCCGATCGCGTCCTTCGTCAGGTCGATGTCCAGCGTGCCGGCCAGCGCGTAGGCGACCACCAGCGGCGGCGAGGCCAGGTAGTTCATCTTCACTTCCGGATGCACGCGGCCCTCGAAGTTGCGGTTGCCGGACAGCACCGAGGCCACGGCCAGGTCGCCCTCGGCAATCCCCTTGCTGATCTCGGCCGGCAGCGGACCGGAGTTGCCGATGCAGGTGGTGCAGCCGTAGCCGACGATGTAGAAGCCGACCTTCTCCAGCTCCTTCAGCAGGCCGGTCTGTTCGAGGTAGTCGGTGACCACCTTCGAGCCGGGGCCGATCGAGGTCTTGACCCACGGCCGCGCCTTCAGGCCCCTGGCGGCGGCTTTCTTCGCCAGCAGGCCGGCGGCCAGCATCACCGCCGGGTTGGACGTGTTGGTGCAGGAAGTGATCGCGGCGATCACCACCGCGCCGTCGCCCAGCTTGAACGTGTCGCCATTCAACTCGACGTGCGCACCCTTGCCGAAAGCGCTCTCCTCGTGACCCACCGCGGTCTCGCCGCCTTCGCCGGCGAAGCGTTCGATCGTGGTGGCCATCGGCTTGCGCGAGGCGGTTAGGCCGACCACGGCGTCCTTGAAGCTCTTGCGCACCTCGCCCAGCAGCACGCGGTCCTGCGGACGCTTCGGTCCGGCCAGCGAGGGCTTCACGTCGGCCAGGTCGAGTTCCAGCGTGGTGGTGAACTCGGCGTGCGGCGTGTGCTCGTCGTGCCACAGGCCCTGCGCCTTCGCGTAGGCCTCCACCAGCGCGATCTGTTCTTCGCTGCGGCCGGACAGGCGCAGGTAGTTCAGCGCCTCCTGGTCGATCGGGAAGATGCCGCAGGTGGCGCCGTATTCCGGCGCCATGTTGCCGATGGTGGCGCGGTCGGCCAGTGCCAGGTGCTTGAGGCCGTCGCCGAAGAACTCCACGAACTTGCCCACCACGCCGAGCTTGCGCAGCATCTGGGTGACGGTGAGCACCAGGTCGGTGGCGGTGACGCCTTCGGACAATTGGCCGGTCAGCTTGAAGCCCACCACCTGCGGGATCAGCATCGACGAGGGCTGGCCCAGCATGGCGGCCTCGGCCTCGATGCCGCCCACGCCCCAGCCCAGCACGCCGATGCCGTTGATCATGGTGGTGTGGCTGTCGGTGCCGAATACGGTGTCCGGATAGGCCCAGCTTGTGCCGTCGATGTCGCCGGTGAACACCACGCGCGCCAGATGCTCCAGGTTCACCTGGTGCACGATGCCGGTGCGCGGCGGCACCACCTTGAAATTATCGAAGGCCTTCTGGCCCCAGCGCAGGAAGCTGTAGCGTTCCCGATTGCGCTGGAACTCGATCTCGACGTTCTTCTCCAGCGCGGATTCGGAGCCGTACACGTCCACCTGCACCGAGTGGTCGATCACCAGTTCGGCCGGGGCCAGCGGGTTGATCTGCTTGGCGTCGCCGCCCAGCTTCACCACGGCGTCGCGCATCGCGGCCAGGTCCACCACGCAGGGCACGCCGGTGAAATCCTGCAGCACCACGCGCGCCGGCATGAAGGCGATTTCGGTGTCGGGCTCCTTCTTCGCGTCCCACTTCGCCACCGCCTCGATCTCCTTCGCGGTGACGTTGACGCCATCCTCGTGGCGCAACAGGTTCTCCAGCAGGATCTTCATCGAATAGGGCAGGCGCTTCAGGTCGAAATGCTGGCCCAGCCTGGCGAGGCTGGCGATGCGGTACTGGCGGCCGTTGACGGAGAGGGTGTCGCGGGTGGCGAATGAATCCTGCATGGCTTGACTCCTGTGGATCGGATCTGGCGACGGGAACGGCGGGAATCCTACGCCTTCGAACGTGAGCGGCAGTGCAAGGCCGCCTTGCACGATATCGAACGCAGCCGGAAACACGTTTCCGTTGCTGGGCATGTCGCACGGCTGGCAAAATTGCCGGCTGAAAGAAGCGCTCGATCGCGCCGGTACCGGCGATCCACGCCCCGCTACGTTCCCCTGTGCACAGGGGAGCCGCCCATCCCCGCCACAGGACGAGCCACATGCTTACCGCCTATCGCCAACATGCTGCCGAGCGCGCCGCGCTGGGCATCCCGCCGCTGCCGCTGTCGGCCGCGCAGACCGCCGAGCTGGTGGAGCTGCTGAAGAGCCCGCCGGCCGGCGAGGAAGCGTTCCTGTTCGACCTGATCGCGAACCGCGTGCCGGCCGGCGTGGACGACGCGGCCAAGGTCAAGGCCTCCTACCTCGCGGCGGTGGCG
Source organism: Pseudomonadota bacterium (assembly GCA_021805685.1). GTDB lineage: Bacteria > Pseudomonadota > Gammaproteobacteria > Xanthomonadales > Rhodanobacteraceae > Rhodanobacter_A. Next base: position 6,888 of record JAJZET010000117.1, read on the forward strand.
TTCGGCACCGAACGCTGCACCCTGATCTCGCGCGAGAAGGCCACCGAACTGCTGGGCACCATGCTCGGCGGCTACAACATCCACCCGCTGATCGAGCTGCTCGACGATGCGCAGGTCGGCACCGTCGCCGCCAACGCGCTCAAGCACACCCTGCTGATGTTCGACGCCTTCCACGACGTGAAGGAGAAGGCGGACAAGGGCAATGCCAATGCCAAGGCCGTGCTGCAGAGCTGGGCCGACGCCGAATGGTTCACCAGCAAGCCCGAAGTGCCGCAGAGCCTGACCATCACCGTGTTCAAGGTGCCGGGCGAGACCAACACCGACGACCTGTCGCCGGCGCCGGATGCCACCACGCGCCCGGACATCCCGCTGCACGCGCTGGCCATGCTGAAGAACAAGCGCGATGGCGCACCGTTCCAGCCGGAGGAAGACGGCAAGCGCGGCCCGATCCAGCTGATCCAGGATCTGGCCAGGCAGGGCCACCTGGTCGCCTACGTGGGCGACGTGGTCGGCACCGGCTCCAGCCGCAAGTCGGCGACCAACTCGGTGCTGTGGTGGACCGGCGAGGACATCCCCTTCATCCCAAACAAGCGCTTCGGCGGCGTCTGCCTGGGCAGCAAGATCGCCCCGATCTTCTACAACACGATGGAAGACGCCGGCGCGCTGCCGATCGAGCTGGACGTCTCGAAGATGGAGATGGGCGACGTCGTCGAGCTGCGTCCGTACGAAGGCAAGGCGCTGAAGAACGGCGAAGTGATCGCCGAGTTCCAGGTCAAGTCCGACGTGCTGTTCGACGAAGTGCGCGCCGGCGGCCGCATCCCCCTGATCATCGGCCGCGGCCTCACCGCCAAGGCGCGCGAGGCGCTGGGCCTGCCGGTCTCCACCCTGTTCCGCCTGCCGCAGCAGCCGGCCGATACCGGCAAGGGCTACACGCTGGCGCAGAAGATGGTCGGCCGCGCGGTCGGTCTGCCGGAAGGCCAGGGCGTGCGCCCTGGCACCTATTGCGAGCCGAAGATGACCTCGGTGGGTTCGCAGGACACCACCGGTCCGATGACCCGCGACGAGCTGAAGGACCTGGCCTGCCTGGGCTTCTCGGCTGACCTGGTGATGCAGTCGTTCTGCCACACCGCCGCCTACCCGAAGCCGGTGGACGTGAAGACCCACCACACGCTGCCGGAATTCATCAGCACCCGCGGCGGCATCTCGCTGCGCCCGGGCGACGGCGTGATCCATTCCTGGCTCAACCGCATGCTGCTGCCCGACACCGTCGGCACCGGCGGCGACAGCCACACGCGTTTCCCGATCGGCATCTCGTTCCCGGCCGGCTCCGGCCTGGTGGCCTTCGCGGCCGCCACCGGCGTGATGCCGCTGGACATGCCCGAGTCGGTGCTGGTGCGCTTCAAGGGCGAGCTGCAGCCGGGCGTCACCCTGCGCGACCTGGTCAACGCGATCCCGCTGTACGCGATCAAGCAGGGCCTGCTGACCGTCGCCAAGCAGGGCAAGAAGAACATCTTCTCGGGCCGCATCCTGGAAATCGAAGGCCTGCCGAACCTCAAGGTGGAACAGGCATTCGAGCTGTCTGACGCGTCCGCCGAGCGCTCCGCCGCCGGCTGCACGGTACACCTCGACAAGGCGCCGATCATCGAATACATGAACAGCAACATCACCCTGCTCAAGGTGATGATCGCCCAGGGCTACAAGGACGCCCGCAGCCTGCAGCGCCGCATCAAGGCGATGGAGGCGTGGCTGGCCAACCCGCAGCTGCTGGAACGCGATGCCGACGCCGAATACGCCGCCGTGATCGAGATCGACCTGGCCGACGTGCACGAGCCCATCGTGGCCTGCCCGAACGACCCGGACGACGTGAAGACGCTCAGCGACGTGGCCGGCGCTGCCATCGACGAGGTGTTCATCGGTTCGTGCATGACCAACATCGGCCACTTCCGCGCCGCGGCCAAGCTGCTGGAAGGCAAGCGCGACATCCCGACCCGCCTGTGGGTGGCACCGCCGACCAAGATGGACGCCAGCGAGCTGACCAACGAGGGCGTCTACGGCACCTTCGGTACCGCCGGCGCGCGCATGGAGATGCCGGGCTGCTCGTTGTGCATGGGCAACCAGGCGCAGGTGAAGGAGGGCGCCACGGTGTTCTCCACCTCCACCCGCAACTTCCCCAACCGCCTGGGCAAGAACTCCAACGTGTACCTGGGCTCGGCGGAACTCGCCGCGATCTGCTCGCGCCTCGGCCGTATCCCGACCAAGGACGAGTACATGGCGGACATCGGCGTGATCAACGCCAACGGCGAGAAGATCTACCGCTATATGAACTTCGACCAGATCCAGGACTACAAGGAAGTCGCGGACACCGTCGCGGCGTAAGCCGGGCTTGTCCCGTCCGACGGGAAGGCTTGCAGGAAACGAAGCCCGGCCGCGCGCCGGGCTTCGTCGTTTATGCTTCGCGCATGGCGACAACCACAGGCGCTCGGATGATCTCCTCCCACATTTCGGCGGTCTCGTTGCGCGACCTGATGATGGTGCAGGCGGTGCACCGCCACGGCAGTTTCAACAGCGCAGCGCGGGCCATGCACATCAGTCCGTCGGGGCTGTCGCACCAGGTGCAGAAGGTGGAGCAGGCGCTGGGCGCGCCGCTGTTCGAACGCGGCGGGCGCAGGGTGGTGCCGACGGCGGGCGGCCACCGCTTGCTGGAGCGCATCGATGCCGTGATCGCCGCGGCGGAACTGCTGCAGCAGACCGCGCGCGCCGGCGCGGTCGCCTTCGGCGGCGAGCTGCGCCTCGGCGTGCCGGCCTCGCTGGGCCCCTATCTGTTGCCGCATCTGATCGCGCCTTTTCCACAGCATTTTCCGGGCGTGCGGCTGGGCATTTCCGAGGGCAAGCCGCGCGGCCTGCTGCGCCGCCTGCACGAGGCGGAGCTGGATGCCGTGCTGGCGCCGCTCGCGCCGCTGGCCAGCGGCATCGCGATGCGGCCGCTGTTCTTCGAGCCCTGGGAGGCGATGCTGCGCGCCGATCACCCGCTGGCTGGCCGGCGCAGCGTGGCATTGGAGCAACTGGAAAAGGCCGACGCGATCCGGATGGCAGAGAGCCACGCCGACGGCGACGGCCACGTGCAGGACGTGAGCCTGGAAAGCCTGGCCGCCCTGGTCAGCCTGCGCGGCGGCCACGCGCTGGTGCCGGCGCTGGCGCACGAACGGCTGGCGTCCAAGCCGGATATCGTGCTGGCCAGGATCAAGGGCCAGGCGCAGGGGCGCGAGATCGCGCTGTACTGGCGCGAGGCTACGCCGTGGGGCGCCGATCTTGCGGCTTTCGCCAAGTTGCTGCGCGCGTTGGCGAAACAGTTGCCCGGGTTGAAGCTCGCGGGTTAACGCCCGCCCAGCGTGGAGCCGGTGAGCAGTCCCCGCGCCAGCATGCTGCATTGCCTGCGGAACAGCAGCAGTTGCCACTGGCGGCCGCCGAGCTGGCGCCACAGCACCGCCGAGCGCACCGCCGCGAGCAGGTTGCTGCGCAACTTCTCGACGATGGCGGGTTGCTGCAGGTATTGCGGGCTGCCGTTGACCATCACGCGCGGGCGCAGGGTGGACAGCGTGGATGCGTAGAGCTCCGCCAGCCGCGCGGTGACCTGGCTGGAACCCTGGCCGAAATGCTCGGCCTGCCGCTGCGCGGCGCGGATGCCCTGTTGCAGGCGGTCGAGCAGTTGCGGGTGCCTGGACAGGGTGCGCTCCAGCCGCATCACGGTCATCGCCATACGCGTTACCGCCATGTCGTCGCTGCTTTCGTCCAGCTGCGACACCAGCGTGCGCAGGCCCAGTCGCACGCTGGCGATGTTGCCGTAGACGCCCACCACCGAGGGCGCGTCGATGCGGAATACGCTGGCGATGCCGGCGTCCATCGCGGTTTCGTCGCAGCGGCCCTGGTTGGCCAGCTGCTGCGCCAGCGCGCAGGCCTGGTAGATGCCGGCGAGCGCCAGCACGCGTTCCTCGTTCATCGCAAAAGCGTCAAGCACCGTCAATTCTCGTCGTGGGTTTGGGGCAGGCCGCCGAAGGGCGCGTCGGTGGCGGCGATCACCGCGCCGCCAAGGCAGGCCTCGCCGTCGTAGAGCACCACCGACTGGCCCGGTGTCACCGCGCGCTGCGGGGTGTCGAAGCGGACCTCGAGTCCGTCCTCCAGCACGCGCACCTCGCAAGCCTGGTCGGTCTGGCGGTAGCGGGTCTTGGCGGTGCAGCGGAAGCGCTCAGCGGGTGCATGGCCGGCCACCCAGGTCGGCGCCTCGCTGCGCAGCCTGCGCGAATCCAGCCAGCGGTTGGCGTTGCCCTGCGCCACGTACAGCACGTTGGCGGGCACGTCCTTGCCCACCACGTACCACGGCTCGCCGCTGGCGCCGTGGCGTCCGCCTATCCCCAGGCCGTTGCGTTGGCCCAGTGTGTAATACATCGCGCCCTGGTGCTCGCCGATCAGCGTGCCTTCCGGCGTGCGCATCTCGCCGGGGCGGGCCGGGATGTATTGCGCCAGGAAGCTGCGGAAATCGCGCTCGCCGATGAAGCAGATGCCGGTGGAATCCTTCTTGGCGTGGGTGGGCAGGTTGGCGGCCTGCGCCAGTTCGCGTACCCGCGACTTCTCGATCTCGCCGACCGGGAACAGCGTGGCGGCGAGCTGCGCCTGGCCCAGCGCATGCAGGAAATAGGTCTGGTCCTTGGCCGCGTCCACCGCGCGCAGCAGGCGGTATTCGCCATCCACGCAACCCACGCGGGCGTAGTGGCCGGTGGCGATCTTTTCGGCGCCCAGCGCGCGCGATTCGTCCAGGAAGGCCTTGAACTTGATCTCGCGGTTGCACAGCACGTCCGGGTTGGGCGTGCGCCCGGCGCGGTATTCGGCGAGAAAGTGCTCGAACACGCCGTCCCAGTATTCGGCGGCAAAATTGCGCGCGTGGAACGGTATGCCCAGCCGGCCGCACACCGCCACGGCGTCCTTGCGGTCGGCGTCGGCGGTGCAGGGGCCGGAGCGGTCGTCCTCTTCCCAGTTCTGCATGAACATGCCATCGACCGCATGCCCGGCTTGCTTGAGCAGCAGCGCCGCCACCGAGGAGTCGACGCCGCCGGAAATGCCCAGCATCACCCTCATGGCGCGGCGCCCGGCGGCCACGCATGCAGCGCGTCCAGCGGAAAGCGTGCCCCGGCGAGCCAGGCGTCGATGCTGGCCAGTACCAGCGGACTGCGCAGGCGTTCGCCCAGCGCGGCTATCCCGGCGCGATCCAGCCATAGCGCGCGGCGGATGCCGGTGTCCAGCGGGCGCGCCGGGTCGTGGCCGACGGGGCGCGCGGCGAAGCTGAAGCGGACCACGCCCTCGCCGTGCTCGGTGCTGCGCCACTGGTGCACGCCGATCAGGTGCGTCGGCTCCACCGTCCAGCCGGTTTCCTCCAGGGTCTCGCGCACGGCCGCGTCGACCAGCCGCTCGCGGTCCTCGAGGTGGCCGGCGGGCTGGTTGTACGCCAGCCGGCCATTCACCTCCTCTTCGACCATCAGATAGCGCGCGCCGTCGCTGACCACGCAGGCCACGGTAACGTGCGGACGCCAGACGGCGTCGTTGGCGGAAGGAAGCGGCATGGGGAGGGAGGGGACTGGAAAAGGCGCCATTGTGCCATTACATCCCGCTGCGGTCGTCGCCAGCCCGGGAAGGGGCGCGGCGTATACTCGCAACCGTCGAACCCACATCCTCATCATGGCCAACGAACAAGAAAACGAACACGAAAACGGCCACGGCCTGGCACTGCGCACCGCCAAGCCGGAGGTGGCGCGGCCACCGTTGTTCCAGGTGGTGCTGCTCAACGACGACTTCACGCCGATGGACTTCGTGGTCGAGGTGCTGCGCAGCTTCTTCGGGCTGGACCAGGAGCGTGCGGTGCAGGTGATGCTGCACGTGCATACCCGCGGCAAGGGCGTGTGCGGCGTGTTCACCCGCGAGGTGGCCGAGACCAAGGTCACCCAGGTCAACGAATATTCACGCTCGCATCAGCACCCGCTGTTGTGCACTATGGAAAAGCTCTGAGCGCCCCCATTTCGTAGCCCAACGCGGTTACGCCGCCCACGCCATTGCAACGGAGACGGTCCGGATGTTCAGCAAGGATCTCGAAGTCACCATCGGCCAGTGCTACAAGCAGGCCCGCGAGCAGCGCCACGAGTACATGACCGTGGAGCACCTCCTGCTTGCGCTCACCACCAACCAGTCCGCGCTGGGTGCGCTGCGCGCCTGCGGCGTGGACCTGCCGCGGCTCACCCACGATCTCGAGAAGATCATCGCGGAGACCGTGCCGGTGCTGCCGCACGGCGACGAGCGTGATACCCAGCCGACCCTGGGCTTCCAGCGCGTGCTGCAGCGGGCGGTCTACCACGTGCAGTCCTCGGGGCGGAAGGAGGTCACCGGCGCCAACGTGCTGGTGGCGATCTTCGGCGAGAAGGATTCGCACGCGGTGTACTTCCTGCACCAGCAGGAGATCACCCGGCTCGACGTGGTTAACTACATTTCGCACGGCATCGCCAAGGTGGGCGACGAGCCGTCGACGGGCATCCCCGGCGGTAGCGAGCGCGAGAGCGAGGAGGGTGCCGAGGCCAAGGGCAACCCGCTGGCCGAGTTCGCCAGCAACCTCAACGAGCGTGCACTGGAGGGCAAGATCGATCCGCTGATCGGTCGCGCCGACGAGATCGAGCGCACCATCCAGGTGCTGTGCCGCCGGCGCAAGAACAACCCGCTCTACGTCGGCGACGCCGGCGTGGGCAAGACCGCGTTGGCCGAGGGGCTGGCCAAGCGCATCGTCGACGGCGACGTGCCGGAAGTGCTCGAAAGCGCCACCATCTGGTCGCTCGACCTGGGCGCGCTGGTGGCCGGCACCAAGTACCGCGGCGACTTCGAGAAGCGCCTCAAGGGCGTGATCGCCCAACTGAAGAAGCAGCCGGGCGCGATCCTGTTCATCGACGAGATCCACACCATCATCGGTGCCGGCTCCGCCTCCGGCGGCACCATGGATGCCAGCAACCTGATCAAGCCGTTGCTGGCCTCCGGCGAGCTGCGCTGCATCGGCTCGACCACCTTCCAGGAATACCGCGGCGTGTTCGAGAAGGATCGCGCGCTGGCACGGCGCTTCCAGAAGATCGACGTGGTGGAACCCTCGGTGGCCGACAGCATCGAGATCCTCAAGGGGCTGCGCTCGCGCTTCGAGGAGCACCACAACGTCATCTACACCAACGAATCGCTCAAGGCCGCGGTGGACCTGTCGGTGAAGCACATTCCCGACCGCCTGCTGCCGGACAAGGCCATCGACGTGATCGACGAGGCGGGCGCCCGCCAGCGCCTGCTGCCGCAAGACCAGCGCACCGGCAGGATCGACGTGCCCGAGGTGGAATACATCGTCGCCAAGATGGCGCGGATCCCGGCCAAGCAGGTCTCGGCCTCCGACCGCGACGTGCTGAAGAACCTGGAGCGCAACCTCAAGATGGTGGTGTTCGGGCAGGACGCCGCCATCGAGGCGCTGGCCGCCTCGATCAAGATGGCGCGCTCCGGCCTGGCCGATCCGGCCAAGCCGATCGGTTCCTTCCTGCTGGCCGGCCCCACCGGCGTGGGCAAGACCGAGGTTACCCGCCAGCTCGCCATGCAGCTCGGCATCGAGATGATCCGCTTCGACATGTCCGAGTACATGGAGGCGCATTCGGTGTCGCGCCTGGTCGGCGCTCCGCCGGGCTACGTGGGCTTCGACCAGGGCGGCCTGCTCACCGAGGCCGTCACCAAGCACCCGCATGCGGTGCTGCTGCTGGATGAGATCGAGAAGGCGCACCCCGACGTCTACAACATCCTGCTGCAGGTGATGGACCGCGGCGTGCTCACCGACACCAACGGGCGCGAGGCCAACTTCAAGAACGTGATCCTGGTGATGACCACCAACGCCGGTGCGGCGCAGGCGGCCCGGCGCAGTATCGGCTTCGTCGAGCAGAGCCACCGCACCGACGCGATGGAGACGATACGGCGCAGCTTCACGCCGGAATTCCGCAACCGGCTGGATGCGATCATCCAGTTCAATGCGCTGGATTTCGAGCACATCCTGCGCGTGGTGGACAAGTTCCTGATCGAACTGGAAGCCCAACTGGCCGACAAGCGCGTCAGCCTGGACGTCGACGCCGAGGCCCGCCGCTGGCTCGCCGAGCACGGCTTTGACGCGCAGATGGGTGCCCGCCCGATGGCGCGGGTGATCCAGGAGAAGGTGAAGCGTGCGCTGGCCGACGAGCTGCTGTTCGGCAAGCTTGCCGAGGGCGGCAAGGTGACGCTGGGCGTGAAGGACGGCGAGCTCGCGGTAAGCTGCGAAGAGGCCGAGAAGCTGCCTGCCGTGGTGGAATGATGGGGCGCCGAGGGCAACACAAAAGGCCGCGCGGTGCGCGGCCTTTTTCGTGCGGCGACCGCCCTATTTCATGCGGTAGGTGATCCGCCCCTTGCTCAGGTCGTACGGGGTCATTTCGATCTTGACCTTGTCGCCCGTGAGGATGCGGATGTAATGCTTGCGCATGCGCCCGGAGATGTGGGCGATGACTACGTGCCCGTTCTCCAGTTGCACGCGGAACATGGTGTTGGGCAGGGTCTCCAGGACCGTGCCTTCCATTTCGATGACGTCGTCTTTGGCCATGTGTTCCGGATCGGAGAGCGGCCGTGGTGGCCGCACAAGCCGGCGATTATGCCACGGCAGGGCGTCCGGTTAAAGAATTGCCGTATCGGTCAGGCGAAGTACTCGTCCAGCTTGCGCCGGATCTCCTGCTCGACCATGCCCTTGAGCGGGGACAGCAGCATGCCCAGTTCGGCGTGGACGCGAACCGCGTCGCCACCCACGGCGATCTGGCCGTTCACGCCGGGGCGGGAAAAAAGCAGGGTGTCGCCTTCCCAGCGGCTGGCAATGTCGAACTTCTCGCGCATGCGCGCGGCCACTTTCTCGACCACGGCACGGGCCTCGGGCAGCGGCAGGCCATGGCTGCGTTGGATGTCGATGCTGGGCATGTGCGGGCTCCATGGGTAGGCCCGGGATGATAAGCCATGCCGTCTGCCGGGCATGCGGTTGCATGTACAAGCACGCGGGAAGCACATGCTAGAGTGCCGCGGTCAATGGATTGGTACGGCAATGCGTATCGAGTTTCTCCAATCCGCCCGCGAGGATTTCCCGTGGACGGCTCCCCAATTGCGGATAGGCAGCGCGGCGGACAACGACCTGGTGTTGTCTGCGGGGCAGGCTGCGCCGCGTCACCTGCGCGTCGAGCAGGACAGGCGCGGCTGGGTGCTGACGGTGCTGCCTTCGGCCACGCGGGTCTACGTGAATGCACGGCCGGTGCGTGAGCGCGCCCTGTTGCGTCCCGGTGACATGCTGAGCGTGGGCGATTGCCGCATGCTGCTGCGCGGCGACGTATCCCCGGAACAGCGCGAAACCCCGGCGGCACCGGCGGAGGCCCGCTGTACCGCCGCACTGCGCGCGCTGGCCGGGGCCTTGTCCGGGCGCGTGCTGCCGGTCGGCGAGGGACTGGAACTCGGACCCTATGGCCGTGTCCCGCTGGAATTGCCGCAAGGCGAGGCGGCCAGCCTGAAGCTCGACTGGCAGAACGATCGCCTGATGCTGGAGGCGGTGCAGGCCTCGGCCACCTATCCGCTGCGCGTCAACGGCGTGGCGGTGCAGCGCGTGGCGCTGCAGCCTGGCGACCAGATCAGCCTCGGGAAGCACCGTTTCGTGCTCGATGCGCCGGGCATGGAGGCCGAGCCCGAGATGGCTGCACCTGCTGCGGCCGCGCCGATCCTGCCCGAGGAGGCCGCCGGCCCGCGCGGCGAAGTGTGGTGGCTGATCGTCACCGCCGCGGTGCTGGCGCTGGGCATCGCGCTGGTGTTTTGGATCCGCTTCTGAGGCTTGCGATCATCCGCGATCGCTGGAACCGATCCGGCGACCGCCCTTGGCTGCCACGGGCAAGGAAAACGCCATTGACGGCTCCATGCTGCGCCGCGCCATAATGCGGTGATCGCAGTCATGGGGAGCAATCGGTGAGCCAGGTGTGGAATTTCAGCGCGGGTCCGGCGGCGTTGCCGCGCGAGGTGCTTGAGCGCGCGCAGCGCGAGCTCCTGGACTGGAACGGCAGCGGCATGTCGGTGATGGAGCAGTCGCACCGAGGCAAGCGCTTCATCGCGATGGCGGCGCAGGCCGAGGCCGACCTGCGCGAGCTGGCCGCGATCCCGGATGACTACGCCGTGCTGTTCCTGCAGGGCGGCGCCACCCAGCACTTTGCGCAAATCCCGATGAACCTGGCGGGCGAGGGCGGCAGCGCCGACTACATCGTCAACGGCCACTGGGGCGAGAAGGCGGCGAACGAAGCCGCGCCCTACGTGCGCGTGAACGTGGCCGCCAGCAGCAAGGGTGAAAACTATCGGCGCCTGCCGCCGCGTGCGGAGTGGCAGCTCGACCCCGCCGCCGCCTACGTGCACTACACGCCGAACGAAACCATCCATGGCGTGCAGTACCACGCGGTGCCCGCCACCGGCGACGTGCCGCTGGTGGCGGACATGTCCTCCGACATCCTCTCCGCGCCGTTGGACGTACGCCGCTTCGGCCTGATCTACGCCGGCGCGCAGAAGAACATCGGCCCTTCCGGGCTGGTGCTGATGATCGCTCGCCGCGACCTGCTCGCCCGCGCGACGCGGCCGATGGCGAAGATCTTCCGCTATGCCGAGCATGCGGCGAACGATTCCATGCTCAATACGCCGAACACCTGGGGCTGGTATCTGGCCGGACTCACCTTCCAGTGGCTGAAGGCGCAGGGCGGGCTGGCCGCGATGGGCGAACGCAACCGGGCCAAGGCCGAGCGGCTGTATGCGGCCATCGACGGATCCGACGGCTACTACCGCAACGCGATCGATCCCGCCGCCCGCTCGCGCATGAACGTGCCGTTCACCCTGCACGACGGTGCGCTGGACGCCTTGTTCCTCGCCGAATCCGAGGCGGCCGGCCTGTTCGCGCTGAAGGGGCACAAGGCGCTGGGCGGCATGCGTGCGTCGCTCTACAACGCGGTGCCGCCGGAAGCGGTGGAAGCGCTGGTCGTGTTCATGCGCGATTTCGCGACGCGACACGGCTGAACGTTTCGGGCATCATCGGCAAGCGGCATTTGGCCTTCTATCCATCCAGACATCCGTCCAGATATCCATCATGACCGAAAGCAAGGTCTCGCTGTCCGACGTGCGCGAGCGCATCGACAGCATCGACAGGCAGATCCAGGAGCTGATCTCCGAACGTGCGAACTGGGCGCAGGAGGTCGCACGGGTGAAGGGCGAGGGCCTGTCCGCGATCGACTACTACCGTCCCGAGCGCGAGGCGCACGTGCTGCGCATGGTGGTGGACCGCAACAAAGGGCCGCTGTCCGACGCCGAGATGGTGCGGTTGTTCCGCGAGATCATGTCCTCCTGCCTGGCGCAGGAAGACCCGCTCAAGATCGGTTACCTCGGCCCCGAGGGCACCTTCAGCGAGCAGGCGGTGCGCAAGCACTTCGGCCATGCCGCCTACGGCCTGCCGCTGGGCAGCATCGAGGAGGTATTCCAGGAGGTTGCCGCCGGCCATGCCGATTTCGGCGTGGTGCCGGTGGAGAACTCCGGCCAGGGCATGATCCAGGTGACGCTGGACATGTTCCTGACCTCCGACGCGCGCATCTGCGGCGAGATCGAGCTGCGCGTGCACCAGTGCCTGCATTCGATGGCAGGGCGGCTGGAGGACATCAAGCGGGTCTACGCCCATGCGCAGTCGCTGCAGCAGTGCAAGACCTGGTTGCGCATGAACCTGCCGAACGTGGAATGCGAGGCGGTGGGCAGCAACGCCGAGGCGGCGCGGCGGGCACGCCATACCGACGACGCGGGCGCGATCGCCGGCGAGACCGCGGGCAAGGTGTACGGCCTGCGCACCCTGGCTTCCGGCATCGAGGACCGCGCCGACAACACCACGCGCTTCCTGGTGATTGGCCGCAGTCTGTTCCCGCCCTCGGGCAACGATCGCACCTCGCTGCTGATCACGGTCAACGACCAGCCGGGTGCGCTGTACCACGTGCTCAGCCCGTTCGCGGCGCACGGTGTGAGCCTCAACCGCATCGAGTCGCGTCCCGCGCACAGCGGCAAGTGGCAGTACGCCTTCTTCATCGATGTCTCCGGCCACATCCAGGACGAGGCGCTGCAGGCGGCGGTAAAGGAGATCGAACAGTCGGTGGCGCAGCTGCGCGTGCTCGGCTCCTACCCGGTGGCCTTGCCATGAGCGGGCGCATGGACTGGCGCAGCGGCCCGGCCGGCCCGCTGCGGGGCAGCGTGGGCGTGCCGGGCGACAAGTCCGTCTCGCATCGCGCGCTGATGTTCGCCGCGCTGGCCGACGGCGCCTCGCACATCCGTGGCTTCCTCGAAGGCGAGGACACCCGCGCCACTGCTGCCGTGTTGCAGCAGCTCGGCGTGCGCATCGATGCGCCTGCCGACGGCGAGCGCGTGGTGCACGGCGCGGGCCTGCACGGCCTGCGCGCAAGCGACGATCCGTTGGACTGCGGCAATGCCGGCACCGGCATGCGCCTGCTGGCCGGCCTGCTGGCGGGGCAGGCGTTCGACAGCACCCTGATCGGCGACGCCTCGCTGTCAAAGCGGCCGATGCGCCGCGTCACCGATCCGCTGACCGCAATGGGGGCGCGTATCGACACCCGCGACGGCCTGCCGCCGCTGGTGATCCATGGCGGCCAGCGCCTGCACGGCATCCGCTACGAGTTGCCGGTGGCCAGTGCGCAGGTGAAGTCCGCGCTGCTGTTGGCGGGCCTGTATGCGGAGGGCGAGACCGAGGTGATCGAGCCGCATCCCACCCGCGATTACACCGAGCGCATGCTGGCCGCCTTCGGCTGGCCGATCGCGTTCGAACCCGGTCGCGCCAGGCTTTCCGGCGGACACGTGCTGCACGCCACCGGCGTGGACGTGCCGGCGGATTTCTCCTCGGCGGCGTTCTTTCTCGTCGCCGCGAGCATCGTGCCCGGCTCCGAACTGCGCCTGCCGGCGGTGGGCCTCAACCCGCGCCGCACCGGCCTGCTCGAAGCCTTGCGGCTGATGGGCGCCGACATCCGCGTCGAGAACGAAAAGACCAGCGGCGGCGAGCCGGTGGGCGACCTGGTGGTGCGTTACGCGCCGCTGCGCGGCGTCGAGCTGCCCGAAACGCTGGTGCCCGACATGATCGACGAGTTCCCGGCGCTGTTCGTCGCCGCGGCCGCAGCCAGGGGCAACACCGTCATCCGCGGTGCCGCCGAGTTGCGCGTGAAGGAATCCGACCGCCTTGCCACGATGGCCACGGGCCTCCGTGCGCTGGGCATCCAGGTGGACGAAACACCGGACGGCGCGACCATCCACGGCGGCACGCTCGCCGGCGGCACGGTGGAAAGCCTCACCGACCACCGCATCGCGATGAGCTTCGCGGTGGCCGGACTGGTGGCGCAGGAGCCGGTGCGCATCAACGACTGCCGCCACGTAGCGACCTCGTTCCCGGGCTTCATGGAACTGGCCAACGGTTGCGGTTTCGCGCTGGGCGTTGCCGATTGAGCGAGGCGACGCACCGCCACCGGGGCTTTGCTGCCGGCTGATCGCGCGGCAGGAGCGGGGCGGCAGGAGCGGGGCCGATGTAGGCAATCGCAATTCCCGATGAATCTTCCCGCGCCGGCATCTCGCGGTGAAGGCCGTCTGCCGCTAAAATGTGCCTTTCCAGCACGGCTGCATCCCATGACCCCCCTGATTTTCGTCACCGGCGGTGTGGTGTCCTCGCTTGGCAAGGGCATCGCCGCGGCGTCGCTGGCTTCCATCCTGGAAGCGCGTGGCCTCTCGGTCACCATGATGAAGCTGGATCCCTACATCAACGTGGATCCAGGCACGATGAGCCCCTTCCAGCACGGCGAGGTCTACGTCACCGACGACGGTGCGGAGACCGACCTGGACCTGGGCCACTACGAGCGCTTCGTCCACACCCGCCTGACCGGCAAGAACTCGATCACCACTGGCAAGATCTACGAGTCGGTGATCCGCAAGGAGCGCCGCGGCGACTACCTGGGCGCCACGGTGCAGGTGATCCCGCACATCACCGACGAGATCAAGCATTGCATCCACGAGGCCACCCGCGGCTTCGACGTGGCGCTGGTGGAGATCGGCGGCACGGTGGGCGACATCGAGTCGCTGCCGTTCCTGGAGGCCATCCGTCAGTTGCGTATCGAGCACGGCCCGGAGAAGTGCCTGTTCATGCATCTCACCCTGGTGCCGTTCATCAAGGCCGCCGGCGAGATCAAGACCAAGCCCACCCAGCACTCGGTGAAGGAGCTGCGCTCGATCGGCATCCAGCCGGACATCCTGCTGTGCCGCAGCGAGCAGCCGTTGCCCGAGGGCGAGCGCCGCAAGATCGCGCTGTTCACCAACGTGCCCGAGAACGCGGTGATCAGCGCGGTGGACGTAGACGTGATCTACAAGACGCCGCTGTGGCTGCACCAGCAGGGCCTGGACGAGATCGTGGTGAAGCGGCTGGGCCTCGATGCAAAGCCGGCCGACCTGTCCGGCTGGCAGCGCACGGTGGACGCCGTGGTGCACCCGAAAGACGAGGTCACCGTGGCCATCGTCGGCAAGTACGTGGAGCACAAGGACGCCTACAAGTCGCTGGGCGAGGCATTGCGCCACGGCGGCATCAAGCAGCAGACGCGCGTGAACCTGCAGTGGATCGATTCCGAGCAGGTCGAGGCCGAAGGCGCCGCCAAGGTGCTCGGCGGCGTCGACGCGATCCTGGTGCCCGGTGGGTTCGGCAAGCGCGGCTTCGAAGGCAAGATCATGGCCGCCAGGTACGCGCGTGAACACGGCGTGCCGTATTTCGGCATCTGCTACGGGATGCATGCGGCGGTGGTGGATTTCGCCCGCCATGTGGCCGGGTTGGCCGATGCCGATTCCAGCGAGAACGACCGCAACACGCCGAATCCGGTGATCGCGCTGATCACCGAGTGGACGACGGCCGCCGGCGAAGTCGAACAGCGCAGCGAGCGCTCGGATCTCGGCGGTACCATGCGCCTCGGCGCGCAGGAGTGCCGGCTCAAGGCCGGCACGCTGGCGCGCGAAATGTATGGCCAGGACGTGGTGCGCGAGCGCCATCGCCATCGCTACGAGTTCAACAACCGCTATCGCCAGAGCTTCGAGGATCTGGGCCTGGTGATCTCCGGCAAGTCGATGGACGACCTGCTGGTGGAGATCGTCGAGCTGCCACAGCAGAAGCATCCGTGGTTCCTCGGTTGCCAGGCGCATCCGGAATTCACCTCCACGCCGCGCGACGGCCATCCGCTGTTCATCGGCTTCGTACACGCCGCGCGCGAGTACAAGGCCGTGCGCGACGGGCAGAAGCTGGCGCACGGAGCCGCGGCATGAAGCTCTGCGGATTCGAGGTCGGACTCGACCGGCCGCTGTTCCTGATCGCCGGTCCCTGCGTGGTGGAGTCCGAGCAGCTGCAGCTCGACACCGCCGGCACACTCAAGGAGATCACCGGCCGGCTTGGCGTGAATTTCATTTTCAAGTCCAGCTTCGACAAGGCCAACCGTTCTTCCGGCACCAGCTTCCGCGGCCCGGGCATGGAAGAGGGCCTGCGCATCCTGGGCGAGGTGAAGCGCCAGATCGGCGTGCCGGTGCTCACCGACGTGCACGAATACACCCCGTTCGGCGAGGTCGCCGCGGTGGTGGACGTGCTGCAAACGCCGGCCTTCCTGTGCCGCCAGACTGACTTCATCCAGGCCGTGGCGCGCGCCGGCAAGCCGGTGAACATCAAGAAGGGCCAGTTCCTGGCGCCGTGGGACATGAAGAACGTGGTCGACAAGGCCAGGGCCGTCGGCAACGACGCCATCATGGTCTGCGAGCGCGGCGCCAGCTTCGGCTACAACAACCTCGTCTCGGACATGCGCAGCCTCAGCGCGATGCGCGACACCGGCTGCCCGGTGGTGTTCGACGCCACCCACTCGGTGCAACTGCCGGGCGGGCAGGGCACCAGCTCCGGCGGGCAGCGCGAGTTCGTGCCGGTGCTGGCACGCGCCGCGGTGGCGGCTGGCGTGGCCGGACTGTTCGCGGAGACCCACCCCGATCCGTCCAGGGCGCTCAGCGATGGCCCCAATGCGTGGCCGCTGGACAAGATGGAAGCGCTGCTGGAAACCCTGCTGGAACTGGATGCCGTGACCAAGCGCCACGGTTTCCTCGAAAACACTCTGTAGACCCCGCGTTGCCCCTCCCCACTACTGAAGGAATGCCGCCGCATGAGTACCGACATCACCCGCATCCACGCCCGTGAAATTCTCGACTCGCGCGGCAACCCCACGCTGGAGGCCGAGGTCACCCTGGCGGGCGGCGGTTTCGGTCGTGCCGCGGTGCCCAGCGGCGCCAGCACCGGCACGCGCGAGGCGGTGGAACTGCGCGACGGCGACAAGGCGCGCTACGGCGGCAAGGGCGTCAAGCACGCGGTGGCCAACGTCAACAACACCATCGCCAGCGAACTGAAGGGCTTTGACGCGGCCAACCAGGGCGGCCTGGACGCGAAGCTGATCGACCTCGACGGCACCCCGAACAAGGGCAAGCTGGGCGCCAACGCGCTGCTCGGCGTGTCGATGGCCGCCGCGCATGCGGTGGCGGCGCAGCGCAAGCAGGCGCTGTGGCAGTACCTCGCTGAGATCAACGGCACCACCGGCAAGCCCGGCGCGCTGCCGGTACCGATGATGAACATCATCAACGGCGGCGCGCATGCCGACAACAACGTCGACGTGCAGGAGTTCATGGTGCTGCCGGTGGGCGTACCCAGCTTCGCCGAGGCGCTGCGCGCCGGCGCGGAGATCTTCCACGCGCTGAAGGGCGTGCTGAAGGGCAAGGGCCTGAACACCGCGGTAGGCGACGAGGGCGGCTTCGCGCCGAACCTGCGCTCCAACATCGAGGCACTGGACACCATTCTCGAAGCGGTGAACAAGG
>JAJZET010000202.1 GCA_021805685.1 Pseudomonadota bacterium
CGGGCAGGGCGAGCTGGTGCTGCGGCGGCAACCGGTACGCAAGCTGCTGCGCGACCCGTCCACCGAACCCAAGCTCGCCGCGCGCCTGTCGCAGGCGCTGGCCGCGCGCGAGTTCGCCAGCCGCCAGCTCGACCTGCCCGACAACCGCAGCTATACCACCTACGTGGCCTTGCCCCGGCCGTACGTGGTGTGGAACGTGTTCGCCACGCCACGCTATTCGGTGCAGGCCGTGCGCCACTGCTTTCCGATTGCCGGCTGCGTGGCCTATCGCGGCTGGTTCCGCAAAGCCGCGGCCGAGGCTGACGCGGCGCGCATGCAGCGCCGGGGCGACGACGTGTGGGTAGGCGGCGTGCCGGCGTATTCCACGCTGGGCTGGTTCGCCGATCCCGTCCTCTCCAGCATGTTGGGTTGGGATGACGACGAGCTGGCCGGCACGATCTTCCACGAGCTGGCGCACCAGTTGATCTACGCCAAGGGCGACACCGCGTTCAACGAATCCTTCGCCACCTTCGTGCAGACCGAGGGCCTGCGCGAATGGCGCGCTTCGCGCGGCCTGCCGCCGGATGACGGTCACGCCCAGGCGATGGACGACGGTTTCACCAGGCTGGTGCTGGATCTGCGCGAGCGCCTGAAGGCGCTATACGCCAGCGGTGCGGACGCCGAAGCGATGGAAGCAGGCAAGCAGCGCGAGATCGCTGCGTTCCGCCGGCGTTACGCCGCCTGGCGCGATGCGCATTTTCCAGGCGACCACCGCTACGACGCCTGGGTGGCCAGGCCGATCAACAATGCGCGCCTGCTGCCGTTCGGCCTGTACGACCAGTGGACGCCAGCGTTCGCCGCGCTGTTCCGCGAGAGCGGGGGGCAATGGCCGGCGTTCTACGCACGGGTACGGGCGCTGGCGCGCGAGCCGAAGGCGAAACGCGACGCCGCACTGCAGGGTTTGTTGCGATGATCTTTGCGATCGTCCGTGATCACAAGCATCAAATGGGCTGCCATTCATGGCCGCACTCTTCATGATCTTCGCGATCATCCCTGATCGCGGGAATCAAACGGGCGGCTGTCCATGGCCGCACCCTTCATAATCTTTGCGATCATCCCTGATCGCGGGAATCAAACGGGCAGCCATCCATGGCTGCACTCTTCAATTTTCAATGCGCCGCTTTGTGCTTTGCCATGTAGCGCAGGTAGGCCAGCACCGCATCGAGATCGGCGTCGCTGAGTGAGTCCTGCGTGGGAAAGCCGTGCATCTTCGCCTCGGGCCAGCGATGCAGCGACTGCGGATTGCGGATGAAGCCGCGCAGCAGGTCGGCGCGCAGGTATTCGGTCGGGTTGTAGGGCAGGTTGAGATCCGGCCCCAGCCTCGCGTCGCCTTCACCGTTCATGGTGTGGCAGGCGAAGCAGGTGCGCTTGAACACCTCGAAGCCGTGGCGCACGTCGGCGACAGCGCCGGCTTGCGGCACGATCGCCGGGAAGCGCGCGTCCGCACCCGCGAGCACGCGGATCGCGGCCAACTGGTAGGGCCACTGCTCGGGGCCGATGCGTGCAGCCTGCGGGTTCGTCCACACCAGGTAGAACGGGCCGGCGCTGGCGGCTTTTCCGACCAGCGCCGGCCAGGGCCGGGCGGGGTCTTCCACCGCCAGCCAGGCCTGCGCGCCCTGCCGATTGAGCAGCGCTTCGGCAGGCATCTCGGCCACGAAGCCGTCGCGCGCCACGAATTGCAGGTGCTCGCCCGCCGCCAGTCCCGGCAGCAGCGCCCGCAGGGGCACCGCGCGGTAATGCATGGCCCGGCCGTAGGCGACGTCGGCCGGAATGGAAACCTCGCGTACATCGGCACGGGCCAGCAGTTGCGTGCCGCTCCAGCGTTGCGTGCCGTGGCCGGCGTCGATGCGCAGCCCGCCGGCATGGGCGACGAACGGCAGGCACAGCCAGAGCAGGCAGGCGGCAAGCAGCGGTTTCATGCGGGCTCCGTAGGATGGCGGCGGACGGCCGCCATCCTCGCATGCGCCATCTGGGCCGATGAAACGGTCTGCGCCGTGCGGAATCTTCATCGCCGCGCCCAATGCCCATCCAGGTGTGCCCTGCGATTGATCCACTCCTCGACCCCACGCGTGTTGATTCCTTGACGCGCGTCATGCCGTCGCCGCCTTTGCCGCGGCTTGCTGAAAACTGAACCGCAACCGCTTCTTGGCTTGAACTTCCCCCGGATCGACTACACTAAGCACACGTATCGCCGTGAGGCGAAAGGAGACGGAGCAAAGCATCGCGCCGTCGAGGGGTCGGCCCCTCTCTCCCCTCTTGACGCGCCGACCTGACGAATCCCGGTAGCTACTCCCCTGGCTACCGGGATTTTTTATGCCCGCGATTCGCCGACGGCATGGATAATCGCGCATTCGGCGCCGGCTGCGCGCAAGAGCCTGTTCATGATCATCGAATCGTTGCTGGATACCGACCTCTACAAGTTCTCGATGATGCAGGTGGTGCTGCATCACTACCCGGCCGCGCAGGTCGAGTATCGCTTCAAGTGTCGCAACCCGGGCATCGAACTGGCGCCTTACATCGACGAGATCCGCACCGAGCTGGCGGCACTGTGCGAGCTTCGCTTCAGTGCGGAGGAGCTCGACTACCTGCGCGCGATGCGCTTCATCAAGAGCGACTTCGTGGATTTCCTGGGCCTGTTCCAGCTCAACGCGAAATACGTGACGATCGCGCCGGTGGAAGCGGGCAACGGCGAGATCGAGATCCGCATCAAGGGGCCGTGGCTGCACACCATTCTGTTCGAGGTGCCGCTGCTGGCCATCGTCAACGAGGTGTATTTCCGCAACACGCAGCCGGGCCACGACCTTGCCGAGGGCCGTCGCCGGCTAAAGGCGAAGATCGCACTGCTGCACGGTACGCCCGGCTACGAGCAATGCCGCATCGCCGACTACGGCACGCGCCGGCGCTTCTCCAGGCGCTGGCACGAGGAGGTGCTGGTCGCCCTGCGCGACGGCCTGGGCGCGCAGCTCGCCGGCACCAGCAACGTGTGGTTCGCCAGGCGGCTCGGCCTCACGCCACTGGGCACGCTGGCGCACGAGTACCTGCAGGCGCACCAGGCGCTGGGTCCGCGCCTGCGCGATTCGCAGGTGGCCGCGCTGGAAGCCTGGGCCAAGGAATACCGTGGCGACCTCGGCATCGCCCTGTCCGACGTGTACGGGCTGGACGCCTTCCTGCGCGACTTCGACATGTATTTCTGCAAGCTGTTCGACGGCGCGCGGCATGACTCCGGCGACCCGTTCGACTGGGGTGAGCGCATGCTGGCGCACTACCGCGCCAATCGTGTCGATCCGCGCAGCAAGGTGCTGGTGTTCAGCGACGGGCTGGACATTCCCAAGGTGATGCAGCTCTACGAGCACTTCCGCGGACGCTGCCTGCTGGCCTTCGGCGTGGGCACCAACCTCAGCAACGACACCGGGCCGACGCCGCTCAACATCGTGATCAAGATGATCCGCTGCAACGGCCAGCCGGTGGCCAAGCTCAGCGACTCGCCGGGCAAGAACATGTGCGAGGACGCGGCCTACGTCACCTACCTGCGGCAGGTGTTCGGCATTCCCGACACGCAGGGATGACGCTCAGCGGCCCTGCCGCGCCAGCGCCCAGGCCACGTGCTCGCGCACCACGGGCGAGGAATGGCCGGCGCGGGCGTTGAGCGCCTCGCGCGCCGCCGCCGACTTCGGCGCGTTGCCCAGCGCCACCGCGATGTTGCGCAGCCAGCCTTCGTAGCCGGTGCGGCGGATCGCCATGCCTTCGGTGCGCTGCAGGAATTCCTGCTCGCTCCACGCGAACAGTTCGACCAGCTTCGCACCGTCGAGGCTGTGGCGTGGGGCGAAATCCGGTTCGGTCGCCTCCTGCGCGAACTTGTTCCAGGGGCAGACCAGCTGGCAGTCGTCGCAGCCGAAGATGCGGTTGCCGATCGGCGCGCGCAGTTCCTCGGGGATCGGGCCCTTGAGCTCGATGGTGAGGTAGGAGATGCAGCGCCGTGCATCGAGCTTGTATGGCGCGAGGATCGCCTGCGTCGGACAGACCTCGATGCAGCGCGAGCAACTGCCGCAGTGCGCACTGGCCGGCTCGTCCACCGGCAACGGCAGGTCGGTGTACAGCTCGCCGAGGAAGAAGTACGAGCCGGCGCGGCGGTTGATCAGCACGGTGTGCTTGCCGATCCAGCCCAGTCCGGCATTGCGCGCCAGTGCCTTTTCCAGCACCGGCGCGGAGTCGACGTAGGCGCGGTAGCCGAAGTCGCCGACCACGCCGTGGATGCGTTCGGCCAGCTTCTGCAGGCGGTGGCGCATCAGCTTGTGGTAGTCGCGTCCCAGCGCGTAGCGAGCCACGTAGCCGGCCTCGCCATCACGGATCACTTCCCAGGCGCCGCGCGTGCCCGGCGGCACGTAGTCCATGCGCACGGAAATCACCCGCTGCGTCCCCGGCTCCAGTTCGGCCGGGCGGGCGCGCTTTGCGCCGTGGCGCGCCATGTAGTCCATCTCGCCGTGGTGGCCATCGGCCAGCCAGCGCTGCAAGTGCTGCTCGTCGTCAGCCAGCGCCACGCCGCTGATGCCGGCCTCGGCGAATCCCAGTTCGCGCGCCCAACGCTTGATGTCGCTTGCGAGGGTGGCGTAATCGATGGCGGTGCTGGCAGACATGCGCGCATTGTAGGCGGGCGGCGCTTGCCGCATGCCTATAATCCGCGCATGTCCGATCGCCCGCACAGCCATCAGCTCTATACCGTCGCGCAGGTGCGCGAACTGGATCGACGGGCGATCGAGGAATGGGGCGTACCGGGTTTCGAGCTGATGCGGCGCGCGGCATGGGCAGCGCTGGCCAGTCTGCGCCGGCACTGGCCGCAGGCGTACCGTATCGCGGTGCATTGCGGCCCAGGCAACAACGGCGGCGACGGCTTCCTGCTGGCGGCACTGGCCCGCGAGGCCGGCCTGCACGTCGACGTATTGGCGCTGGCCGATGCGTCCAGCGGCGATGCCGGCCTGGCACGGCAGGCGTGGAAGGATGGCGGGGGTGTGGTGCGTCCCTGGCAGCCGGGTCAGGCCCTGCCCGAGGTCGATGTCCACGTCGATGCGCTGTACGGAACCGGCCTGCGTCGCGCGCCGGAGGCGCCCGCGGCGTCGCTGATCGAGGCGATCCACGCCAGCGGCACGCCGGTGCTGGCGCTGGACGTTCCTTCCGGGCTGGATGCCGACACCGGTCGGGTGCCGGGCGCGGCGATTCGTGCCACGGTCACCGTGAGCCTCATAGCCGCCAAGCGCGGCCTGCATACCGGGCACGCCGCCGACCACGTGGGGGCGCTGGAACTCGACTCGCTGGGCCTGCCCGATGCGCTGTGGCAGGACGTGACGCCCGACGCCCGCCTGCTGGTTGCCGCGCAGTTGCCGCCGCGTTCGCGCGACGCGCACAAAGGCAGCAATGGCCACGTGCTGGCGCTCGGCGGCGAGCACGGCATGGCTGGCGCCATCCGGCTGTGCGGCGAGGCCGCGCTGCGCGCCGGCGCCGGGCTGGTCAGCGTGGCCACGCGCGTGGAGCACCTGCCCGCCCTGAACGCCGCGCGGCCGGAACTGATGGCGCATGGCGTGGACGGCCCGCAGGCGCTGGAACCGCTGCTGGCGCGGGCAACCGTACTGGCGGTCGGGCCGGGTCTGGGGCAAGGCGCCTGGGGCCATGCGCTGTGGCTCACCGCGCTGGACAGTGGCAAGCCGCTGGTGCTGGATGCGGATGGGCTCAATCTGTTCGCGCGCGAGCCGCGCCGCTTCGTGCAGCCTGCGGTGCTGACGCCGCATCCGGGCGAAGCGGCGCGCCTGCTCGGCTGCACGGTCGAGGAGGTGGAGGCGGATCGCTTCGCGGCCGTCCGTGCACTGGCGGAACGCTTCCACGCCGTGGCAGTGCTGAAAGGCTCGGGCAGCCTGATCGCCGATCCGGATGGACGTCTGGACATCTGTCCGTGGGGCAACCCGGGCATGGCGACGGGCGGCATGGGCGACCTGCTCACCGGCATCGTCGCGGCATTGCTGGCGCAGGGCTGCGCTGCCTGGCAGGCGGCGTGCCTCGCCGTCGGCCTGCATGCGCGTGCCGGCGATGCGGCCTCGCGACAGGGCGAACGTGGTCTGCTCGCCACCGATCTATTGGCGCCGCTGCGCGCCCTGGGCAATGGAATCGACGCATGACGGGACCGTTCTGGGCACTGGCCGACGAGGCCGCCACCGATGCGCTGGGCCGCCGCGTCGCGGCGGCGCTGTCCGGCGGCGGCATGGTGATCTACCTGCATGGCGACCTTGGCGCAGGCAAGACCACATTCGCCCGTGCACTGCTGGGC
>JAJZET010000230.1 GCA_021805685.1 Pseudomonadota bacterium
AAGCCCGCGATGCGGATGCCGTGCAATCGGGAAGACATGACCGCGCCGCGATACAGGCGCCGCGATCCAACCCGGAGAGACTCCGGGCCGGCCGCGGCGACCCTGTCAGCCCTTCTTGGCCCTGGTCAGCAACTGGTCGAGCAGGCTGATCGCCAGGTCGATTTCCTCGTGCGTGATGTCCAGCGAGGGCGCGAAGGTGATCACGTTCTTGTACCAGCCGCCGACGTCGAGCACGAGGCCGATCTTCTTGCCGTTGTGTTCCAGGTCGCCTGCCAGGCCGATGTCGACCATCTTGTCGAGCAGCGCCTTGTTCGGGGTGAAGCCGTCGTCGGTGCAGATCTCGGCGCGCAGCGCCAGGCCAAGGCCGTCGACGTCGCCGATTTCCTTGTGCTTCTTCTGCAACTCGCGCAGGCCTTCGAGGAAATGCGCGCCCTTCTTCGGCACGCTGGTCTCGTAGTCCAGCTCGTAGCCCATCTTGATCACTTCCAGGCCCAGCGAGGTACCCAGCGGGTTGGAGTTGAACGTGGAGTGGGTGGAGCCCGGCGGGAAAATGGTCGGGTTGATCAGCTCCTCGCGTGCCCACAGGCCGGACAGCGGATTGAGGCCGTTGGTGAGCGCCTTGCCGAACACCACGATGTCCGGCGTCACGCCGAAGTTCTCGATCGACCACAGCTTGCCGGTGCGCCAGAAGCCCATCTGGATCTCGTCGGACACCATCAGGATGCCGTACTGGTCGAGCACCTTCTTCAAGCCCTTGAAGAAGCCCATCGGCGGGACGACGTAGCCACCGGTACCCTGGATCGGCTCGACGTAGAACGCGGCGTATTCGCACTGGTTGGTCTTGGGGTCCCACACGCCGTTGTATTCGGTCTCGAACAGGCGCTCGAACTGGCGTACGCAGCTGTCCGAATACTCTTCCGCGGTCATCCCCTTGGGGCGGCGGAACGGATACGGGAACGGCAGGAACATCGCGCGCTCGCCGAAGTGGCCGAAGCGGCGGCGGTAGCGGTAGCTGGAGGTGATCGACGAGGCGCCCAGCGTGCGGCCGTGGTAGCCGCCCTCGAAGGCGAACATCAGGCTCTTGCCGTTCTTGAAGTTACGCACCAGCTTGAGCGAATCCTCGATCGCCTGCGCACCGCCCACGTTGAAGTGCACGCGGCCGTCGAGGCCGAACTTCCTCTTGGCATCCAGCGCGATGGTCTTGGCCAGCTCGATGCGGGTCTGGTGCAGGTACTGGCTGGCCACCTGCGGCAGCACGTCGATCTGCTTCTTGAGCGCGTCGTTGAGGCGCTTGTTGCCGTAGCCGAAGTTGACCGCCGAGTACCACATCTGCAGGTCGAGGAACGGCGTGCCGGCGGTGTCGTACATGTAGCTGCCTTCGCCGTGGCGGAAGATCTTCGGCGGGTCCACGTAATGCACGGTATCGCCGAAGGAGCTGTACTTGGCCTCGTCGGCGAGCAGTTGCGCGTCGTCGATGAAACCGACGGCGTTCTTGTCGATGATCATGGGTCGGGTTCCGGGGACGGTTTCGGGAATGCGGTGAAGCGGGCGGGTCAGGCCGCGCTCGTCTCGTGATGGTGCGCGTGCCGCGCGAGGGTGCCGTCGAGCAGGCGCGGCAGGAATTCCAGCGCGTCCTCGAAGCCGGTGATCGGCACGTACGGGATGCCGGCCGCGCGGCAATGCTCGATCAGGCGATGCTTGGCGAACACGAAGTCCACGCGGTCGGCCGCGCAGAAATCCGAGGCGCCGTCGCCGATCAGCAGGGTCTTCGCGCCCGTGGTGCGCGCCTGCGCCACGCAGGCGCACTTGCAGGTTCCGCTACGGCAGCCCTCCGCCTGGAACGGCGAGGTGAGCTGCCACTGCTTCGGCGGCGTGGCCGGCGCCAGGTGGTTGGCAGCCAGCGGCAGGTCGTCCAGGCCGTAGCGGCCGAGGATCTGGTGGATCGCGTAGTCGAGGCCGTCGCTGACGATGCGGATCGGCACGCCGAGCTCGCGCGCTTTGGCCACGAAGCCCGGGAAGGCGTGGTCGATCCACAGCTCGCGCAGGTGCTCGTCCAGCTCGTCGCGCGTCATCTGCAGCAATCCGACCTGGCCCGACATGCACTCGCGCGAGCCGATGCGGCCGGCGCGCCAGTCCTGCTCCAGCACTTCCCAGCCGGGACGGCCGAAACGGTCGAGCAGCGAGTCGATCACGTCCTCGACGGAGATCGTGCCGTCGAAATCGCACAGGATGGTCCAGCCAGAAACGGGCATCAGTAGCGCACTCGCAAAGGTCATGCATCGCATGTTGGACAAGCTGCCTTTCGGCGCCCTTTCCCCCTCGTGCGCTGCGCCGCGTGTGCTGGCGCCGTGGCATGCGGCGAGTGGCGCCGCCATGGCGGCACGAGCCGTCCGACCGGTCGCCAGCGGCGGCCAAACCGCTGCTGAGCGGCGCGCATCGCCGCTGACAACCGGTTGCGCGGACACCCGTTATGGTGGCTCTGTCCACTGCCCTGGCCGCCCATGCCCATCGCCCGTCCCTGTCTTTTATTCGCCTTGTCGTGCCTGTCGCTGCCGTTCGGCGCCGTCGCCGACCCCGGCAACGGGGCGTCGGTGGCGATCGGCGCCGGCATGCAGCACATGCCAGGCTGGGCCGGGTCGCGTAGCTATCGCAGCGATCCCATTCCGTTCGTGGACATCGAGTTGCCACAGCAAGGTTTCAGCCTGTCCACTGAGGACGGCCTGCAGTACGACCTGATCCGCGGGGCGCACATGCACGGCGGCCTGTACGGCGACTTCCAGTGGGGTCGCGAACACGACGACCTCGGCCAGCTGGCCGGCAAGGTTCCCACCCTGACCGCCCGCGCCACGGGCGGTGGCTACCTCGAATGGGATGCCGGCCAGCAATTCGATGCGGGCATGCGTCTCAGCCACGACGTCAATGGCGCCGGCGCCTACCTGCAGTTCTATGCCGAATGGGATCCGCCCAGGCTCGGCCTGCTGGAGCATTCGCTGGAGCTGCGCTGGCAGTCGATGAACGATGCGGCGATGCGGCGCTTCTTCGGCGTGGCACCCGCCTCGGCGCAGGCACTGGGCGTGCCGGCGTGGGAGCCGGGCGCGGGCAGCGAGCTCGCTACGCTGGAATACGACCTGTTCCTGCCGACCAGCAAGCACACCGGCCTGGTGGCCTCGGTGGAGTACGGCTTCCTGCTCGGCCAGGCCGCCGACAGCCCGCTGGTGAGCCGCTACGGTTCGCGCAACCAGCTCACCGAGTCACTGGCCTACGTCTATCACTTTTGAAGCACGCCGGGTCGCCAACAGCACGACGGCCAGCATCGCCAGGTGCGCGGCAATCGACAGCAAGGCGCCGGCATGCGCACTGCGCAGCTCCACCGGCATCAGCGACGCCTGCAGGCCATTGCCCAGATTCCAGCCCCAGTGCAGCCCCAACGCCGCCCATAGGCTGCCACTTCGCCATAGCGCCGTCGCGTAAGGCAGTCCAAAGGCGAACAGCAGCAGCCACTCCTGCAGGCCGTTACCGAGGCGATAGATGTGGTTGAGCACGAAGATACCTGCGGAAACCAGTACGAACAACGCGCCGCTGCGCCAGCGGATGCCGGCGGCGCGGTACCAGTAACCGCGCGTGAGGATGTCCTCGGCCAACGACGGCACGAAGGTAACCAGCAGCAACATCGGCAGGGCCGCCATCAAGTCGGCCGGCAGAACCACGGCCGCCTGCGCGTCTGCCACGTACACGCCAAGCCGCAACCCAGCCCATGCCGCGGCGAACTTCGCCAGCACCGCCAGCAGCAGGCACCCCGGCAGCCACCGCCACCATCCATCGCCATTCAGCGCGTACGCGCCAAAACCGCGCCAACCCAGCCAACGCGATAGCGGCCACGCCACCAACACGCTGGCCGTCATCAGCACGTCGCGCACCGAGGTATTGTGCAGCCATCGCATGCCCAGCCCCTCGGCGGCCTGGTACAGCAACCACAGGAGCACGAAAGCCAGCACCACGCGCCAGGAATGCCTCATCGTCATCTCCTCCGGCCTCGCACCATGGCGAGGCGTTGGCCATCAACGGTCATCGCGGGTCCAGATCGCACCGTCTTCCTCGCGCACCGGGAAACACGCAACCGGTTCGTAAGCCGGCGGACAGGTCACTGCCCCGCTGCGCAGGTCGAAACGCGCGCCGTGGCGCGGACATTCCACTTCGAAACCATGCACCTCGCCGCCAGCCAGATCGCCGCCGTCGTGCGTGCACACGTCCTCGATGGCGTAGAGGTCGCCGTCGACGTTGTACACGGCGATCGGCGTGTCGCCGTCGAATACCACCTTGAACTCGCCGGGCAGCAGATCGCTGCGCGCGCCCACGCGTACCCAACCTTCGTTCGCCAGACTCATGCGAACTCCTTGCGCAGCACCTCGAAGCGCAGGTCGTCGCGACGCGGAATGCCGAAGCGCTCATCGCCGTAGGGAAAGGGCTGAAACTCGCCGGTACGGCGATAGCCGCGACGCTCGTAGAACGCGATCAGCTCCGCGCGCTGCACGATCACCGTCATGTGCATCGCACGGCAACCCCAATCGTCACGCGCGACGCGTTCGGCTTCGGCCAGCACGGCCTTGCCGAGGCCATCGCCCTGCCGCAACGGATCGACCGCGAACATGCCGAAATAGCCGAAGTCGCCCTGGCGCTCGACATGACAACTGGCCAGCAGCGCGCCGCTGCGCTCGGCCAACAGGATCATGCCGTGCGGTTGGTCCAGCAACGCGGCTACGCCCATGGCATCGGTACGCTGGCCGTCGAGCAGGTCGGACTCGGTGGTCCAGCCGCGCCTACCGGAGTCGCCGCGATAAGCGGATTCGACCAGGGCAACGATAGCCGGAATGTCGGCGGTGGCCGCAGCGCGGAATTTCAGTTCGGAGGGTTCGGACATGTGCAGATGGTAGGGCTTCGGCGTAACGATGACGACGGGGGCAGCGATCGGGCTTGCGAAGGCTTCGGGGGACTCCATACTCGCCTGTTTCACGGGTCTGGCGCGAAGACGATCTTCGGCGAAAACGCCACGTACCCAAGCCTGGCAGGCGTAAGGATTTATGGGGCGAGGCTGGCCAGCAGGTGTTTGCCCACCGCTGCGGGGCCCGCACCGGAGCGGCTCCCCCGCCCCACCACCATCGCGCCCTCCAGCGCCGACAGCATCAGCTCGGCGAGGGGCTCCGCACGTTGCGCGGCGGTCACCTGCCCGCCCTGCTGGGCGTCGCGGAACGCTGCGGCAAGCCAGTCGAGGTTGAGCCGGAAAAAGCCGGCGACCGCATCGGCGACCTCACCCGGCAGGGCGTCGACCTCGGCGCCGAGCATGCCGCAGACGCACAGGCGGCCGTCCTGCGCGTAGGTGGTGGCGAACAGCCGGACATAGGCCTTCAGGCGCGCCATGGGATCGCGCCGGGCCACGTCGATGGCGGCCAGCGCAGACTCGAAGCGCTCGGTGTAGCGATGAGCGAGCGCGGCAACCAGGTCGGCCTTGGTGCGGAAGTGGTGATGGACGCTGGGCTTGCGGATGCCTACGGCCTGCGCTAGGTCGTCGAACGAGAAGCCGCCGTAGCCGCGCTGCTGGATCAGCGCCTCGGCCACGTCCATCACCCGCGTCGCGGTGGAGACGACCACGGCGTTCACGCGGCGGCCTCGGCGTCGGTGATCAAGTGCCCGGTCTTCACCAGGATG
Source organism: Pseudomonadota bacterium (assembly GCA_021805685.1). Taxonomy (GTDB): domain Bacteria; phylum Pseudomonadota; class Gammaproteobacteria; order Xanthomonadales; family Rhodanobacteraceae; genus Rhodanobacter_A. Next base: position 5,704 of record JAJZET010000230.1, read on the forward strand.
GTGCAGCCCTCGCGGCTGAAGGGCTTGTGCTGGCTCAGGTGCGGGCTGCGGATCCAGCTGCCGACCGGATAGCGGCCGTGCTCGTCCTCGAACGTGCCCGCCACCACCAAGATCTCCTCGCCGCCGTAGTGACGGTGCGGATTGAAGTAGGTGTTCGGCGCCCAGCGCACCAGCGCGGTGTGCGCGGTGCGGAAATCGTGCAGCGGCATCACCGACAGGCCCGGTACCAGGCCGGGGAACCACGGCTCCTCGCGCGTGTGCACCACCACGCGGGCAAGGTCGTCCTGGTCGAAGTAGCGCAACTTCACGAACAGCACGCAGCCCGTGTCCGACCACGGCGCATGCGAGGAGCCGGGCGGGTTGCGGATGTAGCTGCCAGGGCCGTAGCGACCGGTTTCGTCGCAGAACTCGCCATCCAGCACGAACAGCTCCTCGCCCAGCGTGTGCACGTGGTTGTCGAAGCGCGAGCCGGGCGCGTAGCGGACGATGGACGTAGCGCGGGCCACCTCGTCGCCATCGCGCTCAAGCATCTTGCGCTCGACGCCGGCCGAAGGCGACGGGACCCAGTCCAGCGCAGAGGCGTCGACGACTTCCCGCCGGGACCAGTCGGAACGGAGCTGCATGATCG
>JAJZET010000110.1 GCA_021805685.1 Pseudomonadota bacterium
GCGCCAGCGCGGCGTCGAAGCCGACCAGCGCGGTCCGTGCCCGCACGGCCCAGAGCAGCAGGGCGAACAGCGCGCCGAACAGCGCCAGCAGGACCGCGGCGGTACGCGGCCGCAGCGCGAGATAGCCGGGCTTGCCGGTGGCGGCCAGCCGGTCACGGCGCGCGAGGCGCCAGAGCAGGTCGCCGGCGAGCAAGGCGAGGATCAGCACGATGCCCCACAAGCTCAGGGCATGTCGGGCCATCCAGAGGGGCAGGGATTCCATGCAGCTCGTACCATCCGCGTTTCGGAAAGCGGGAAGCTTGCCGGATGGCAGGCGTGACTTCCAGCGCTGGCCTTGCCGCGGCTTTGTGGCGATAGTGGCCCGGTTCACCTCACCGGAGTCGGCAATGTCCCAGCGTCCCCTTTCCCTGCGCATGGCGGTATGTGCCGCGTTGCTCGCCCTTGCAGGCGCGGCATCGGCGCAGGCGGCACCCGCGTCGGCGCCAGTGCCTGCGCCTGTCGCGGGCATGCAGGCGGCCTTGCCGGCCCAGTTGCAGGACTTCGACGCCTACATGGCCGACACCCTGAAGACCTTCAAGGTACCGGGCATCGCGGTGGCCATCGTCAAGGACGGCAAGGTGGTGCTGGCCAAGGGCTTCGGCGTGCGCGAGCTGGGCCGGCCGGCGAAGGTGGACGCGCACACGCTGTTCGCGATCGCCTCCAACACCAAGGCGTTCACCGCCGCGGCGCTGCAGATGCTGGCCGACGAGGGCAAGCTGGACATGGACGCGCGGGTGATCGACTACCTGCCCGGGTTCCGCATGAGCGATCCCTACGTGACGCACGAGATGCGCGTGCGCGACCTGCTGGCGCACCGCAGCGGCCTCAGCCTCGGCGCGGGCGACCTGCTGTACTGGCCGCCGACCAGCTACACCACCGCGGACGTGGTGAAGCGCCTCGCCAGGGTGCCGATCAAGAACAGCTTCCGCGCCCATTACGCCTACGACAACATCCTGTTCGCGGTGGCGACGGAGGTCATCGAGAAGGTCTCCGGCCAGAGCTACGCCGACTTCGTGCGCGAGCACATCTTCAAGCCGGTCGGCATGGACGAGTCGCTGATCGACTGCACCTACCTGAAGCCCGGCATGGACGTGGCCACCGGCCACGCGCCCTACAACTTCAAGGACGTGAAGCCGGTGCCGCCGATGGCCTGGCTCAACGACCCCGGCGCCGGCGGCATCTATGCCAGCGTCGACGACCTCGCCAAGTGGATGAACGTGCAGCTTGCCGGCGGCATGCTGCCGGACGGCAAGCGGCTGTTCTCCGAGAAGAGCCACCGGGCGATGTGGTCGATGCTCACGCCGATCCCGATCGGCAAGCCGCCGATTCCCGAGATGGCGCCGCTGGTGCCGGAGTTCTATGGCTACGGCGAGGGCTGGTTCCTCAGCACCTACCAGGGCCAGAAACTGGTTTGGCACACCGGCGGCTGGCCGGGCTTCGTCACGCGCGTGACGATGGTGCCGAAGCTGCATCTCGGCGTGGTGGTGCTGACCAACATGCAGTCCGGTGCGGCGTTCAACGCGGTCACCTACCGGGTGCTCGACGCCTACCTCAATCCGGCGCACAAGACCGACTGGGTGGCGGTGTACGACAAGGCGGTGAAGAAAGGCGAGGCCGACGCCGACCACAGCTGGGCCGAGCACGAAGCCGCGCGCGACAAGAACAGCAAGCCCTCGCTGCCGTTGTCCGGCTACGCCGGCACCTACCGCGACCCATGGTACGGCGACATCGTCGTCAGCGACGAAGGCGGCAAGCTGCGCCTGCGTTTCAGCCACACCAGGCAACTGGTCGGCACGATGACGCCGTGGCAGCACGATACCTTCATCGTGCGCTGGGACGACCGCTCGCTCGACGCGGACGCCTTCGTCAACTTCGCGCTGGACGACGACGGCCACGTGCGCTCCATGCGCATGCAGCCGGTGTCGCCGCTGACCGATTTCAGCTTCGACTTCCAGGACCTGCGTCCGGTGCCGGTGAAGGCTGCCGGGAAGAAGAGCTGAGTTCCGTCCCCTCCCGCGCGGGAGGGGACGCATGCACCGGCCACGTTGCCGCGTTGGGGGCGGGGCCACACCGTCAACCGAGGGGATTGCCATGCGCCATCGTCATCTCACCGCCGCACTGTTGGGCTGCGGGCTGCTGTTTTCCGCCGTCGCGCCTGCGCGCGACAGCGCGCCGGTCGCACCGGCACCAAGCTTCTTCCACGTGCAGCTGGGCAGCGCCGTGGCACGGCCGGAGTCGGGGCGCCTGCTGCTGTTCGCGATCGCCGCCAAGGACGCCGAGGCGGGGGCGAAGGAGCACGGCGGCGACGGCAAGGTGGAGGCGGTGGATACCAGCCCGTTCTTCCCCACGCAGACCGCTGTGGCGGCGCGCGAGGTCAGCCGGTTGGCACCGGGCCAGGCGGTGGACGTGGATGCCGACGAGATCGCGTTCCCGCAGCCCTGGTCGCGCTTGCCGGCGGGCGACTACTACGTGCAAGCCGTGCTGGACGTGCACCACGACTACAACTATCACGGCCGCGACGGCGGCGATGTGCTGAGCAAGGTGGTGAAGCTGCATCTGCCGGCTGCCGGCATGCCCGACCTGACACTCTCGGAGATAGTGCCGGCGCGCAAGGCGTGGGACATCCCGAAGCGCTACATGAGCGAGACCACGCTCAAGCATTTCGACGAGGCGCGCGAGCATACCAAGGCCATCGACTTCGTCAGTCCCGTGCTGAGCGCGTTCTGGGGGCGGCCCATCCACATGCGCGGCTGGGTGATGTTGCCGCCGGGCTATAACCACAGTGCCGGCGCGACCTATCCCACGGTGTACTTCACGCACGGTTTCGGCGGCGACACGGATACGCTGGCGGGCAGCGCGGCGATGGTCTACGGCGCCACGGCGGAGAAGCAGATGCCGCCGATGATCTGGGTGTTCCTCGACCAGTCCAGCCCCACCGGCACCACCGAGTTCGCCGATTCGGTGAACAACGGGCCCTGGGGCCGGGCGCTCACCACCGAGCTGATCCCGCAACTGGAGAAGACCTACCGCATGGACGCCAGGCCCAACGGCCGCTTCCTGCAGGGCCATTCCTCCGGCGGCTGGGCCACGCTCTGGCTGCAGACGCGCTATCCGAAGATCTTCGGCGGCACCTGGTCCACCTCGCCTGATCCCAGTGACTTCCACGATTTCACCGGGCCCGACCTGTACGCGCCGCACGCCAACGTCTACCACCGGCCCGACGGCACGGCCTATCCGCTGGTGCGCGACAAGGGCAAGGTGCTGGCCACCTTCCAGCAGTTCGCCCAGCTGGAACGCGTGATGGGACCGTACGGCGGCCAGTTGGCCTCGTTCGAATGGGTGTTCTCGCCCAAGGGCAAGGACGGCCGCCCGGAGCCGATGTTCGACCGCGACACCGGCGACGTGGACCCGACCGTGGTGGACTACTGGCGCGACCACTACGACATCGCCTACCGGTTGCAGCACCACTGGGCCCAGCTGAAGCCCTACCTCGACGGCAAGATCCATCTCTACGTGGGCACCGCCGACACGTTCTACCTGGACGGCGCCGCGCACAAGCTCAAGGCGGTGCTGGACGGCCTGCACGCGAAATCCGACATCCGCTTCATCCCCGGCCGCACCCATTTCGACCTGTACCGCGTCGGCAACGACCGCCAGGGCCTGCTGAAGCAGATCAGCTGGCAGATGTACGACGTCGCGCGCCCGCATTCCAAACTGCGGCCGCCGTCGCAGCCCTGACGACGAACCGGGCGCTTTCCTCGCATCGCGTGGACAGGCTCTTGCGGCATAGTGGCGTCTCCGGCGCGGAGTTTGCCGCGCGCGGGCACCCGGGTGCATGCAAGCAGCTTTGCCCTGCGGGGCGCGGCGTGCAACGGGCGGGCGGCACGGTGACCTGACGCGAGGGCAGGGCCGTCCGCCATCGAGACCACCATCGCGCAAGAGGGAGTTTGATGATGAAAGCGTCCATCGTGTTCGCCCTGGCGTTCGGTTGCCTGCTGGCCATGCCGGCCGTGCAGGCGCAGTCCGCCGCACCTGCTGCCGCACCCGCCGGTTCCACCGGCCAGTGCAAGGACGGCAGCTACACCAGCAACGCCACCAAGCGCGGCGCCTGCAAGGGCCACAAGGGTGTGAAGGCGTGGTACGGCGCCGCCGGTGCGTCGTCGAAGGCGGCCGCGCCTGCCGCTGCCGCACCGGCGTCGGCCAAGAAGTCGATGGCATGGAGCAAGCCCGCCGCGACCGCGGCGCCGGGCGGCGGCCCGGGCATGGTCTGGGTCAATGCCAGCAGCAAGGTCTACCACTGCCCCGGCGACAAGTGGTACGGCAAGACCAAGCACGGCGAGTACATGAGCGAGGCCGACGCCAAGGCCAAGGGCTTCCACGGCGAACACGGCAAGGCCTGCAAGCCCTAATCCGCCACGCCCCCGTCGAGGCGACGAAAAGGCCGGCGCAAGCCGGCCTTTTCGTCGACGTCACGACGGCTGGAACGGCGCCGCGGGACTGTCTTCGCCCAACGGACCGAGGTTGCGCACCACCATGCTGGTCGGCGTGGACAGCGGCAGGCTGGCCGCGCGCAGGCGGGCGAGGATGTCGAACAGGATGTCGCTCTTCACCGCGCCCACGTCGCGCGGGCTGCGCACGTAGGAGGTCATGCTGAAGGTCATCGAGCTGGCGTTGATGTTGTCCAGCCGTACCAGCGGCGCCGGGTTCGCCAGCGTGGCCGGATGCGCCTGCAGCGCCTCCAGCATCAGCTGGCGCGCCTGGTCGGCGTCGGTGTCCAGCGGCATCGGCAGCAGGATGCGCACGCGGCCCTGCGCGCTGCCGTGGGTCACGTTGCGCACGTTCTGGGTGATCAGCTGCGAGTTCGGCACGATCACGGTGGAGCGGTCCCACAGCTGGATCTCGGTGGCGCGCACGTTGATGCGGCGGATGTCGCCCTCCACGTCGCTGGACAGGCTCACCCAGTCGCCCACCTTCACCGGCCGCTCCACCAGCAGGATCAGGCCGGAGATGAAGTTTTGCACCACCGCCTGCAGGCCGAAGCCGATGCCCACCGACAGCGCGCTGGCGATCCACGTGATGCTCTGCAAGCTCACGTTCATTTCGGCCAGGGACAGCGCGAACACGATCACGCCACCCAGGTAGCCGAGCAGGGTGAGCACCGAATCGCGCATGCCCGCATCCATCGACGTGGTGGGCAGCAACTGGTCGCGCAGCCAGTTTTTCAGTGCACGCAGGGCGAGCAGGCCCAGCACGAATACGGCGATGGCGCCGAGTATGGCGCCGGGGCTGATCGGCAGCTGGCCCAGGCTGTGCCCGCTGAAGAGCTGCGCTGCGCGTTGCGCCAGCTCCCCCGGGCCGGCATCGTACGGCGACAGCACCATCGCCAGCGCGACCAGCGCCAACAGCACGCGGGTCACCCCGGTCAGCACCGCAGAGGCCTGCTCCAGCGTCTCGGAGGAGATGTCGAAACCGGCCTGCAGGTGCTGGCCGCTGCGGCCCTGCGGCGAGAGCAGGGTGTCGAACAGGTCGCGTGCCAGTTGCATCAGCAGGTAGAAGCAGGCGAGTACCAGCCCGGACCACAGCATCTGCGCCGCCACGAAGAAGGCCAGTGCGATGAATCCGGTGAACACCGCAAGCCAGCACACGGCCACGCCCAGGATGACGGCGAAGCTCACCAGCCCCACCCACAACGGCCGGCGCGGTCGCTCATCGCCCTGGGCGTCGGCCTCGCGGCGCGCGTGTCGCAGGCGCAGCAGCAGCGAGCCGACCAGGCCACTGACCAGCAGGGCCAGCACGGCATGCAGCAGCACCGTGGCCGGCAGGCTGGCGCCCATGCTGCGGAGGACCCGCTCGACGGCGCCGGTAAGCAGCGCAGCGCCGCCCAGCAGCCACGGGAAGCGCCGCAGACGTTGCGCGGCGATATCCGATACCGGCAGCAGCCGCCACGACGCTCGCCGCGCCGACAGCAGCGCGCTGCCCAGCCCGCCCATCAGGGCGGCGACGGTGACGACGCGCATCATCGAGGCGGCCAGCCCGTCGAGCTCGGGGTCCAGCGTGTCGTTCCAGTCGATGCCCAGGTGCACGAGCTTCGCCGCCAGTCCGATCAGCAGCGTGGTGGAAAGCGCCATTGCCGCCGCCGCCGCGCTGCGGCGAAGGTGTCCGTCCGGCAGCCAGCGCACGGCGACGGCCTGCCACAGGCGCCGCAAACCCTGGCGCCCGCCCGCCAGCAGCACGGCTGCGGCGACCAGGCACAGCAACAGCGGCGTGCGGTTCGGCGCCTGCCAGGCGTCGCCCCAGCCTTCGGCCCAGCTTGCGGCAAAGCGGCGCAGTCGCATCGTATCGCCAGGCCACGCGCGTGCCTGGTCGGCCCAGAACGCGTGGCCCAGCGGGGTGCTGGTGCGCTCCGCCAGGCGCGCCTGGAACTGGTCGTTGCGCAGGCCGGTGATCTGTCCCACCAGTTGCTGGGCATCCAGGCTCAGCGATTTCGCCTGCACGATCTGCGCGTTGAGGTTTGCCTGCGCCTTGTCCAGTTGGCGGCGCTGCGCCGCCACTTCCGGGGCCTCGGGTGGGGCACCCTTGGCCGGCGCCGGGCCCAGCACGGTGATCTGCGCCTGCAGCGCGCTCATCTGTGGCGCGAGGCCGTCGGACAGTTGCTGTGCCTGGTCCTGCACCTGCAGCGCGCGGGTGCGCAAGTCGGCCAACGTGGTGCTGCCGGGCTTGCCCTGTTGCGCCTTGTCCAGCGCGGACTTCACCTCGGCGAGCTGGTCGCCCAGTTGCTGCAGGGTCTGCGCCGGCGTGGCCGCGGGCACGGCGGTGTCCGCCGCCTTCGCGCAGGCGGGCGCGAAGGCAAGGGCAAGGGTCAGCAGGGTGGCCGGGAGTGCCGGCAGGCGACGGATCAGGTTGGGCATTCCGGCATGATCCGGGCCGCGTCGCGGGGGGTCAACCGGCGGGGCATGCGTACGTTGCCGGCGTTCAGGCCGGGACGCGGCGTACCGGAAGTACTCTCCGGTTGACACAGACAAGTTTGCAATGCAAACCTATTTGCACTGACTTGCCGTGGAGTCGTGCCTTGTCGGACGGGACGCAGGAAAAGCTCTGTGAGCTGGAATCGCTGACGCGCGAATACGCGCGCTATTCGCGCAGTGCGGGCGGGCTGGCGTCGGTACTTGGCGGCCTGTTCTGCCTTGCCTCGTACCTGTTCGGCGGCCTGTTGCCCCTGTCGCTGGCATGGCGGATGGCGCTGGTGGCACTACCGATCCTGTGGTTGTTGGCCAGGCAGGTTGCGGCACGCCGCTATTACCAGCGGCTTGGCCACGTGGAGGAGCAGGAGAGTACGGTCGATCGCCGTGTCCATCGCTGCTGCGCAGGCGTGACCGTGCTGGTGGCCGTGCTTGTGACGATCCATGCGTTCCCGCAAGCCGTTCGTCTGTCGCCCGGCAGTCTCGCCTATCTGGCGCTGGTCTGGTTGCTGGCGCTGGCCGCGTGGCGTTGGTTGCGCAGCGCGCTGGACTTTGTCGTCGGCACGTTCCTGTTTTGCCAGGCGGCGCTGGTCTGCGCAGGTTTCGCCTATCCGGTGATCGGTACCGCCGAGGCAATCGCGAATCCGCCGATGGCCTTGCTGGCCCTGCTGTTCCCGTTGACGGCGCTGCTGCTGATCGGGCGCGGGGTGAGCGACCATCGCCGTTTCCGGTCGTTGCGCGCGCGGCTGCTGCAATTTCGCGAAGCAGCGGGCGAAGCATGAGCGCGCCATCGCGCATCGGCGAAGTGATGGCGCTGGACCGGCTGGTGCACGAGCCGGCGCGCTTGCTGATACTCGCCGTGCTGGTCAACGCCAAGGAAGTCGAATTCGGCTTCCTCGAACAGGTCAGCGGACTCAGCAAGGGCAACCTTTCCAGCCACATGGGCAAGCTGGAAGCGGGGGGGCTGATCGAAGTGAAGAAGAGTTTCCGTGGCAAGCGCCCGCTCACCGAGTTGCGCATCACCGCCGCCGGTCGCAAGGCACTGGCCGACTACCGGCAGGGCCTCGCGATGGTGGTGCAGGAGTTGCCGGCGCCCAGCGTCGCGGCGAAGCGGAAGTAAAAAGCCACGCCATCCATCACGCAAGCTTAAGGAGTCCAGTCATGCCAAGTGCAGTCGTTGTCGTGCTCATCGTCATCGTCGTCGCCGCAGCCAGTGGCTATGCCGCGCGCAGGAAACGGACGAAGAAATAACCCCCGCCCTTGCGAATGGGGCGGCGTGCACCCACGCTAGGCATCCACCTGCATCGCATGCGTCCGCCATGATCTTCCGCTGGTTTGAATCCCTGATCGACGCGTTCAAGGAACCGGTCGACGGCATGCCGCCGAAGCAGGTGTGGCGTTTCTATGCGTTCTACCTGCGCCAGGCGTGGCCGGTGTTCGCGGCGGTGATCGTGGTCGGTTTCCTCGTGGCGATCATCGAGGTGGCGCTGTTCGGCTTCATCGGCCGCATCGTGGACCTGGCGAAGGGGCTGCCCGCCGCGGATTTTTTCCAGGTGCACGGACGCGAGTTGCTCGGCATGGCGTTGGTCGCGCTGGTGGCCCGGCCGGTGTTCAACAGCCTGCACGACCTGCTGGTGAACCAGGCCATCGTGCCCAGCCTGACCAACCGCATCCGCTGGCAGAACCACCGCTACGTGATCCGCCAGAGCCTGGCCTTCTTCCAGAACGACTACGCCGGACGCATCGCCAACCGCATCATGCAGACCGGCAGCGCGCTACGCGAATCGGCGGTGCAGATCGTCGACGCGATCTGGTACGTGGTGATCTACACCGGCAGCGCCATCGCGCTGTTCGCGCATGCCGACGTATGGCTGGCGGTGCCGCTGACGATCTGGGTGTTCGGCTACGTCGGCCTGCTCTGGTTCTTCATCCCGCGCATCAAGCAGCGCTCGTGGAAGGCGTCGGAGGCACGCTCGAAGATGATGGGGCGCATCGTCGACGGCTACAGCAACGTGCTGACGTTGAAGCTGTTCGCGCACACCCGGCGCGAGGAAGCCTACGTGGCCGAAGCGATGGGCGAGCAGACCGACAAGCTGCGCCGGATGACCCGGGTCACCACCGCGATGGACGCCAGCATCACCACGCTCAACGGTTTCCTGATCACCTGCACCACGGGGCTGGCGCTGTGGCTGTGGAGCCGGGGCCACGTCACGGTGGGCGCGATCGCGTTGTCGACGGGTCTGGTCATCCGCATCAACAACATGTCCGGCTGGATCATGTGGGTGGTCAACGGCATCTTCGAGAACGTGGGCACGGTGCAGGACGGCATCACCACCATCGCGCAGCCGCGCGCGGTGCAGGACCGCGAAGGGGCGATGCCGCTGGAGGTGACCAACGGCGCCGTGCGCTTCCACGACATCCACTTCCACTACGGCAAGCAGGGCGGCGTGATCGCCGGCCTGGACCTCGCCGTGCGCGCGGGCGAAAAGATCGGCCTGGTCGGGCCCAGCGGCGCAGGCAAGTCCACCCTGGTGAACGTGCTGCTACGGCTGTATGACCTGGAAGGCGGCCGCATCACCATCGACGGCCAGGACGTGGCGCAGGTCACCCAGGAGAGCCTGCGCTCGCAGATCGGGGTGGTGACCCAGGACACCTCGCTGCTGCACCGCTCGATCCGCGACAACATCCTCTACGGCCGGCCGGATGCCAGCGTGGCGCAGGTCGAGGACGCCGTGCGCAAGGCGCGCGCCGACGAGTTCATTCCCACGCTCAGCGACGGCGAGGGGCGTACGGGCTACGACGCCCTGGTCGGCGAGCGCGGCGTGAAGCTCAGCGGCGGCCAGCGCCAGCGCATCGCCATTGCCCGCGTGCTGCTCAAGGACGCGCCGATCCTGGTACTGGACGAAGCCACCAGCGCGCTGGATTCCGAGGCCGAGGCGGCCATCCAGGAAAGTCTCGACATCCTGATGCAGGGCAAGACGGTGATCGCCATTGCGCATCGCCTGTCCACCATCGCGCGCATGGACCGGCTGGTGGTGCTGGACAAGGGCCGCATCGTGGAAACCGGTACTCACGCGGAACTGGTCGCGCGCGATGGTCTTTACGCGCGCCTGTGGAAGCGGCAGACCGGCGGCTTCGTGGCGGCGGAGGACGAGTCGGCCTGAAACAAAAAGGCCAGGCGCAGGCCTGGCCTTGATGATCGGTCTTGGAGGTAACCCCTGTCGTGTGAACCCCTCTCCCGACGGGAGAGGGGCCTGGACTCGCAGGTGCGGTTACATCCCGATTGCGGTTTCCGCCTTCACGTACGGCAGGCCATGCGCCTCGGCCACCGGCTGGCAGGTCAGCTTGCCTTCGCACACGTTGAGGCCGTTGCGCAGGTGCGCGTCCTGCGCCAGCGCCTGCTTCCAGCCATGGTTGGCCAGCGACAGCGCGAACGGCAGGGTGACGTTGTTCAGCGCAAAGGTCGAGGTGCGCGCCACCGCGCCCGGCATGTTGGCCACGCAGTAATGCACCACGCCATCCACCACGTAGGTCGGCTCGGCATGGGTGGTGGCGTGCGAGGTTTCCACGCAGCCGCCCTGGTCGATCGCCACGTCGACGATCACCGAACCCGGCTTCATGGTCTTCAGCATCTCGCGGGTGACCAGCTTCGGCGCGGCGGCGCCCGGGATCAGCACGGTGCCGATCAGCAGGTCGGCGCGGCGCACCAGTTCCTCGATCGCGGCGCGGGTGGAGAACACGGTGGAGATCGCGGTGCCGAACTGCGCGGCGAGGCGCTTCAGCGCGTCGGCCGAGCGGTCGACCACGGTGACCTTGGCGCCCATGCCCACGGCGATGGTCGCCGCGTGGGTACCGGACACGCCGCCGCCCAGGATCACCACTTCCGCCGCCGGCACGCCGGGCACGCCGCCCAGCAGCACGCCGCGGCCGCCCTGGGCCTTCTCCAGCGAGTGCGCGCCCACCTGCGGGGCGAGCCGGCCGGCCACTTCGGACATCGGCGTCAGCAGCGGCAGCGTGCCGTTCGGCGCGGTCACCGTTTCGTAGGCCACGCAGATCGCGCCGGAGTCGATCAGGTCCTTGGTCTGCTCCAAGTCGGGAGCGAGGTGCAGGTAGGTGAACAGGATCTGGCCCTTGCGGAGCTTCTTGCGCTCCACCGCCAGCGGTTCCTTGACCTTCACGATCATGTCGGCTTCGGCAAAGATCGGGTCCGGGCCGTTCGCGATGGTGGCGCCCGCCGCCACGTAGTCGGCGTCGCTGATGCCCGCACCCAGGCCAGCGCCGGTTTCCACCACCACCTGGTGGCCGTGGTGCACCAGTTCCTGCACGGACGAGGGGATGAGGCCCACGCGGTATTCGTGGTTCTTGATTTCTTTCGGCACACCGATGCGCATGGCGATGACTCTCTGGATTGGAGTGGAAGACGGATCGGCGATGGCCAGCCGATGGGGCGGCAGTATGACGACTGTGTTGCGCAATGAGTCGCCAATTTCAGTCCGCATCTGGCCTTCAAGTAGAATCCACGGTCGGTGAAACTCGCGAAGCATGAAATTTTATGCAGCATCCTGATCCGCCCCTCGACGACCGCGACCGCGCCATCCTCCAGCGGCTGCAGCAGGATGGCCGCCTGACCAACCTGGAGCTGGCCCAGCAGATCAATCTTTCACCCTCGGCCTGCCTGCGCCGCGTGAAGCTGCTGGAAGAGCGCGGGCTGATCTCGCGCTACGTGATGCTGCTGGACGAAAAGGCGGTGGGCCTGCCCGGCACGGCCTTCGTGCTGGTGACGCTGGACCAGCAGGGCCGCACCGCGCTCGACGCGTTCGAAGCGGCGATCCAGCGCCACCCGGAAGTCACCGAATGCTGCCTGCTCGCCGGCGCGGCGGATTACATGGTGCGCGTGGCCTACGCCGATTCCGCCGACTTCGAGCGCATCCATACCGACATCCTCACCCAGTTGCCCGGCGTGGTGCGCGTGCAGTCCACGCTTGCGCTGCGCACGGTGAAGCGCACGACGGAGTTGCCGGTGTAAGTGCCCCTGTGCATGGCTTGACTCTGGACCTGGATCAAAGGTCTAGACTTGGCCCATGAACACGCAGACCGCTCCCCTCACCATCGGTGCCGTCGCCAAGCGCGCCGGCGTGGCCATCGACACCATCCGCTACTACGAGCGCGAGGGCCTGCTGCCCGAGCCGCTGCGGCGCGCCTCCGGGTATCGCAGCTACGGCGATGGCACCGTGGTGCAGCTGCGTTTCATCCGCCGCGCCAAGGATCTGGGTTTCACGCTGGAAGAAATCCGTGAGCTGCTGGCGCTGTCGGCGGACCGGCAGCGCGGGGTGAAGGCGGTGAAGCAGCGCGCGCAGCAGCGACTCGCGGCGATCGAGCAGCGCATCGCCGAGCTGCAGCGCGTGCGCGACGGCCTGGCGCAACTGGTCGCTTCCTGCCCCGGCCACGGCAAGCCGGAGGCGTGCCCGATCCTGCGCGCACTCAACGACGGTGAGAAACTTTGATGGAAAACGCATCCTCCTGCTGTCACGGTGGCGTGCCCGCCGCCACGGCGATCGATCCGGTCTGCGGCATGACGGTGGACACGGCGGCCGGCAAGCCGAGCACGGTGCACGAGGGCCAGACCTTCCACTTCTGCTGCAATGGCTGCAAGGCGAAGTTCGAGGCCGATCCGGCGAGGTACCTGGCGGCGAAGGTGGCCAGCGGCAGCTGCTGCGGCAGCAAGGCGGCTGCGCCGGCGGGGCACGAGCACGCACACGGCGATACCGGCGACGACACCCACGCGGTGAAGGACCCGGTCTGCGGCATGACCGTGGACCCGCACACGGCCAAGCACCGCGTCGAGCATGGCGGTCACACCTACTACTTCTGCGCGGCACGCTGCCGCGAGAAATTCGTGGCCGGGCCCGAGGCGTATCTCGGCGAGCGCAAGCCCGCGCCACCCGCGCCGGCCGGCGCGATCTACACCTGCCCGATGCATCCGGAAGTGCAGCAGGTCGGTCCCGGCGACTGCCCCAAGTGCGGCATGGCGCTGGAGCCGATGATGCCCACGGCGGAGGACGACGGCAGCGAGCTGAAGGCGATGGCGCGCCGCTTCTGGACGCTGGTGGCGCTCACCGCGCCGGTGTTCGTGGTGGCGATGGGGCCGCACCTCACCGGTTGGCATCCGCCGGCACCGTGGGAACGCGTGGCGGCCTGGACCGAGGCGTTGCTGGCCAGCGTGGTGGTGCTGTGGGGCGGCGCACCGTTCTTCCGGCGCGGCTGGAACTCGCTGCGGCCGTGGTCGCCGAATATGTACACGCTGATCGCGCTGGGCACCGGCGTGGCGTGGACCTACAGCGCGGTGGCGTTCCTCGCGCCGGGTGTGTTCCCGGCGAGCTTCCGCGACATGCATGGCCGCGTGGCGGTGTATTTCGAGTCGGCGGCGGTGATCGTGACGCTGGTGATGCTGGGCGACTTCCTCGAACTGCGCGCGCGGCGGCGCACCGGCGAGGCGCTGAAGGCGCTGCTGGGGCTGGCGCCGAAGATCGCGCACCGGGTGGATGCGGACGGCCGCGAGGCCGACGTGTCGCTGGATGATGTGCAGGCCGGCGACACGTTGCGCGTGCGGCCGGGCGAGAAGGTGCCGGTGGACGGCATGGTGCTCGACGGCAACAGCCACGTCGACGAGGCCATGCTTACCGGCGAGCCGATGCCGGTGGCCAAGGCGGCGGGCGACGCGCTCACCGGCGGCACGGTCAATCAGGACGGCACGCTGCGGATGCGCGCCGAGAAGGTCGGCAGCGAGACGGTGCTGTCGCAGATCGTGGCGCTGGTTGCCGCCGCCCAGCGCAGCCGCGCGCCGCTGCAGCGGGTGGCCGACAAGGTGGCGGCGTGGTTTGTGCCGATCGTGGTGCTGTGCGCGGTGCTGGCCTTCGCGCTGTGGGCCTGGCTGGGGCCGGACCCGCGGATGACGCGCGCGCTGATCGCCGCCGTATCGGTGCTGATCATCGCCTGTCCCTGCGCGCTGGGCCTGGCCACGCCGATCTCGATCATGGTGGCCAGCGGCCGCGGCGCGCACCTGGGCGTGCTGTTCAAGGATGCCGGCAGCATCGAGGCGATGCGCGACATCGACACGCTGGTGGTGGACAAGACCGGCACCCTGACCGAGGGCAAGCCGGCGCTGCGCGAGCTGGTGCCGCTGGGCGGACGACCGCGCGATTCGCTGCTGGCGCTGGCCGCCGCGCTGGAGGCGCCGAGCGAGCATCCGCTGGCGCGCGCCATCGTGCGCGCGGCAGGGGAGCAGGCGCTGCCGTCGGTGGAGGATTTCCGCAGCGTGACCGGGCAGGGCGTGCAGGGCCGCATCGACGGCCAGGCGGTGGCGTTGGGCAACTTGGCGATGATGCAGGCGCAGCGGGTCGAGGTCGATGGCGAGGCGTCGAGCCACGCCGATCGCCTGCGCGGCGACGGGGCCACGGTGATGTATCTCGCCGTCGACGGCACGCTGGCCGCGCTGATCGCCGTGGCCGACCGGCTGAAGGAGGGCGCGGTCGACGCGATCCGCCGCCTGCACGCGGACAGGCTGCGACTGGTGATGCTCACCGGCGACCACGCACTGAGTGCCCAGGCGGTAGCACGCGAGCTGGGCATCGACGAGGTGCATGCCGAGGTGTCGCCGGCGGACAAGGCGGAGGTGGTGCAGTCGCTGAAGAAAGGTGGCCGTCGCGTGGCGATGGCCGGCGACGGCATCAACGACGCGCCGGCGCTGGCCGCCGCCGACGTGGGCATCGCCATGGGCACCGGCACCGACGTGGCGATGGAAAGTGCCCAGGTGACCCTGGTCAAGGGCGATCTGGCCGGCATCGTGCGGGCGCGGGCGCTCTCGCGCGCGACGGTGCGCAACATCCACCAGAACCTGTTCTTCGCCTTCGTCTACAACGGCATCGGCGTGCCGCTGGCGGCCGGCGCGCTGTATCCGTGGCTGGGCTGGATGCTGTCGCCGATGGTCGCCGCGCTGGCGATGAGCTTCAGTTCGGTGTCGGTGGTGAGCAACGCGCTGCGGCTGCGTTCGCAGCGGCTGTGACGGGCGTCGTCGCCGATCGCTGACGAGGCGGCCGGGGTCGACCGTACTTCCATGTCGATCGCGGCGCGGCGGCGCGCGCATCGATGCCGTCAACGACGCCCGCAACACTTGCCGCCATCTGCCTTGTCGGCCGCGTTGCTGGCCGGCAAGGCACGGCAGACCCCGTCCCGGGGTGCCTTCGGCATCTGCTGCGCACGACGTACCCGCGAATCCATCCGTTTGGCTGAGCGGCGTCGGGTGCGGGCGATGGCTTACACTTTTGCGTCCCCCGCCACGCCCCGGAGTCGTCCACCATGTCCGACGCGATCGCCCTGATCGAGCGTTACTACGCCGCCTTCAATGCTGGCGACGGGGAGGCGATGCTGGCCTGCCTGACCGACGACGTGGTGCACGACCTCAACCAGGGCGGGCGTGAGCATGGCCGCGACGCGTTCCGCGCCTTCCTGGCGCGCATGGACCGCTGCTACGCCGAGCGGCTGGAGAAGGTCGTGGTGATGGTGGCAGCCGACGGCGCGCGCGCCGCGGCCGAGTACGAGGTGCACGGCAGCTACCTGGCCGCCGACGAAGGCCTGCCGCCGGCGCACGGCCAGCGCTACGTGCTGCCGGGCGGGGCGTTTTTCGATCTCCGCGACGGGCGCATCAGCCGCGTCACCAACTACTACAACCTCGCCGACTGGGTCGCCCAGGTGGCCGGCGGCTGATCCGATGCGCGTCCGCACGATCACCTGCACCGGCGAGGCGGTAGCGCCATACCTGTCCGACCTGGCGCGGCTGCGCACCAGTGTGTTCCGGGACTATCCCTACCTCTACGAAGGCAGCGCCAGCTCCGAGAGCGAATACCTCGCTGCCTACGCGCGCTCGCCGCGCAGCGTGTTCGTGCTGGCGCTGGACGGCGACACCGTGGTCGGCGCGTCCACCGGCATTCCGCTGCTGGATGACCAGATGGCCTTCCAGTTGCCGTTCCGCGAAAAGGGCCTGGCGCTGGACGAGGTGTTCTACTTCGGCGAGTCGGTGCTGCTGCATGCCTACCGCGGGCAAGGCCTCGGCCATCGCTTCTTCGACGGTCGCGAGGCGCACGCGCGTGCGCTGGGCTTCCGGCTGGCCGCGTTCTGCGCGGTGGAGCGTGCGCCGGACGACCCGCGCCGGCCCGCGGATTACCGGCCCAACGACGCGTTCTGGTGCAAGCGTGGGTACCAGGTGCAGGACGACATGTTCTGCCGCCTGTCGTGGAAGGAGCCGGGCGGCGATGCACCGACCGAGCACCTGCTGCGCTTCTGGCTGCGTCCGCTGTGAACGTCGCGCTGGCCATCGCCCAATGGCGGATCGGCGCGCCTGACCGCTTCGATGACTTCGCCGGGCGGGTGGCGCGCGCGGTGGCGCACGTGGCCGGGCAGGGCGCGCAGCTGGTCGTGTTGCCGGAATACCTCGCGCTGGAACTGGCGCACCTGTTCGGGCCAGCCGTACATGGCGACCTGCTGCGCTCACTGGAGGCGGTGGACGGGCTCTATGCGGGCTGGCTGGATTTGTTTACCGGGCTGGCCCGCCGGCACGGCGTTTACCTGCTGGCGGGGAGCTTCCTGCGGCGGCAGGGAGCGGGCTACCGCAACCGTGCCTTGCTGTTCGCGCCCGATGGTCGCTGCGCATGGCAGGACAAGTTGCGCCTCACCGGCTACGAAAAGGCGGCCGGCTGCATCGTGCCGGGCGACGCACTGAAAGTGTTCGATACCGAGCTCGGCCGCGTCGGCGTCGGCATCTGCTACGACTGCGAATTCCCCCTGTACGCCCGCGCGCAGGCCGAGGCCGGCGCGACCCTCTTGCTGGTGCCGAGTTGCACGGATACCGCGGCCGGCGCGACCCGCGTGCGCATCGGCTGCCAGGCGCGCGCGCTGGAGAACCAGCTTGCGGTGGCCTGTGCGGTCACCGCGGGCAGCAGCGACTGGAGCCCGGCGCTGGACGTCAACACAGGTCGGGCCGCCATCTACGTGCCGCCGGATCGCGGCCTGCCCGAAACGGGTGTGCTGGCCGAAGCGGCCATCGGCGATGACTGGCTGCTGGCCTCGGTCGACACGACGGCAGTCGCTGCCGCGCGCACCATCGCGCAGGTGGGCGTGTCCGCCGACTGGCCCGGGCAGATGTTGCCTGCACTGCAGCGCGCACGACTTGCGGGATTCGAACGGCCATGAGCAAGCGAACCCTGGCCGACTGGCTGGCCTGGCAGGAACAGATCAACCCGCGCGCCATCGAGCTGGGCCTCGCGCGGGTCGGCGAAGTCTGGCGACGGATGGGTGCGCCGGCGGTGGCGCGCCGCGTGGTTACCATCGGCGGCACCAACGGCAAGGGTTCCACCGTGGCCCTGCTGGAGGCGATGGCGCAGGCCGCGGGCCTGCGCACGGGCGCGTTCACCTCGCCGCACCTGCTGGCCTACAACGAGCGCGTGCGCATCGACGGCGCGGACGTCGACGATGCCGCCCTGGTCGCCAGCTTCGAGCGCATCGAGACGGCGCGCGGCGAGATTCCGCTGACTTATTTCGAATACGGCACGCTGGCGGCGCTGGACCTTTTCTCCCGCGCCGGGCTCGACCTGGCGATACTCGAAGTCGGACTCGGTGGCCGGCTCGACGCGGTGAACATCGTCGACGCCGACGTGGCCGTCATCACCACGGTGGATCTCGATCACATGGACTGGCTGGGCCCGGATCGCGACAGCATCGGCCGCGAAAAGGCCGGCATCGCGCGCGCGGGGCGGCCGGTCATCCTGGGCGAGACCGATCCGCCGCCCGGCCTGCTCGGGGCGCTGGCCGCGATCGGCGCGCGGATCGAGCGTGCGGGCGTGGATTTCACCGCGCAACGGCAGGTCGGCGGCTGGCGCTGGCGGCATCGCGACGGTACCGCGATGGAGCTGCCGCTGCCCGCGCTGGCCGCGCCGGTGCAGATCGCCAATGCGGCGGCGGCGATCGCCGCGCTGCGCACGCTATGGACCGACGGCGACCTTTTGGCACCACAACAAGCCTATGCCGCGGTTTGTCATGGCCTGCGCCACGCGCGGGTGGCGGCACGCCTGCAGCCGCTGGGCGGCGATCCGCCGCTGATCGTGGACGTGGGCCACAATCCGCAGGCGGCGCGTGCGCTGGCGGCGTGGCTGGACGCGCAGCCGCCTGCGCGCACCCATGCGGTGTACGGCGCGCTGGCGGACAAGGACGTGGCTGGCGTGATCGCCGCGCTGGGAGCGCGCATCGACCACTGGCACCTTGCCGGACTGGAACGCGCCACGCCGCGCGGACTGACAGCCGCCGCGCTGGCGGACGTGCTGCGGCAGACCGTGCCCGACGCGGCTTCCGATGCACATGCCGATGTGGCGGCGGCGTTGGCGGCGGCGCGGGCCGCCGCCGGGCCGGGCGAACGCATTCTCGCGTTCGGCTCGTTCTTCGTCGCTGCGGCGGTGGTGGCTGAACACGAACGCTGTGTTTCGGCGGTGGCTGTGGCGGGGCAGGTATAATCGCCGGATTGCGGGCCGTGCCGGCCGCCGCGGAGCGAACTCTTGAAAACACGTCTGCTGGGGGCTGCCGTACTGATAGCCCTGCTCGTCATCTTCGTGCCGATGTTTTTCTCCAGCAATCCGTCGCCGGCCAGCTCGGGCGGCGACCAGTCGGTGAGCCTGGCGATCCCCCCCGCGCAGGACAACAACCTGCAGACCCGCACCATGAGCCTCACGCCGGGAGCACCGGCGACTGCCGCTTCGGCGGCGTCGCCGGCTTCCGCTGCGACCGCGGCTGCGTCGGGGCAGGCGGCGCCTGCCAACGGCCAGCTCGCCTCGGTGAACATTCCCGCCAACCGCGCGGCCGGTACCGCCGGCAGTACGGCTTCCCCGGCGAATACGCTGGCCATGGGCTCCGGCGCTTCGCCGACGCAGCCGGTGATCCCGCTGCGCAGCAGTGCCGCCAGCGCGCCGGCTCCCGCGCCCGTGGTCGCCAGGGCGCCGGCCAAGGCGGTCGCGATGCCTGCGCCGGTCCAGGCGCCGGCATCGGCTCCGGCCGCACCGCCCGTCGCGGCAGCGGCAGCGGCGCCCGCTGCGGGCGACCATGTGCTGTACGTGCTCAACCTCAGCGCCTACGCCAACACGGCCAGCGTGGACCGATTGGTGCGACGCGTGCGCGGCTTCGGCTATCCGGTGCTTACCCGCATCATCACCCAGGCGGGCAAGCAGCTCACCTTGGTGACGGCCGGACCGTTCGACTCGCGCACCAGCGCCGAGGCGGCGCGGTTGAAAATCACCCAATCGATCCCTGGCGTGCCGGCGAAGCTCGAAGCCGGGCTGGGGCATGCCGATGCCAACATCACCGAGGCCCCGGTCGCACGCACCACCACGCGGCCGCCCGTTGCAGCCACCGCCGCGCCGCGTGCCGGCGGTTACGCGGTGCAGGTGGCGGCGATGGGCAGCCAGGCCGAAGCGAATGCGCTGCGCGACAAGCTGCGCGCCAACGGCTTCGACGGTTTCGTGGACACGGTGGCGGTGAACGGCAAGCGGCTGTGGCGCGTACGCGCCGGCCCGCAGACCCAGCGCGCCGATGCCGAGCGCGTGCGCGACCAGATCAAGGCCAGGCTGGGTCTTGCCGGCAACGTGGTCAGCGTGCCCTGATCGACCCGGCAGCGCGACCATGAACTGGATCGACTACACGATACTCGGCGTGCTGGGCCTGTCCGTGCTGGTCGGCCTGTGGCGCGGACTCGTGTCCGAAGTGCTGGCGCTGGTGATCTGGATTGCCGCGTTCTGGGTCGCCTGGCTGCTCGGGCCGACCCTGTCCGCGCGGCTGACGGTGATCACCCTGCCGGCGCTGCGCGTGGCCGCCGGCTACGCGTTGTGCTTCGTGCTGGTGCTCGTGCTTGGTGCCATATTGCGTTACATCGTGCACCGGCTGCTGGTGAGCACCGGGCTGTCGGGCACGGATCGCCTGCTCGGCATGGTGTTCGGCTTTGCGCGTGGTGCGCTGCTGGTGTGCCTGCTGGTGTTCCTGTGCCAGTTCACCAGCTTCACGCGCGATCCGTTGTGGCGACAATCAGTGCTGCTGCCGCCATTCCAGCGCGCCACGATCTGGCTGGGCCAGCAGGTTCCGCCCAGCGTGCGCGAACACCTGGACCCCGCAGCGGCGAAGGACGCCCTGCGCGAGCACCTGAACCCGGCCGCGGTTTCCAGTGTGGTGCGCGCATCATTCGATTCGCCGGCCGTCACCAACGCGCTGCACCGGCAGTTGAGCCCTGCAGTGCTGTCCGATGCGCTGCGCAAGCAGATGCAGGCCGGCTCGCCCGCGCCGGCCGCGACCGCCACCTCCCCGAATCATCCATCACCGAATTCTCCTTAGGCAGGCCATCCATCATGTGCGGAATCATCGGCATCGTCGGTACCACCGAAGTGGCATCGGCGCTTTACGACGGCCTTACGGTGCTGCAGCACCGCGGTCAGGACGCGGCCGGCATCGCCACCGTGGACGGCGCGCGGCTGCGCCTGCACAAGGGCAACGGCCTGGTGCGCGACGTGTTCAACCAGGCGTCGATGAGCCGCCTGCGCGGGCGCATCGGCATCGGCCATTGCCGTTACCCGACGGCGGGCTCGGAGGGTGCCGAGGAAGCGCAGCCGTTCTACGTCAACTCGCCTTATGGCATCGCCTTTGCGCACAACGGCAACCTGGTCAACACCGAGGCGCTGCGCAAGGAGATGTTCGAAAGCGACCGCCGCCACATCAACACCGAATCGGACTCCGAGGTGCTGCTCAACGTGCTGGCGCACGAGCTGCAGATCCAGGAGCGCATGGCGCTCACGCCCGACCACATCTTCAAGGCCGTGGCTGCGATGCACGCGCGTGCGCGCGGCGGCTACGCCTGCATCGCGCTGGTGCTGGGCTACGGCCTGCTGGCGTTCCGCGATCCCAACGGCATCCGGCCGCTGGTGCTGGGCGAGCGCGTCACCGCCGAGGGCCGCGAGTACGCGGTGGCTTCCGAGTCGGTGGCGCTGGACGTGCTGGGCTTCAAGCGCCTGCGCGACGTGGCGCCGGGCGAGGCGGTGTTCATCACCGACGGCGGCCAGCTGCACACGCGCCAGTGTGCCGAAAGCGCGGTGCATGCGCCGTGCATCTTCGAGTACGTGTACCTGGCGCGGCCGGACTCGATGATCGAGAACGTGTCGGTGTACAAGGCGCGCCTGCGCATGGGCCAGAAGCTGGCCGAGAAGATCCTGCGCGAGCGGCCCGACCACGGCATCGAAGCGGTGATCCCGATCCCCGATACCGCACGCACCGCGGCCAGCGCGCTGGCCGAGGCGCTGGGCGTGCCGTTCCGCGAGGGCTTCGTCAAGAACCGCTACGTGGGCCGCACCTTCATCATGCCGGGGCAGGGCGACCGCGTGAAATCGGTGCGCCGCAAGCTCAACCCGGTGGAGCTGGAGTTCCGCAAGAAGAACGTGCTGCTGGTGGACGACTCCATCGTGCGCGGCACCACCTCGAAGCAGATCATCCAGATGGCGCGCGACGCCGGTGCGAGGAACGTGTACTTCGCTTCCGCCGCGCCGCCAGTGCGCTACCCCAACGTGTACGGCATCGACATGCCTTCGGCCACCGAGCTGGTGGCCGCCGGCAAGACCGAGGCCGAGGTGCAGCAGATACTGGGTGCCGACTGGCTGATCTACCAGGATCTCAAGGACCTGGTCTGGGCGGTGCAGGACGGCAACGAGTCGCTGAAGCACTTCGACTCTTCCTGCTTCAACGGCGAGTACATCACCGGCCTCGACCGCCACTACCTCGAGCAGATCGAGATGCTGCGCTCGGACGACGCCAAGGCCGCGCGCCGCAGCGCGTGATGTGGCAGGGTCTTTCGCCCTCTCTTCGCCAGAGAGAGAGGGTCGAGGGGTCAATCCTGTGACGAGCCCCATGACCGATCTCCACGCCGCTGCCAAGGCATGCCTGGACGCCAGCGATCCGGCCGAGAAGCTGCGGCTCACTCACGCCGCCTGGGACGCGGTGCAGGCGGGCCTGCTGCGCCCCGATCCTGCCGCCGCGCCGCCCGAGCCCATCGGCGCGCCGGGTCGGCCTGCACGACCGCAACTGGTCAGCGCCCGCCAGGTACCGCAGCGCGGCCTCGGCAGCGCCGAAGGTCGCGCCGCGCTGGTGCATGCCGTGGCGCACATCGAGTTCAACGCGATCAACCTCGCCTGGGACGCGGTCTACCGCTTCCGCGGCATGCCCGACAATTACTACCGCGATTGGGTCGGTTGCGCGCACGACGAGGCGCGCCACTTCGGCCTGCTGTCCGCGCGGCTGGCCGAACTCGGTCACGCCTATGGCGACCTCGACGCGCACAACGGCCTGTGGGAGATGGCCGAGAAGACCGCGCACTCCGACACCGCGCGCATGGCGCTGGTGCCGCGCGTACTGGAGGCGCGCGGACTTGACGTGACGCCCGGCATGATCGATCGCCTGCGCCACGCCGGCGACGAGCGCACCGTCGCCGTGCTGGAAGTGATCCTGCGCGAGGAGGTGGCCCACGTCGCCGCCGGCACGCGCTGGTACCGCTGGTGCTGCGAGCGCGACGGCGTCGATCCCATCGAACACTTCTTCGACCTGCTGCGCGACTATATGGGCGTGGCGCTGCGCGGCCCCTTCAACCGGCCTGCACGGCTGGAGGCCGGCTTCGTCGAGGCCGAGCTGGACCGGTTGGCGGGGCTGGCCGGCGCGGATCCGGGCCGATGATCCGCATGCCGAATGCTCACCTTGCTGAATGTTCACGGTGCGTTGGTTTGACAGGCACATCCCTGCCCGCAAGGATGGTCATGCGTCGCACCGGCGACGCTCTCTCCGCGACGGCCTTGGCCGCTTCGTCGTCGGCATCGTTCGGCGCTTCGGCCTGACGCAATCCCCCTTGACTGCCACGCTTGCCGTCGCGCTCCCATTCCGACGAGGAGGAGACGACATGAAACAGGCCAAGCATTTCATTCTTCCGGCCATGCTGATGGTTTTTGGCAGCGCGCACGCGCAGAGGGTTCCGTCGCGGCAAGCTACGCAGCCGCAGCAGGAGCCACAACCCGCGCAGCAGGCACCGCAGCCCCCGCAACAACAGGCACCGACGCTGGTCCAGTCCGCACAGGCGGCCAGTTGCAGCGGCGTCGCCAACAAGGCGATCACCGCAATGAAAGAGGGTGATTTCGATGGTGCGACGCAGGCGTTCGATCCCAAGCTCAAGCCGGCCACCGACAAGCTGCAGCAGGCCTGGGGATCGCTGACCAAGCAGTACGGCAACGCCAAGTCCGTCGGCAGCGTGGACAAGGGCCAGATGATGGAAGGTGACGTGGTCGTGCTGCTCCCCATGCAGTTCGACAAGGGCCAGGTGGGCGCCCAAGCCGCCTGCAGCCCGGGCGGGCAGCTGGTGCTGCTGCGCTTCGGCCGGATGCCGGATGCGACGGACTCGAAGTCCTGAGCACGATCTGCGCGAAGTGCCCGGAGACGAGAAAGCCGCCAGGGATGGCGGCTTTTTCCGTTTGACGTAATCACGCCGCATCCGCCCAGC
>JAJZET010000214.1 GCA_021805685.1 Pseudomonadota bacterium
CGGGGCCAGCGCGGTTGAATTCCATCATCATCAGGGCCGCGTTGAGCCGCAGGCTCTGGCCGGCGCTCTGGACGATGGCGCGGCTGGGTGTCGATGCGCCGCCCATGAACAGCGAAATGCCGACGATGCCTTCGTTGCCGACGACCGCGATTTCGGCCGAGCCTCCGTCTTCCATCACGTACAGCAACGACACGATCGACGTCGTCGGAAAATACACGTGGGTCAAGGTACCGCCGGACTCGTAGAGCACCTTGCCCAGCGGCATCTCCACAAGCTCAAGATGCGGCTGCCAGCGCGCCCGTTCGGCAGCGGAAAGTGCCGCAATCAGCTGGTTTTTCTGCAAGGCGATCGTTGGCAAGGTCATGTGCGTTTTCAAAGGGCGGTGACCATCGTGGCCGGGTCTGCAAGCCCAATGATCGGATCGGTTCTCGTCGAGCAGCCGTTCCCGGCGTCCAGGTCCGGCGCCGGCGCACTTCGACACCGCCGCGCCGCCGTCAAGCAACGGTCAACAGCGCCGAGCACGTTACAGCGCGGCGCACCTCGTCGTGACCATACGTGCAGACAGGAACTTTGATCCGTACGCTATCGAACATAGCACGACCGCCGCTCGCCCGAGCGGGCGCGCATCCGCTCGGAGCAGGCATCTCGACCGCGTTGTGTACGCTGTCGCACAGACGCGCAACCCGGCGCGCGTGCATCTTCGACCACGCAGCATCGCCTTGATCCCGATCGCTGGTTCGCCGAGGGGCCTGACCCGATCAGGGCTCCCGCAAGTCCTTCGACGAACGACGGGTGCGGCTGGAATGCAACCGCACGCAGTGACACGGGTACCTCAGGGTAAGGGGCGCCAGCCCCGAACGCCCGTGCATGGATGCGCGGCCGGACTTTCCATGCAGCAGGAGCGCCGTGGAAAGTGCGCCGGTCGTGGCGCATCGGAACAAGTCCAGGACGGACTTGTTCCGAACTTTACCTGCAGACGTCGAGCATGGGCCAAGCCGGTCATAATGCTTCTACCGGCTGCGTCAGCATCGTCGTTTGCTCGGGTTACCCAGATGACGTCCTTCGGCAAGAGACAGCTCGACCCGGCGCAAAAGCAGCGCATGCTGGGGGTGGCAACCGCGCACGATTTTCTCGACCCGGCGCTCGAGTGGCGGCGTCTGTTTGCCGAGATGTGGGGGACGTTTCTGCTGGTCATGGTGGCTGCCGGTGCCGGCGTGGTCGCCGCCCGGAGCGGCGGAGCCGTCACCCTCGGCATGCAGGTGGTTGCGCCCGGCCTGATGGTGATGGCGATCATCTATTTCATGGGCACGGTAAGCGGCGCTCATCTGAACCCGGCTGTCACCCTGGCGTTTGCAGTGCGCCGCAACTTTCCATGGCGACGCGTGCCGGGCTACGTGCTGGCTCAGCTGGTCGGCGGTACTGCGGCAGCGCTGTTCCTGCGCGCCCTGTTCGGTACCGTCGGCGCGCTCGGTGCGACACGGCCCGGGCCTGGCATCGACAGCATCCAGGCACTGGCCATGGAAGTGGTCCTGAGCGCCGGACTGATCAACACGATCCTCGGAACATCCTCGGGAGCGCGCAACATCGGCACCAACGGCGCGATTGCGGTCGGGGGCTATATCGCCCTGGCCGGGCTGTGGGCGGCGCCGATCAGTGGCGCCTCGATGAACCCGGTGCGCTCCCTGGCCCCGGACCTGGTCCGCGGCGACCTCCATACCACGTGGATCTACATCGTCGGTCCGCTCCTGGGTGCACTGCTCGGTGTCGCCTTCGAATGGATCCTCAAGGGCAGGGCAACCGCTGCCGGAACCCTTGCGGCGGAAGGCACACCCGATCCCGTCGACGTGAAGACCGGCCAGCGCGCATCATGACCGGCGCTTCCGACCGCGGTGTCGCGGAGGCCGCTGTTGCGTTGCATGCCATCTCCACACCCTGAACCGCCGCCATGCCTGCCCACAGCCGCCATCTCATCGAAGTCAGGATCAAATCGCTGCGGCCGACGCAAATGACCGTCGGCATGGCCGAGGTGCACCAGAAATCGGCGCACTGGCGTTCGCTCGACGCGAAGGAACGCAGCACTTTTCTTGCGCAGCACTGGTTCCCTGCGGTGCGTGGACCGAAAGGCCACTACTACATCATCGATCATCACCATCTCGGGCTGGCCCTGATCCGCGACAAGGTGCAAGACACCCGGCTCGTCCTGATGCAGGATTTCTCGGCCCTCGACCAGGACGAGTTCTGGGTCGTGATGGACCATCACCAGTGGGTTCATCCCTACGACCAGTCCGGCCATCGCTGCGATTTCACCGCCGTGCCGAAAAAGCTGGACGAGATGACCGACGACCCCTACCGCAGCCTGGCCGGCGCTGCCAAGAACCTCGGCGCGTTCCCCAAGGAGCAGGAGCCGTTTGCCGAGTTTCTCTGGGCCGACTTCTTTCGCCGGCGCATTGCCAGGCATCTGCTCAAGAAAGACCCCGAAGGCGCACTGCTGCGCGCGATTGAACTCGCGCATCACAAGGAATCGGCGCACCTGCCCGGATGGAGCGGCAACCGCTCCAGCGACGAGTACGACTGGGCTTACGTCACGAAGTGATCGACGCCCGGTCCGGGCCCAAGGCAACGCGGGTGGCCGGCTCTTGCCCCGACCTCTGCCCATGGCAGGGGTGCCGCTTGCGTGCGCTCAACGCTTCCGTCCGTTGCAGACGGACTCCATCGCCGGATCGCACCTCATCGCGAGCCGCTCTCGCCACCAGCGCAAACGGCAGCGGAACCCGTGCGCTGCACCGATTGCCCGACATCCGCAATCCAGACCGCCGAACGCCAGGTATGCACCCGCTCGACCTCGTAGCCGGCCCAGCGCGAACGGAACGTCCGCCGGACGTAGATGCCGCCCATGGCGACGACCCGGCCATCGACAACGAATTCGACCGGCTGGCCTTCCTGCGGCAGCGCCGTCGAACTGGTGACCCATGGAGTGTCCATGCTCTCCTCCCTTGACGCGGCAGATGCGACGGCAAGGCCCCGAATTGTGCGCATCGATCATGCCCGCCGGACCATGATGCGCCGCGCGGTCGGCCAGCTCTGTGCGGAAGTGCACACAGGGCCAGCATGCAGCAAGATACCGGGTGCACATTTCACACTGCTTGCCGATACGGTTATCGCGCTCTCTTTCGCGTCGCCTGATTGACCACCAAAGGGTTCGAACAGAACATCATTTGGTGTTTCGACCCGTTGAGCCGTCCGCCGCACCGGCTTGACAACGATCCACGTGTATTGTTGTATTGATACACATGGACGCATCCCTGCTGACCATCACCCCCGGCGCCGCCGAGCCGATCTACCGCCAGATCGTCGAGCAGCTGCGCCGCATGATCGCCGGCGGGCAGCTGCCGCCGGGTGAACTGCTGCCCTCGGTGCGCGAGGTGGCGGGCTTTCACGCCATCAACCCGATGACGGTGTCGCGCGCCTACAGCCTGCTGGAGGGCGAAGGTCTGCTCGAGCGCCTGCGCGGTACCGGCATGGCGGTGGCGCAGCGCGCACGTCGCGCGCGCTCCGAGGCCGAGCGCATGAGTCTGCTGGAACCGCGTTTGCACGACCTCGCGCGCGCCGCACGCGAGCTGGAACTGCCGGCCGGCCGCGTGCTGCGCCGCCTGGGTGAACTGCTGGAGGACGGGGAATGAACGCCATGCTCAAGCCGCAAATCGACAACGCGCCGCTGCAGGCCCGCGGCATCAGCAAACGCTATGACGGCAGGCCGGTGCTGGATGCCGTGGACTTCACCCTGCCCGAGGGCGCGGTGCTGGGCCTGATCGGGCGCAATGGCGCCGGCAAGTCCACGCTGATCCGCGCGCTGATGGGCCTGATCGAGGTCGATGCCGGCAGCGCCACGGTGCTGGGCGAACCGGCGCTGGCGATGGGCGATCGCGTCAAGGAACAACTGGGCTACGTGCCGCAGCAGCCCGATGCGCTCGGCTGGCTGCGCATCGACGAGATGTTCGCGCTGCTGAGCGGTTTCTACCCGCGCTGGGACCAGGCATTCGTGGACAGCCAGCTCGAACGCGCGCGCCTGCCGCGCGACCGCGCCCTGGCCAAGCTCTCGCCCGGCGAGCGCCAGCAGGTCGCACTGATCCGCGCGCTGGCGGTGCGCCCACGCCTGCTGGTGCTGGACGAGCCGGCCGCCGCGCTCGATCCGGTCGCGCGCCGCGAACTGCTGCGCGAGATCGCGCTGCGCGCCGGCGAGTCCGGCACCTCGGTGCTGTTCTCCACCCACATCGTCAGCGACCTCGAGCGCGTGGCCTCGCACGTAGCGTTTCTGCACGAGGGCCGCCTGCTGCTGCAGGCACCGCTGGACGATCTCAAGGAGCGATGCGCGCGGCTGTGGCTGCCCGGCACGGCGTCGCCGCCGCGCATCGCTGGCGAGATCTCGCGCCGCCCGCAACAGGCCTTTGGTGGCTGGTCGCTGGTGGTGCAGCAGCGCGACGGCCGCTGGCCAGTCGAGGCACAACAACCCGGCGCACGGCTCGAGGCGCTGGGGCTGGAGGACCTGTTCGTGGAGATCGCGGAGTGAAAGCCCTCGCTTCCTTGCGCGGCGCGTGGCTGTGCGCCGATCGCAATACCCGCTGGTTGGGTGTGGCGTTCGTGGGGCTGGCGGCTTTCGGGGGGGTCGCTGTCGAGCTGTTCAGCCCGCACAGGCATCGGGCGATTTATGCAATGCCGATACTGCTTGGCCTCGGATTCGCCTTCTGGTGGGCCTTCGTGGGTGGCCGCCTGGTGTTGCTGCAGCGCGATCTGCGCGAGAGTCGTTTTCCCGGCGCATCGCGTTTCATCGCGGGCTGCTTTGGCCTCACCCTGCTGGCGACGGTGCTGCTGCCGGCTGCGATCCTCGGCCTCGGTGGCTTGCCATTCCTGCAGGTGCTGGCGCTGCTCGTCCTCTGCGCGGGTGTCGGCCTGCTCTGGGCCTGGCTGCCGCTCGCGGCGTCCATGTGGATCGGCTTTCTCCCGCTGGTCGCGAATAACCTGGGACCGGCGCTGGGCTGGCCCAGTATGGGCGATGCGGGTTTCACACGGTTCGCCGCTTTGTGGGCGGCATTGTTTGCCCTGACGGCGATCGGGTGCTGGCGCTGGTTGCTGGGCATCGACCCCGCCCGGCTGAAGACCTGGCAGACGCCGATGGTGCTGCGCCTGCGCTGCCGTGGCGGCGGCCTTTCCGGCGGCTGGCTCCATGCCGCCAGTCTGCCGGACCACGGTCAGACCTGGATCGCCGTGCGCCCGCAGGCAAACTTCGACCAACGCGCAAAGCCTGCGCGAATGTTGCGCGTGTGGCTGGGCCCGCCCTTCGCACCGCTGAGCCGGCAGACGCGTCTGCGTCAGGCGCTGCTCGCGGGCGTGGCGGCGGTCATCATGGCCATCGCCGCGTTCTACCAGCCGACGCACTCCCTGACACTCGCCGGCATCTTCTGGTTGATCTTCTTCGGTGCAGTGATGGTGCCCGTGATGTCGTATGCGCGCCTGCATCTGCTGTATGCAGGCAAGCGTGACAGCGAAATCGGCGAGCTGGCCCTGCTGCCCGGCCTGGGTCATACCGAACAGGCCCGACGGACGTTGCTACGTGCAACGCTTGGCATCAGCACGTTGCGGGTGGCCCTGGGCGTGGTGGCAGCGCTGCCGGCCCTGCTGCTGCTGCACGCGGCCCGCGTCAGCCTGCCGGGCACGCTGCTGCTTGCCGTCATCAGTGGTCTGGGCAGCGCAGCCGGCATGCTCTACGTGCTGTCCGGTCACTCGGCCGACAGGCGGCGGTGGTGGCATTACCTGGTCGGCGCCGGCGGGCTGATCGGTGTCATGGCTTTGCTGACGCCGCTGATGGTTTACGCGATCGGTGGATCGCGCGCGCAAGACGCATTGCCCGGCTGGATGCTGCCCGCACTGGCCGCCGGCTGGGCGTTGCTGGTGGTGCTCCTGATCGCCACGACACGGCGCTACCTGCGCCTGTTCCGGCAGCGTCCGCATCCCTTCCTGCAGCGCTGAGGCACTCATGGCATCGCCGTCTTTCGCACCTCTGTCATTCCAACGCCTGCGACACGACTTTCGCGACAGCCTGCGCCTCATTGGCGCAAGTCTCGGGCGTCGATTCTGGCTGTTCGGGCCCGTGTTCGGCACTTTGATCGCGGCGGTATTGCTGCTGCGTCCTTGGCTGCATCCGGGAGTGCCGGAGGTGCCGAGCCCTTGGTGGGGTCTCGGCAGCGTGATGATGGTACTGGGCCTCGGCACAG
>JAJZET010000120.1 GCA_021805685.1 Pseudomonadota bacterium
GATCGGCTTGCCCTCGCGGCCCAGGTCCACGCCCAGCCACGGCAGACGCCACACCACCGGCGCCACCAGGCAGTCGGCCAGGCTCATCTCGGGATTGAGGAAAAACTTGGACGCCTTGAACAAAGGCAGCGCGGCCAGCAGGTGCGCACGCAGGCGCTTGCGCGCCGGCTCGGCGGTACGGCCGCCGGCGCGGACGGTGTCCACTTCGGCCAGCCAGTCCTTCTCGATGCGCACCGCGGCCACGCGCAGCCGAGCGCGGGAAAGCGGGTCGATCGGCATCAGCGGGGGATGCGGGTAGCGCTCGTCGAGGTACTCGCACACCACGTTGGCGTCGTACAGGGTCAGGTCGCGATCCACCAGTGTGGGCGTGCTGCCGTAGGGATTGAGGTCGAGCAGATCCTCCGGTGGGTTGCCGGGATCCACCAGCACGCGCTCGTAGCTGACGCCCTTGGCGGCCAGCACCAGCCGGGCGCGATGACACTGGACGTCGTCGGCCGTGGTGTAGAGGGTAAGTGCGTTTCGCGAGCGGGCGCTTGGAACCATGCGCAGTATTCCTGTTGCGGTTGCGCGGATGCGGCGGCCGTTGGCCGCCGCATCCGCTGGGTATCACTCCCGGAAAGTCAGTGCACGTCTTTCCAGTATTCCTTCTTCAGCAGGTAGGCCAGCATGGTGAACAGCGCCAGGAACAGCAACACCCAGACGCCATAACGATGCCGCTGCATCGCGGCCGGTTCCGAAACGTACGTCAGGAAATTGACCAGGTCACGTGTTGCCTGCTGGTACTGCGCCGGGGTGAGCTTACCCGGATGGGCCAGGTCGAGCTTCTCCACCGCGTCGGAACCGGGCTTGGTCACCGCGACCTGCTCGCCCTGCAGCTCCCACAGCGGGAACGGCATGGCGGCATTCGGCAGCGTGGTGTTGTTCCAGCCGATCGGGCTCTTCGGGTCCAGATAGAAGGTGTTGAGGTAGGTGTAGACCCAATCCGCCCCTTTCGCGCTGACTTCCAGCGAGAGGTCCGGCGGCGCCTTGCCAAACCACTTGGTTGCATCCTCCGGCGGCATGTGGGAAATCACCGGCTCCTGGAACTTGGCGCCGGTGAAATTGAGGTCCTGCATCACCTGCTGCTCGGTCAGGCCGAGATCGTCCGCGATGCGCGAGTAGCGCATGTACTTCAGCGAGTGGCAGCCCACGCAGTAATTGAAGAACAGCCGGGCGCCGCGCTGCAGCGAGGCCTGGTCGCGGACATTGGCGCCGGACGCCATCAGCTGCCCTTCGCCCTCGGCGCGCGCCGCCGGCTGACCCGCGACCAGCAGGCCCACGGCCAGTACGAAAGCGGGCAGGAGGCGCTTCATCAGCAGCCTGGACATCGTCAAGAGCGTCGGCTTAGTCATGCGTCGTCACCCGATCCGGAACCGGCTTGGTCTTTTCCCAGCCGAGATGTGTGTACAGCCACAGGAACACGAAGAACCCGAAGTAGGCCACCGTCATGATGCGGCCGAACACGTTGTCCCACAGCGTGATGTCGATGCCGGCGCCGAAGATCCTCGGGAAATACTCGTCGGTGAGGTCCATGCCGAGCGCCATGAGGCAGAAGAAGGCAATCACGAAGATCGTGAGCGCCACCTTGTAGCCGGTGCCGCGGTAACGGATCGACTTGACCGGGCCGACGTCGATCCACGGCAGGGCGAACAGCAGTGCGATCGAGCCGAACATGCCGAGCACGCCCCACACCGCGGTGCCGAACGCCGAGGGGACCATGCGCACGATGGCGTAGAAGGCCGTGAAGTACCACACCGGCTTGATCTGCGCGGGCGTGACCAGGTTGTTGGCCGCGATGGAGTTGTCGTGCTCCAGGAACCAGCCGCCGAAGGTCGGCGCGAAAAAGATGATGAAAGCCGCGATCAGCAGGAAGAAGCCCACGCCGACCAGGTCCTTCACCGTGTAGTACGGATGGAACGGAATGCCGTCGGCGGGCTTCAGCGCGTCCCAGCGGTTGCCCTTGGGACCCTTCTTGATCTCCACGCCGTCGGGGTTGTTCGAGCCCACCTCGTGCAGCGCGGCCAGGTGCAGTACCACCAGCAGCAGCAGCACGATCGGCAGCGCGATCACGTGCAACGCGAAGAAGCGGTTGAGCGTGGCGTCGGCAGGCAGGAAATCGCCCATGATCCATTCCTGCAGCGCCGGCCCGATCTTCGGGATGGTGCCGAACAGCGACACGATCACCTTGGCGCCCCAGAACGACATGTTGCCCCACGGCAGCACGTAGCCCATGAAGGCCTCGGCCATCAGCGCCAGGAAGATCAGCATGCCGAGCAGCCACACCAGTTCGCGCGGCTTCTTGAACGAGCCGTACATGATGCCGCGGAACATGTGCAGGAACACCACCACGAAGAACAGCGAGGCGCCGGTGGTGTGCATGTAGCGGATCAGCCAGCCCCACTCGACGTCGCGCATGATGTACTGCACCGAGTCGAACGCACCGCTCGCGCTCGGGTCGTAGTTCATCGTGAGGAAGATGCCGGTGACGATCTGGTTGACCAGCACCAGCATTGCCAGCGAACCGAAGTAGTACCAGAGGTTGAAGTTCTTCGGCGCGTAGTACTCGGTCATGTGCTTGCGGTACATCGGCGCGAGGCCGGGTGTACGCTCGTTGACCCAGTCGCCGATGCGGGCGAATACGTTGGCCATCACGCGCCCTCCTTCGGGCCCACGCCGATCTGCACGGTGGTGTCGTCGACGAAGTGGTAGGGCGGGATCTGCATGTTCTTCGGCGCAGGCACGCCCCGGTAGACGCGGCCGGCCATGTCGTAGCGCGAATGGTGGCAGGGGCAGTAGTAGCCGCCCTGCCAGTTCGGGTCGAACGGCTCGGGCTTCATCTCGCCGACGTAGTTCGGCACGCAGCCCAGGTGGGTGCAGATGCCGACCATCACCAGCCATTCGGGCTTGATCGAGCGCGTCTCGTTCTGCGCGTACTTCGGCTGCTGCTCGGAAGAGGAGCCGTCGGACTTCGGATCGACCAGGCGGGGATCCTGCTTCGGCAGCGCCGCAAGTTGTTCGGGCGTGCGGTTGACGATGAACACCGGGAGGCTGCGCCAGGCGACGATCAGCTGCTGGCCGGACTCGATCTTCTTGAGGGACTGGGTGACCGGAGCCCCCGCGGCCTTGGCTCGCGCGCTGGGTTCCCACGACTTGATGAAGGGCACGGCTGCCGAAACGATCCCCACGCCACCGACCACCGCGGTAGCTGACGTGAGAAACCGGCGGCGGCCATGATCGACGACTTCGTTCGCCATCAGGCTCTCCGGTATTTGCTGCGTCAGTAAGGGCTTGCGCCCGACAATCAGATTGGAACCCCTCAAAATCGCGTTAGTCTAGCGTCAGCCCCTACACCGTACAATAAAAGGGCCGCGGCGAATCGACGCTGCCTGCCGTCGCCAGCCTGCCCCACCGTTCGCCCGCCCGTCACGGACCCCTGCACGACATGAAACATGCCGCCGGCACGCTTGCCTTCATCGCCCGCTGTGTCGTCGTCGGCCTGGCCGCGGCCTTCGTGATCGGCCTGTTCTGGCCGGCCACCGGCGAGCGCCTGCGCGCGCGCCTGCACCTGCCGGGCGCCACCGTGGCCAGTGTGCCGGCCGCCCCGGCGCCCACCTCGTATGCCGACGCGGTCGCCGCGGCGGCGCCGTCGGTGGTGAACATCTATGCCAACAAGATCGTCAACGAGCGGGCGATCAAGATGTACGACAACCCGATCCTGCAGCAACTGCTTGGCGGCACGCTCACCACCTACGCACGCCACGAGAAGACCCTGGGCTCAGGCGTGATCGTCAGCGCGCAGGGTTACGTGCTCACCAATTACCACGTGATCTCGCACGCCACCGACATCCAGGTGCTGCTGTACGACGGCCGCGTGGCCAAGGCCCATGTGGTCGGCTTCGACGAGGAGACCGATCTCGCCGTGCTGAAGATCGACGCGGGCAACCTGCCGGTGATCCGGTTCGCCCGGCAGAAGCCGCGTCCCGGCGACGTGGTGCTGGCGATCGGCAATCCGCTGGGGCTCAACCAGACCGTGACGATGGGCATCGTCAGCGCGGTAGGGCGCCAGCTCCAGCTGAGGGGTTCCAGCGACGAGGACTTCATCCAGACCGACGCGGCGATCAACTTCGGCAACTCCGGTGGCGCGCTGGTCAATGCCGAGGGCCGCCTGGTGGGCATCAACGCCCTACTGATCGGCAGGGCCGCCAACGCCGAAGGCATCGGCTTCGCGATTCCGGTGAGCACGGCCAGGAACGTCCTCGACCAGATCGTCGCCACGGGCCACGTGGTGCGCGGCTGGCTGGGCGCGGACTACACCTTCGTCCCGGTAGCCGCCAACAGCGGCCTGCCCGCGGCGGCGCGCGGCGCGCTGGTCACCGACGTCTATCCGGGCAGTCCCGCCGCGCTGGCCGGCATCCAGCCACGCGACATCCTGCTGCGCATCGGCAACGACAACATCCGCGACCCGGCGGACCTGCATCGGCGCGAAGCGGCGATCAAGCCCGGCACCACGGTGGAACTCTCCGGCCTGCGCAACGGCAGCCCGTTCCATACCAAGGCCACGCTGACCGAGCGTCCGCCGATGACCGTGGACGCGATCGACACAAGCAACGACGGCCTGCAGTGATTCAGCCCGGCCGCGCCGCCGCCAGCGGCGGATGCAGTGCCGCCGCATAGCGTTTGCGCAGCGTATCCACGCGGTGCACGTAGACCTGGGTTTCCGCGTACGGCGGTACACCATCGTAGCGCTGCACCGCGGCGGGCCCGGCGTTGTAGGCAGCGGCGGCAAGGTGCTCGTTGCCGTTGAACGTTCGCAGCAGCAGGGCCAGGTAGCGCGCGCCGCCTCGGATGTTCTGGCCGCTGTCGAATGCGTCCAGCACACCCATCTCGCTGGCCGTGCCCGGCATCAGCTGCATCAGGCCCTGCGCGCCTTTGATCGAGATGGCACGCGGGTTGAACGCGCTCTCGGCGTGGATGATCGCGCGGATGAAAGCCTCGTCCACGCCGTACTCCACGCTGGCGGAGCGGATGGCATCAGCGTAATCGGTGAGGTCCAGCGGCACGCTGCCCCAGCGGACGTTCGAATGCAGGTTGCAGGCGTAGCAGGTGGCGATATAGGTGAACAGCATCTTCGCCATATGCGCCGCACGCCCGGCGGGCGGGATGTTGGTGTACTCGACGCTGCCATCGGCGCGCACGATGCGGTACACCGCGCCGCGCAGCACGCGGTCGGCCGGCGAGCTGGCCGCCGGCACATCGGGCAGCGCGGCACCGTTGCCGCTTGCCTGGTGGTAGGTCCAGTGCCCGCGCAGGCTTGCCGGCACCGCGGCAGCCAGCGGCAGGCCGTTGTCGGCTGGCACCTTCGCCGTCGTCAGCACACTGCCACGCACGGTCGAAAGCAGGGCCGCAGCGACGGCGGCCTGCGAGCGGGTCCCGACCAGCGCTCCGCGCACGCCCTGCAGCGAGGCCACGGGGGCGCGTCGCGCCGGCGCGCCGTAGCTGCCGAGCTTGCGGCAATCGCGGTAGCCCGCCGTGCTGCCGGTGAACACCGCCTCGCCGCTCTTGCCGGTACAGCGGTACAGGACGCCGGCATGCGCGCCCGGCAACCACAACGCCCCCGCCAGCAACGCGCAGCCGAGCGCGATCCGGGCAGGCATCGTGTGGGACGACGGGGAGTTCGCGCTGCGCGCGCCGGCACTCCCCTGGTGGCGCGCGGCATCGAACATGGCCGCAGTGTGCCGCCGCGCGGCGCCTGCGCCAAGGGCGCGCGCAGCGTTTCGTGCGCCGCGTCGCCACCCGCGACCGCCCCAAGTCCCTGATCGGCAAGCCCGCTGCGATGGCGGGCAACCGCCAGCCGGCGTAAAATGCGCGGTTCGGCGCTCTTCGCACCGCGCCCCGCACAACCACGGCACGCACACCATGAGCGGCAAGCTTTTCATCAAGACCCACGGCTGCCAGATGAACGAGTACGACTCGGCCAAGATGGCCGACGTGCTGAAGGCATCGCACGGCCTGGAGCTGACCGACAACGAGGCCGAGGCCGACGTGATCCTGGTCAACACCTGCTCGATCCGCGAAAAGGCGCAGGAGAAGGTGTTCAGCCAGCTCGGCCGCTGGAAGGAGCACAAGGCCGGCGACAAGCCCGTGCTGATCGGCGTGGCCGGCTGCGTGGCC
>JAJZET010000040.1 GCA_021805685.1 Pseudomonadota bacterium
AGTGCGAAAGCATGTTGTCCGGCGTCTGGAAGTCCACCGGCGTGACCATAGTGACGAGGTTCTTCACCTTGTCCGGGTGCATCGCGCTGTAGCACAGCGAGAATGCGCCGCCCTGGCAGATGCCGAGCAGGTTGATCGCGTCGAGGCCATGGCGTTCGCGCACGGCATCCACGCAGCGGTCGAGGTAGCCATTGAGGTAATCGTCCAGCGTCAGCCAGCGGTCGGCGCCGTCGGGGTAACCCCAGTCGATCAGGTAGACGTCCTCGCCTTGCGCCAGCAGGTTGCGTACCAGCGAGCGGTCGGCCTGCAGGTCGGTCATCCACACCGTGTTGACCAGGGCATAGACGATCAGCGTGGGTGTCTTTGCGGTGGGCGCGCGGTCGCCCTGCATGTGCCACAGCTTCAGCTTGTCCTCGGCGTACACCAGCACGCGCGGCGTGTTGGCGTAACCGGGTTCGCTCATGCCGCGCAGGTGGCCCATGCCGGCGCTGAGCTTGCGCTGGAATGCGCCGATTTCCTGCATCAAGCGGGAGGGATCGAGATGAAGCGGGGTATCCATGCAAGCCCTCCCGGTCAACGCTTGCGCGAACGGCTGGTGGAAACGGCGGCCGTGGTACGCACGGGCGCCTTCTTCTTGGCCACGGCACCGCCATGCGTGGAGGCGGACTTGGCCGGGGCGGCCTTCGCACGCGCGGGCCCGGCCGCGCTTCCCGCACCCTTCGCGGATTTGCCTGCGGCAGCCTGCGCATGCGCCACCGCCGAGGATCGCTGCGCAAGCTCGCGGCGCAGGGCCGCCACCTCGCCGCGTAACTCGAGGATTTCGTCCGCGGCGTCGTTGCCGCCCTGCTGCTTGCGCAGGTCGCGGCGCAACTGTTGCAGGCGCTCGCCCAGCGATGAGACCTCCTCGCGCGTAGGAATGCCCAGCTCGCGGCACAGCTGGCTGGTCTGCTTCTGTTGCAGCTGGCGCACGCGCATCTGGCTGTTGACCATCGCGCCGTAGGCCGTACGGAATTCGTCGGACAGCGCGATCTCGGCGTAGGCGTCCTCGACGGCATCCACCCACAGGTCGTACAGCGCCTTCAGCGATTCGATCGGCGGACTGGCCGCATCGCGCTGCGCCAGCTTCGCCTGCAGGCGCTCTAGGCCTTGCGTGTTTGCGCGCTGGATCAGTTCCTGGTAGCGCGCATTCGCTTCGAGCGCCGCCTGGATCGCCGCCGCCAGCTCCTGCTGCTCGAGCACCTGCTCGCGGTGCAGGCCGAAGCCGGGCATCGGTCCGTCGCCTGCAGGCGGCATGACGAAAGCATGCGACTGCACCGACTGCAGCCAAGCCTGCCATTGCTGCATGAAGCCCTGCGCTGCGGCGTTGTCGATCCCGTTGAAAGCCTGGGTGAACGGTTGGTTGCCGGAGCCGGCCCAGGCCTGCAGCAGGGTCTTCCAGTCCGCGTTCGGCTGGCTGGCACCGGCCGCAGCCACGCCCTGCATCCAGTCGAAGCACCCCTTGAGGCCGGCCATCGTGCGCTCGAATGCCTCATTGCCGGGTGGCGGCGGCGCAACCGCCGGGGAGGGCTGCAGCTGGCGCAGCCAGGCATCCCAGGATTGCTGGGCGAGCACCTGCCAATCCTTGATGAAATCGCCTGCCTGTCCGCTCATCGCGCGTCCTCGTTTGCCAACCCATGCATCGTAGCAAAAGCCCGTTGCAGGAGACGCTCGGTATCTTTGCGATCATCCCTTGATCGCGAGAGTCAAACGAGCGGCCATCCATGACCGCACCCCAC
Organism: Pseudomonadota bacterium; assembly: GCA_021805685.1. GTDB lineage: Bacteria > Pseudomonadota > Gammaproteobacteria > Xanthomonadales > Rhodanobacteraceae > Rhodanobacter_A. The sequence continues at coordinate 1,776 of JAJZET010000040.1, forward strand.
AAACGAACGAGGCCCGGCAATGGCCGGGCCTCGTTCGCGTGGCGTGCAACAGAGGCTCAGGCTGCTCAGCCCTCGCCCTCGTCGACCGCCTTCATGGACAGGCGGATACGGCCCTGCTTGTCCACTTCCAGCACCTTGACCTTGACGATGTCGCCTTCCTTGAGCTTGTCGGAGACCTTCTCGACGCGCTCGTTGGAGATCTGCGACACGTGCACCAGGCCGTCCTTGCCCGGCATGATGGTGACGAACGCGCCGAAGTCCATCAGCTTGGCGACCTTGCCCTCGTAGATGCGGCCCGGCTCGACGTCGGAGACGATCTGCTCGATGCGCTTCTTCGCCGCCTCGCCCGCGTCGCGGTTGACCGAGGCGATGATCACGGTGCCGTCGTCGTTGATGTCGATGGTGGCGCCGGTCTCCTCGGTGATCGAGCGGATGGTGGCGCCGCCCTTGCCGATGACCTCGCGGATCTTGTCCGGGTGGATCTTGATGGTGATCAGGCGCGGCGCATACTCGCTCATTTCGGTGCGCGCAGTGCTCAGCGCCTTGGCCATCTCGCCGAGGATGTGCAGGCGGCCGCGCTTGGCCTGGGCCAGCGCCACCTTCATGATCTCCTCGGTGATGCCGTCGATCTTGATGTCCATCTGCAGGGCGCTGATGCCCTCGGACGAACCGGCCACCTTGAAGTCCATGTCGCCGAGGTGATCCTCGTCGCCCAGGATGTCGGACAGCACGACGAAGTCGTTGCCTTCCTTCACCAGGCCCATCGCGATGCCGGCCACCGGCGCCTTCAGCGGCACGCCCGCGTCCATCATCGCCAGCGAGGAGCCGCACACCGACGCCATCGAGGAAGAGCCGTTGGACTCGGTGATCTCCGACACCACGCGCAGCACGTAGGGGAACTCTTCCATCGACGGCTTCACCGCCTGCACGCCGCGCTTGGCGAGGCGGCCGTGGCCGATCTCGCGACGCTTCGGTGCGCCGAAGCGACCGGCCTCGCCCACCGAGAACGGCGGGAAGTTGTAGTGGAACAGGAACGGATCCTTCGACTCGCCGGCCGGCGCGTCGATGATCTGCGCGTCGCGCGTGGTGCCCAGGGTGACCACCACCAGCGCCTGCGTCTCGCCACGGGTGAACAGCGCCGAGCCGTGGGTACGCGGCAGCACGCCGACACGGGCGGTGATCGCGCGCACGTCGTCGAGCTGGCGGCCGTCGATGCGCACCTTGGTCTTCAGCACGCTGTCGCGCAGGGTGCGGTACTCGAGCTCACCGAATTCCTTCGCGAGTTCGGCCTTGTCCCAACCCTTCGCCTCGGCGTCCGCCTTCAGCGACTCCAGCACGTCGGCCTTGATCGCGGCGATCGCGTCGCGGCGCTGCAGCTTGTCGCGCACCTGGAAGGCAGCTTCCAGCTTGTCGCCGACCGCGCCCTTGACCGCGGCGACCAGCGATTCGTTGCGCGCCGGCGCCTGCCAGTCCATCGACGGACGGCTGGCCTCGGTGGCCAGCTCGGCAATCGCGCGGATCGCGACCTGCATCTGCTGGTGGCCGAACATCACCGCGCCGAGCATCACGTCCTCGGACAGCAGCTCCGCCTCGGACTCCACCATCAGCACCGCACCGGCGGTACCGGCGACGACCAGGTCCAGCTTGGAGCCGGCCAGTTCGGTGGCGGTGGGGTTCAACAGGTACTGGCCATTGGCATAGCCGACGCGGGCCGCGCCGATCGGGCCCTTGAACGGAATGCCGGCAAGGCTGAGCGCGGCGGAGGCACCGAGCAGCGCAGGGATGTCGCCGTCGATCTCGGGGTTCAGCGAGACGACCTGCGCGATGACCTGCACTTCGTTCTTGAACTCTTCCGGAAACAGCGGACGCACCGGACGGTCGATCAGGCGCGAGGTGAGCGTCTCCTTCTCGGTCGGACGGCCCTCGCGCTTGAAGAAGCCGCCCGGGATGCGGCCGGCCGAGTAGAACTTCTCGACGTAGTCGACGGTGAGCGGGAAGAAGTCCTGCCCTTCCTTCGCCTTGGCCGCAGCCACCGCGGTAACCAGGACGACGGTGCCGCCCATGCTGACCATGACCGCACCGGACGCCTGGCGGGCGATTTCGCCCGTCTCCAGCGTGACTTCGTGATTACCGTACTGGAATGACTTGGTTACTTTCGCCATGTTGATTTCCTGCCCTCTTGAAGAGGGCGGCCAAGGATGGCCGCCTCTTGATCTTTGCGTTCACGGGCGAACGCAGAACCTTTGGAGAGTGCGGCCAGGGACGGCCGCCCTTTGGACTCTCGCGTTCAGCACGAACGCAAAAGTTACCTCCGCAGGCCGAGGCGCTCGATCAGGCTCTGGTAACGAGCCAGGTCGTGGTCCTTGAGGTAGGCCAGCAGGCTCTTGCGGCGGTTCACCAGCTTCAGCAGGCCGCGGCGGGAGTGGTGATCCTGCTTGTGCGACTTGAAATGGTCGGTGAGGTGATCGATACGGGCGGACAGCAGCGCCACCTGCACTTCGGTGGAGCCGGTGTCGTTCGGCACGCGGCCGAAGTCAGCGATGATCTTGCCGGTCTGTTCTGCGGTAAGCGACATGGTGATACCTGTTTCCTTGAAAAGGCGATGCGAAGCTTGCGTTTGCGCCATCGGGATGACGCAAACGAAAGCTTCGCCTATGGGATGAAAGTGTCGGAATAACCTGCTTATTCTAGCGGCTGAGCAGTCTTGTCAACAAGGGTGATGGGGAGCGCCGGGCTTCACGGCGGCGGCAGGTTGAAGCCCCGCAGGATGCGGCTGCGTCCGTCCGCGTCCAGCTCCAGCAGGGCCAGCAGGGCGCCGTCGCCGGCGAACGCGGCATGCGGTCCGCGGGCCCCGGCCACCACGATCGGCTGGCCGCGGGCGATGGCCTGGCTCTGCGCCTCGTCGAGCTGCAGCCTGGGCCAGTCGGCCAACCCCGCCGCCACCGGCAGCAGCCACGCCAGCAGAACCTCGTCGCCCTGCCCGGCCGCCTGCTCCAGTTCGGCCAGGGTGACCATGCGCGGCGCGCGGAACGGCTCCACCCACTCCCGCCGCAAGGCGGTGAGGTGGGCGCCGCAGCCCAGCGCCTCGCCTAGGTCCACGGCCAGCGAACGTATGTAGGTGCCCGATCCGCACTCCACCTCGAGCACCAGGGTATCCGCCGTACGCGACAACAGCTCCAGCCGGTGGACCTCGACCTCGCGCGGCGGCGCTTCCACGACCTCGCCGCGACGCGCCTTGAGGTACAGCCGCTCGCCGCCCTGCTTGAGCGCCGAGTAGGCCGGCGGCACCTGCACGATGCGACCGCGCAGTGGCGCCAGCGCCGCCTCGATGGCGGCATCGTCCAGCGCGGGCACCCGTCGCTCGCGCAGCACTTCACCCTCGCGATCCGCGGTGACGGTGGTGATGCCCAGGCGGCAGGTGGCCCGGTACGCCTTGCGGGCGCCGAGCAGGTTGCCGGCCAGCTTGGTGGCTTCGCCGAAGCACAGCGGCAGCAGGCCGGTGGCCATCGGATCGAGCGCGCCGGTGTGGCCGCCCTTGGCGGCGCGGAACAGGCGGCGCACTTCCTGCAGGGCCTGGTTGGAACTCAGGCCTTCGGGTTTGTCGAGCAGCACGATGCCGTGCAGGTCGCGCCAGGCGATGCGGGGGAGCTTGCGTTCGCGGGGCATGAAACTCGGGTCAGGATCTGTCCGATGGCGCGGCGTCGCCCGCATCGCGCAACAACGCGTCGATGCGTTCCCCCTTGTCCACCGAGTCGTCGTATTTGAAGCGCAGCTCCGGCACGCGGCGCAGCCGCATGCTGCGCGACAGGCTGCGGCGGAACTCGCCGGCCAGGGCGTTGAGCGCCTTCACCGCCGCGACCGACTGCTCGGGCAGCAGCGCAGTCACCCATACCGCGGCGAAATCGAGGTCGCGGCTCACTTCCACGTCCGAGACGCTGCACGACGGCAGGCCGTGGTCGCGCACGGCGGCGTGCACCAGCAGGCCCAGCTCGCGGCGCAGTTCGGCGCCTACACGGTCGGTACGTTTGAAGTCGCGGGAGGGCATGAATTGGGTGTCGTGGGGGGAAAGCCAAAAAGCCGAAGCTCGTTACCTATGTCAAAAAAGTGCAGTCCTGCACTTTTTTGGCTCGGCGAGTCGGGCGCCTGCCCGACTCGCCTCCGCCGGAGCAATGGCGTAGCCATCGCTCGGCGTGCGGCCATCCATGGCCGCGTGGCCCGCACACTCTGACGCCTGCGGCGTCAGAGTGTGCGGGCCACCTCGATGCGCTCGAAGCATTCGATCTGGTCGCCGACCTTGACGTCGTTGTACTGCTTCACGGCGATACCGCATTCCATGCCGTTGCGCACTTCGTCCACCAGGTCCTTGA
>JAJZET010000012.1 GCA_021805685.1 Pseudomonadota bacterium
AGCCTTGTTCGACGATCTGGTGGCGATGGATGCGCACGCGCCTTCGGCACTGCGCCACCTGATCGCGATCTACCAGCACGAGCGCGACTGGAACAAGGCCATCGAACATGCGCGCAGGCTGGAGGCGATGACCGGCGAGAACGAGTCGCCGATGATCGCGCAGTTCTATTGCGAGCTGGCCGAACGCTCGCGCCAGCACGGCGCGCGGGTCGAGGCGCGCGATTACCTGGAGCAGGCCTTCCGCTGCCAGCCCGATTGCGTGCGCGCCTGGATGCTGACCGGTCGGCTGCATGCCGAGGAAGGACATCATGCCGAGGCGGTACAGGCTTACGAGGCGGCGGTCGGCGCGGACATCGCCTTCGTGCCGGAAATCCTGCCGCCGCTGCTGAACAGCTATGCCTGTTCGCAACAGATGGATCGTGCCGAACGCTTCCTGCGCGAACTGCTGGAGCGTTACCACGGCATCTCGCCGGTACTGGCATTGACCCGGTTGTACCAGCAGCGCGATGGCCAACGCGAGGCCGTGGGCTTCCTTACCGGGCAATTGCGCCAGCGTCCCTCCGTGCGGGGCCTGATGGCGCTGATCGATGCCACCATGGACCGGATCGAGGGTGAGGCGCGCGAGAATTTCCTGATACTGCGCGACCTCACCAAGAAACTGCTGGAAGGGCAGGCCATGTATCGCTGCAGCCGTTGCGGTTTCGGCGCCAAGGCGCACCACTGGCAGTGCCCCAGCTGCAAAAGCTGGAGCACGATTCGTCCCATCCACGGCGTCGCCAACGAGTGACGCCCGTGTTTTCGACCATGGGATGGTTGCTGGCTTCGTTCTTGATCGCGTGGTTGTCAGCGCGTGCGGCGATTGCCTATGCGCATCGTCGCGGCATGCTGGATCATCCGGGCCAGCGCCGGTCCCACACCTTGCCCACCCCGCGTGGTGGCGGTATCGGCATCGTCCTGGCAGGCCTGGTCTGCCTGCCCGGCGTGCTGCTTGGCACAGCAGCGCCTTTGCCGCCCGTGATGGTGGCAGGTCTGTGGGTTGCCTTGCTGCTGGTGGCCCTGGCCGGCTGGTGGGACGACCACCGCTCGTTGCCGATACTGCCGCGCTTCGGCGCGCAGTTGCTGGCGGTGCTGCTGTTTGCCATTGCCATGGGCGTGCAAGGCATGGCGTGGTGGTGGTTGCCGCCGCTGCTGCTGGCCGGGGCATGGAGCATCAACCTGCACAATTTCATGGACGGCATCGACGGCCTGCTGGCCCAGCAGGCGATGTTCGTCGGTGCAGGGTTGGCGCTGTTGGCGGCGGCCTCGGCGCAGCCTGCGTTGGCCGTGGCTTCGGCCTGCCTGGCCGCTGCCAGCCTCGGTTTCTGGTGCCTCAACCGCTCGCCGGCGCGCGTCTTCATGGGGGATGTCGGTAGCGGCAGCGTGGGCCTGCTGATCTTCGCCGACACGGCAATGCTGTGGCGGGCCAATACCGTCCTGCTGTGGCCTGCGCTGATTCTTTCCTCCGCCTTCGCCGTCGACGCCAGCCTCACCCTAGTGACGCGATATCTCCGCGGACGGCGCTGGTACAGTGCGCACCGCGAGCATCTGTATCAATGGCTGGTCAGGCGCGGCCTGACGCACGCCGGGGGAGGCATGGTTTACATGACATGGAACCTGCTTTTTGCCGTGCCATTGGCCTGGTTGGCCTGGAGTCATCCAGGACTGGCCTTGCCGATTACCATGGGTGCCTATGTGTGGGCAGCGGGGCTGTGGCTGCTGCTCAAACGCTGCTGTCTGCGGCGGACGTAACATGATCAGAGACCGCCATGACGTTGCGTAGGATCGTCGGCACCATTCACCCCCGCATGGCCGTCGTGCTGCATGACCTGGCCATGGCCGCATTCGCCTGGTGGGTCGCCAAGTGGCTGCGCTATGCGGTGCGTCCGGAAGACGTGGTGCATTTTCGCTGGTTCGAGTTGCCGGTGGTGTTGCTTGCGCAGGGGCTGATCTTCCGCTGGACCGGCTTGTACAAGGGCGTGTGGCGTTTTGCCAGCCTGCCGGACCTGTGGAACATCCTGCGCGCGGCTGCACTGGGGTCGGCGGCGGTCTGGCTGCTGTTATCGATGTTCGATCGCCTGCAGGGCGTGCCACGCTCGATGTTGCTGATGTATCCGGTGTTGTTGGCCATCGCACTGGGTGTGCCGCGGCTGGCCTATCGCTACTGGAAGGACAGCCACCGCAACTCGACCGGGCAGCGCGCGGCGCGGCGGGTGCTGATCATCGGCGCGGATCGCGCCGGCGAGTCGTTGTCCCGCGACCTGCAGCTCGATGGCGGCTACAGGGTAGTCGGCTTCCTGGATGATCGCCCCCTGTTGCGTGGCGCCAGCATCAATGGCTATCCGGTGCTGGGCCAGTTCGACCAGTTGCCCGAGATCGCGCGCGAGGCGGCCGTGGAGATGCTGTTGATCGCCCTGCCGGGTGCCTCGGCTGGCGAGATGCGCCGCGTGGTGGCGCTGTGCGATGCCAGCGGCTTGCCGTACCGCACGGTGCCGCGACTCGACGACGTGCTCGCGGGGCGCGCCCAGCCCAGCGAAATCAAGGAAGTGGCGATCGAGGACCTGCTCGGACGCGACGCGGTGGAGCTGGATTGGACGGCGATCCGCGAGGCCATGGGCGGCCGGCGCGTGCTGGTCACCGGCGGCGGCGGTTCGATCGGTTCGGAACTTTGCCGCCAGGTGGCCCGGCTCGGCGCGCAGTCGCTGGTGGTGGTCGACCACAGCGAGTTCAACCTCTACAAGATCACCCGCGAGCTGCGCGCGAATTATCCGGATCTGCTGCTGGAGGGCGTGCTGGCCAGTTGCGTGGACAGTGTGCTGATGCGCAGGGTGCTGGCCGAGACGCGTCCGCAGGTGGTATTCCACGCCGCGGCCTACAAGCACGTGCCGATGCTGCAGCACCAGTTGCGCGCGGCGTTCCTCAACAACGTATTGGGCACGCGCACCATGGCCGACCTGTCGGCCGAGGCGGGCGTAGAGTGCTTCGTGCTGATCTCCACCGACAAGGCGGTCAACCCCACCAGTGTGATGGGCGCCTGCAAGCGCATTGCCGAAATCTGGTGCCAGAACCTGGATGCACACGCCGACACGCGCTACGTCACCGTGCGTTTCGGCAACGTGCTGGATTCGGCGGGTTCGGTGGTGCCGTTGTTCCGCCAGCAGATCCGCGAGGGTGGTCCAGTCACCGTGACCCATCCGGAAATGTCGCGCTACTTCATGACCATCCCCGAGGCCTGCCAGCTGATCCTGCAGGCGGCCAGCCTGGGCAAGGGCGGCGAGATCTTCGCGCTGGACATGGGCGAGCCGATGAAGATCCGCGATCTCGCCGAGCAGATGATCCGGCTGGCCGGCAAGAAGCCCGGCAGCGAGATCCCCATCGTCTACACCGGCCTGCGCGCGGGAGAGAAGCTGTTCGAGGAACTGTTCCATCCGCTCGAGCAGTACTGCGCCACGACACATGCCAAGATCTTCCTGGCGCAGCATCGCCAGGTGTCCTGGGAGCTGCTGCAGGCCATGATGCACAAGGCGGCCGAGATGGTCGCTGCCGACAACGACGAAGAACTGCGGCGCTGCGTTTCCAGCCTGCTGCCCTCGTTCCGTTGGAGCGAGGCAGCGCAGCCGGACAATGTGATCCCGATTCGTCACCATGAAAGCGGAGAGATGTGAGTGAGCAAGCCCTTGCGCAAGGTGGTGTTCCCGGTGGCCGGCCTGGGCACGCGTTTCCTGCCCGCTACCAAGGTGGTAGCCAAGGAGATGTTGCCGGTACTCGACAGGCCGTTGATCCAGTACGCGGTCGACGAGGCCGTCGATGCCGGTGCCGACACGCTGATCTTCGTCACCAATCGCTACAAGCACGCCATTGCGGACTATTTCGACAAGGCTTACGAGCTGGAGGCGAAGCTGCAGGAAAAGGGCAAGGACGCACTGCTGGCGCTGGTACAGGGCACGCTGCCCAGGCACGTGCGGGCGATCTTCGTGACCCAGCCCGAAGCGTTGGGCCTAGGCCATGCCGTGCTGTGCGCCAAGCCGGTGGTGGGCGACGAGCCGTTCGGCGTGGTGCTGCCAGACGACCTGATCTGGAACGGTGCCGGCAGGGGCGCGCTGCGCCAGATGGCCGAGTTGGGCGAACGCGAAGGCGCCGGCGTGATCGCGGTGGAGGAAGTGCCGCAGAACGAAACCGACAAGTACGGCATCGTTGACGCCACCCGCATCGATGAACGCAGCGCGCGGATCCGCCACATGGTGGAAAAGCCCAAGCCCGCCGACGCGCCGTCCAACCTGGCCGTGGTCGGTCGCTACGTATTGCCGGGCCGCATCTTCCAGTTGCTGGAGCAGACCACGCCCGGCGCCGGCGGCGAAATCCAGCTGACCGATGCCATCGATGCGTTGCTGAAAGAGCAGGGCAAGGTGCTGGCGTATCGCTTCGAAGGCACCCGCTTCGACTGCGGCAACAAGGCCGGCCTGGTACGCGCGACCATGCACATGGCGCTGCAGGATCCAAGCCTGGCGCCGGTGGTGCGCGAGATCGCCGCCACGCTCTGATCTAGCGCGGACCGGCATGGCGATGCCATGCCGGAATCGCCAGCGCGTCCTGCGGCACCGCCTCCGGCTCGGCGAACACACGCCTGGCGAGGTACTGGAAAAAAGCGAACTTGGTGGGCCTTCCGCCATGCGCGGAAGGCCGACGTCTCCGGGGCTTGGGCTCTTCTGGTGTGCGTGGCAATTTCGGTGGCGCGTCGAACCATGCCTTCGAGGGCGGCGATGCTGGGGCGCTGCGCTTCTTGCGGATCCTGCGATGTACCCCGAGCCGCAGCGACGAACGGCCCTTGCAGGAACCTTGGTGCGGTGAGCCTGGCGCGACGAATGGGCTATGCTCCAAGGTCTTGCTGACGCATAGGGGGCGTTCGGGCATGAAGCAACCGCCTGTTCCGTCGTATTACGCCGACACGGCGACGCCGTACGAGACATACACGCCGTTGCAGGGACGGCAGGAAACACGCATTGCCATCGTCGGCGGTGGCTACGCGGGGCTGAACACCGCCCTGGGGCTGGCCGAGCGTGGCGTGCGCGACGTGGTGCTGCTGGAGCGCGAGCGTATCGGCTTCGGCGCCTCCGGCCGCAATGGCGGCTTTGTCTTCGCGGGCTATTCGCTGGGCGAACAGTCGCTGCTCGACCAGCTTGGCGAAGCGCATGCCCGTGCGCTGTTCGGCCTCACCACGGCCGCGGTCGGGCGGATCCGCGCCCGCGTGGCGCAGTACGCCATTACCTGCGATGCGGTGGACGAAGGCGTGATCTGGGCCAACTGGTTCCGCGATCCAGAGGTGCTGCGCCAGCGACAGCAGTTGCTCGCCGAGCGCTTCGGCGTGTACTGGGACTGGCTGCCGCAGGAGGAATTGCGCGAGCGTGTGCTGAGCGACCGTTATTTCGACGGACTGTACGAGCGCAACGCGCTGCATCTCCATCCTCTCAACTACGCCATCGGCCTGGCGCATGCCGCGGCCGGGCACGGCGTTTGCATCCACGAGGCAAGCGAAGTGCGGCAACTCAAGCGCGAAGGTTCGCGCTGGCTGCTCAGCACCCCGCATGGCGAGCTGCTGGCCGAACAAGTCGTGCTCGCCTGTGGCGGCTACCTCGCCCGCCTGCGCAAGCCGATCGATCGCGCGGTGCTCCCGATCGCCACCTACGTGATGGCCACCGAGCCCCTGGGCGACCGCCTCGCCGAATGCCTCGGCACCCGTGCAGCGGTGTACGACACGCGCTTCGCCTTCGATTACTACCGTGGCTTGCCCGACACGCGCCTGCTCTGGGGCGGCCGCATCTCCATCCGCAACCGCTCGCCGCAAGCCGTGCAGCGTCTGCTCAGGCGCGACATGGCGCGGGTGTTCCCGCGACTCGGCGAAGCGAAGATCGACTATGCATGGTCGGGCCTGATGAGCTACGCGCGCCACCAGATGCCCCAGCTTGGCCGCGGCGAGGGCGACGACGCCGGTCTGTGGTGGGCGCAAGCCTTCGGCGGCCACGGCCTCGCGCCGACCTGCGCGGCGGGCGAGTTGCTGGCCGCGGCCATCGCCGAGGGCGAC
>JAJZET010000054.1 GCA_021805685.1 Pseudomonadota bacterium
TATCCCAGCACCTTCGCGGTGCGCGAGAGCCTCGGCCTGATGCAGAAGCTGTTCAAGGTGCGCCAGTGCGAGGACAGCTACTTCCGCAACCGCTCGCGGCCTTGCCTGCAGCACCAGATCGGGCGTTGCACCGCACCGTGCGTGCAGCTGATCGGCGTCGACGACTACCGCAGCGACGTGCGGCACGCGGAGATGTTCCTGGAGGGCCGCAGCAGCGCCGTGATCGACGAACTCGCCGCAGCCATGGAGCAGGCCAGCGCTAGCCTGGATTTCGAACGCGCCGCGGTGTTGCGCGACCAGGTGGCGGCATTGCGGAAACTGCAGGCGCAGCACCACGTGCAGGGCGCCAGCGCCGACATGGACGTGATCGCCTGCCGGATCGAATCGGGCATGGCCTGCGTCAGCGTGCTGTTCTTCCGCGACGGCATCAGCCTGGGTACGCGCGATTTCTTCCCGCGGCTGCCGCTGGATGCGGAGCCCGCCGACGTGCTGGCGCAATTCGTGGCGCAGTATTACCTGGATCGCCCGGTGCCGCGCCAACTGGTTCTTGGCGAGGAGCTGTCCGAGAGCGACATGCTGGCGGAGATGCTGACGGAACAGAGCGGGCATGCGGTGGAGCTGAAGAGCCGCGTGCGCGGCGAGCGCGCGCGCTTCTTGCAGATGGCCGAGCGCAACGCGCAGGCCTCGCTCACCCAGCGGCTGGCCAGCCGGCAGACCCTGGGCGCGCGCTTCGAGGACCTGCGCAAGCTGCTGGAGCTGCCCGAGCCGCCGCGGCGCATCGAGTGCTTCGACATCAGCCACACCCGCGGCGAGCTCACCGTGGCCTCCTGCGTGGTGTTCGGTCCGGAAGGGGCGGAGAAATCGCACTACCGCCGCTTCAACATCGCCGGCATCACGCCCGGCGACGACTACGCCGCGATGCGCCAGGCGTTGACCCGGCGGTTCCGCAAGGTGGCCGATGGAGAGGGCGCGAAGCCCGATGTGCTGCTGATCGACGGCGGCGGTGGCCAGGTGGCGCAGGCGCTGGAGGTGCTGAAGGAGCTCGGCGTCGCCGGCATCCACGTGGTCGGCGTGGCCAAGGGGCCGGCGCGGCGCGCTGGCGAGGAAACCCTGATCCTGGTCGACCAGGGGCGCGAAATCCATCCCGGCCCCACCTCGCCGGCGCTGCACCTGGTGGCGGCGGTGCGCGACGAGTCGCACCGCTTCGCGATCAGCGGCCATCGCAAGCGTCGCGAAAAAGCCCGCGAGCGCAGCGTGCTCGAAGACGTGCCGGGCGTGGGTGCCCGGCGCCGCAGCGCCTTGCTCAAGACCTTCGGCGGCCTGGCCGGTGTGGAGGCCGCCGGCGTGGAGGAGCTGATGCGGGTGAAGGGCATCGACCGCGGCCTGGCCGAGCGCATTTACGACGCGCTGCACGGCTGAACCTTTCGCCTCGCGCGTCCTGCGCGCGGGCGTTGCGGCATGCGACACTGTGGCAAATCCGCAGGCGCCCCCATGCACATCAACCTACCGACCTGGCTGACCCTGTTCCGTGTGCTGCTGCTGCCGGTGATGGTGGTGGTGTTCTACCTGCCGTTCCGCGGACACAACATCACCGCTGCCGTCGTGTTCCTGCTCGCCGCGTTTACCGACTGGCTGGATGGCTTCCTCGCGCGGCGGATGAACCTCACCTCGGCGTTCGGCGCGTTCCTCGACCCGGTGGCCGACAAGCTGATGGTGGCGGTGACGCTGTTCCTGCTGGTGGAGTCGCATCCGGAAGGCTGGTCCAGCATCGTGATGGCGGTGACCGCGGCGGTGATCGTGGGCCGCGAGATCAGCATCTCGGCATTGCGCGAATGGATGGCCGAAGTCGGCATGCGCGCCACGGTGAAGGTAGCCTTCATCGGCAAGCTCAAGACGGTGATGCAGATCGTGGCGCTGGTGGTGCTGATCGTGCAGCACGAGAAGGAGGCCACGGCATTGCGCCTCTACCACATCGGCGAGGCGCTGCTGGTGCTGGCCGGCGTGCTCACCATCTGGTCCGGCCTGTATTACCTGCGCGCGGCCTGGCCGAGCCTGCGCGACGATGCGTTGTCGAAGTCGGGCGCGCGCCGCGACGACTGAGGCTTGACGCCGCACATTCGCGTATTAGAATGCGCGCTCCCAAGCGGGAATAGCTCAGTTGGTAGAGCACGACCTTGCCAAGGTCGGGGTCGCGAGTTCGAGTCTCGTTTCCCGCTCCAGTTTCAGTCACGAAGCCCCGGTTCGCCGGGGCTTCGTCGTTTCGGGTCGGGCAGCGGGCCGACGGGTGGGCGGGAGGGGGGGGCGGGGCTTCCCATCTCCCTTTCTTCTGCTATCATTTGCGGCTCACCACGCGGGAATAGCTCAGTTGGTAGAGCACGACCTTGCCAAGGTCGGGGTCGCGAGTTCGAGTCTCGTTTCCCGCTCCAGTTTCATCGCAGTTTGGCCTGGTGGCAGAGTGGTCATGCAGCGGACTGCAAATCCGCGTACGCCGGTTCGATTCCGACCTAGGCCTCCAAAATGCGGACGCAACACCATGAAGGGCAATGACTTTCCGGTCGTTGCCCTTTTTGCTGAGCGCGATCCTACGCACACTTGCAAGCTGCCCTGGCGCGAGGCGCAGGCGCACTCGCTTCCGACGCGGCCAACGAATAGCGAGTATGGTCGATGGTTCAACCCACGCCGAAGGCCAATCGAATGAGCAAATCGCCCCCGACCTTGACCGTTGCCGACATCCATTCCGTGTATTCCGGCAAGAAGGTCGGATCCGTCGTCGAACATGCAACGCAGTTCAAGTCGACCAAACAGTTTGTCCGCGACCCGGCACACACCGGCCATGCGCCGGTGAACCCGAGGGATCTGAAAGGTTCTCGCCACCGCTGATAGGCGGATCCATCGCATCCTGGCAAGTGCACGCGCGGCAGGCGCGCGTGCTCCCTTCCTCGCTGCCGCTCCAGCCACTCGGTGGCCCGCTGACCGCCGGGCGGTCGCTTTCGTTTCCGGGGATCAGTGCATGCATGCCGGTGGCGCCGTAGGCAGCGCTGTTGATTCAGATGGTGCCCGGAGCGGGGATCGAACCCGCATAGCCTTGCGGCTGAGGGATTTTAAGTCCCTTGCGTCTACCAGTTTCGCCATCCGGGCGGCGTGCTATGGGCCTGCATGCAGGTGGCGCGGATCGTAGCATGGGCACACCAACCCGGCTGGGCATCCGGCGCGGAGCGCGCGAGGTTCTATGTGTGCCGACAGAGGCGCGGCTCGCGACGGAAAGCACCTCCTGTCTGCGCCGCGGCGTATGCCGTCGATGCCTCACGCCACGAACTGCAGCCGCGCCAGTTCCGCGTACAGGCCGCCCTCGGCCAGCAGGCTTTCGTGCGTGCCTTGCGCCACGATGCGGCCACCGTCCATCACCACGATGCGATCGGCGCGTTGCACGGTGGCGAGGCGGTGCGCGATGACGAGGGTGGTGCGGCCCTGCTCCAGCCGCGCCAGCGCCTGCTGGATCGCCGCCTCGGATTGCGCGTCCAACGCAGAGGTTGCCTCGTCGAGCAGCAGCAGTGGCGCGTCGCGCAGGATCGCGCGTGCGATGGCAATGCGCTGACGCTGGCCGCCGGAGAGGCGCACGCCGCGCTCGCCCATCTCGGCGGCGTACCCTTCGGGCAGCGCGCGGATGAACTCGTTGGCTTCGGCGGCGCACGCGGCTTCGACCACTTCGTCGTCGCCCGCGTCCGCGCGGCCGAAGCGGATGTTGTCGGTGGCGCTGCCGCTGAAGATCACGGTTTCCTGCGGCACCAGCGCGATCGCGCCGCGCAATTCGGCAAGCCGCAAGGCGCGCAGGTCGATGCCGTCGAGGCTGATGCGGCCCGACTGCGGGTCGTAGAAGCGCAGCAGCAGCGAGAACACCGTGCTCTTGCCGGCGCCGGATGGCCCGACCAGGGCGACGGTTTCGCCCGGGTGCACCTCCAGCGTGAAGTCGTGCAGCGCGGCGGCATCGGGGCGGCTCGGGTAATGGAAGGCCACGTTCTCGAAGCGCAGCGCGCCGCGGACCGGGCGGGGCAGCGCCTGCGGTTCGGCCGGCTCGACGATGCCAGGGCGTTCGGCCAGCAGCTCGCCCAGGCGTTCCATCGCACCGGCGGCACGCAGCACGTCGCCCCATACCTCGGACAGGCCGGCCACCGAGCCGGCAGCGAATACCGCATACAGCACGAACTGCCCCAGCACGCCGGGATCCAGCATGCCGGCCAACACCTGGCGCGCGCCTTCCCACAGCACGAGCGTGATCGCGCCGAACACCAGCACGATGACCGCCATGGTGAGCAGTGCGCGCATACCGATGCGTCGGCGAGCGGTGGCCAGTGCGCGCGCGATCGCGTTGCCGTAGCGGGTGCTTTCGATGGCTTCGCGGGCGTAGGCCTTCACTGCGGTGGAGGCGTTGAGCGTTTCATTGGCGATCGCGGCGGCATCGGCGAGGCGATCCTGGCTGGCCCGCGACAGCTTCTGCACGCGGCGGCCGAATACCAGGATCGGCAGCATTACCGCGGGAATCACCAGCGCGGTGAGTGCGGCCAGCGAAGGCGCGGTCCATGCCATCGCCACCGCAGCGCCGACCAGCATCACCGCGCTGCGCAGGGCCACCGATACGCCTGAGCCAACCAGCGCCTGCACCACTTCGGTGTCGGCACTCAGTCGCGACAGCAGCTCGCCGACGCGGCTGCGCTCGAAGAAGCCGACGTCGAGCCGGATCACCTGCGCGTACAGCGTGCTGCGCAGGTCGGCCAGCGAGCGCTCGCTGAGCAGGGTGATGCAGAAATAGCGCGCGGCGGTGGCCACGGCCAGTACCAGCGCCACGCCGAACAGTGCGACAAAGGTTTCGTTGATCACCGCAGGGCTGGAGTGCCCGAAGCCCTTGTCGATGATGTGGCGGAACGCCATCGGCAACACCAGCGAGGCGCCGGAGGACAAGCCCAGGAACACCAGCCAGCCCAGCGCCAGCCTGCGGTGCGGTTTGAGGAATGGCCACAACCCGCGCAGGGCGCTGATGCGGCGGGTGGCGCGTGGTGCGGCGGGTTCGCTCATCGGGGTGTCACGCAGGGCGGCCGGCATGCCGCAACCTGTTCCAGATGGGGACCCGGGTTTGCGATTCAACCATCGAGCGCCGCGGCCGCGAGCGGCGCCGCGGCGGAGGCGGGGCGATCGGCGATGCCGAGCCTGGCGCGCAGGCGCAGGAACGGCCGCTCGACGGCGTAGTGCAGCAGCGCGCCGGTGACGAGCATTGCCGTCGCATAGACGGCAAAGGCCGCGACACCGTGCAGGTCGGGCGAACGTTGCAGCGCCTCGTGCACTGCATGCATGGGCAGCTTGTGGCTCAGATACAGGCTGTACGAGATGCCGGCGATCCAGCCTGCGCCGGGGACGCGCCAACGCCCAAGCCCGCCGTTGCGGCTGGTACCGGCGCCCACCAGCAGGGCCAGTCCCAGCGAGAGCAGCGGGAAGCCGAACACGCTGGCGGCGAAGCCGCTCTTGTCGCGGAACAGCCAGATTGCTGCGGCGGCCAGCAGTAGGCCCATGATGGCCAGCGCGTTGGCTCGTTGCTGCAGGCGCGTCCACACTTGCGGGCGGTAAGCCTGGATCGTCGCCAGCATCACGCCGTCCAGCAGGCCGTCCAGTCGCGTCCAGCTCGGGAAATAGACGCTTTCCAGCCAGTCCTTGCCGTGCAGCACGGCGTAGCCGCGCAGCAGCATGCCAAGCACCACGAGCAGCGCGCTGGTACCGATCGCCAGAGCGCGCGACGAACGTCGCGCCAGCCACCAGGCCAGCAGCGGGAACAGCAGGTAGAAATGCTCCTCCACGCACAGCGACCAAGCGTGCGAGAACGCCTGGTTGTGCCGGTAGTCGATCAGCAGGTTCAACGTGAAGGTGAGGAACTGCCAGGCCGGCTGCATGCCCGGCGCCTCGCGCCAGGCGGGAAACAGCAGGTACAGCGACAGCACCACGAGGAAGGCTGGCAGGATGCGAAAGGCGCGACGCAGGTAGAACGCACCGAAGCGCAGCGGTTCGCCGCGACTCAGGGGGGCCAGCACTTGCTGGCCGATAAGGTAGCCGCTGAG
>JAJZET010000246.1 GCA_021805685.1 Pseudomonadota bacterium
CCTTGCTCGCCGGCGACCTGCTCTGGCGCCTCGCGCGCCGTAACCGGCTGGCCGCCACCGGCAAGCCCGGCTATCTCGCGCTGCGGCCGCGTACCGCCGCGGTCCTGCTGGCGCTGTTCGGCGCGCTGTTCGCCCTGCTGCTCTGGGCCGTGCGGGCACGGACCGCACTGGTCGGCTTCGACGCCGCGCTGGCGCAGGCGCTGCACGGGCAGATGTCGCCCGGCGTGCTGGGCGCGCTCGCCGTCAGCACCAACATCGGCAAGCCGGCGCTGCTGGCGGCCGCCAGCGCGGCGCTGGCCCTGCTGCTGGCATGGAAGCGCGACTGGCGGCTGTTCCTGCCGTGGTGCGTGGCGGTGGGCGGCACGGTGGTCTGCGGCGAAGCGGCCAAGCATTGGGTGAAACGCATCCGCCCCTTCGACGGCCACGCCTTCGTCGTGGAAACCGGCTACAGCTTCCCCAGCGGACACGCCATGATGAGCATGGTGTGCTTCGGCATGCTGGCCTGCCTGCTGCTGTACAGGCTCGCCTCGCGCCACCACCGCGCCGTCATTGCCGCCGCCGTGGCGCTGGTCGTCTTCGTCGGCATCAGCCGCGTGGTGCTGATGGCGCATTACCTGAGCGACGTGCTGGCCGGCTATGCGCTCGGCGCGTTCTGGCTGGTGCTGGGCATCGCGATGGCGGAGCTGCTGCAACGGGACCCCCAGGCGCGGCGCCTGCCCTGAACCCGCCAACCGTCCCATCGGTCCCGCCCATGCGTTCCTGGAAACCGCTGCTCGTGCTCGCGATCGTGGCGATCGCGCTGTTCCTCGAACGGCGGGCGCGCATGCCGCATCCACCCGCGCCGCCCTCCGTGTCGGCCGTGTCGGTGGACGTGGGCAGCGATGCCGCGCTGCCCTCCTTCCTGCCGCCCGCGGCGCGCGACACGCTGGCCCTGATCGCGCGCGACGGGCCGTTTCCGCACCGTCAGGACGGCGTGGTGTTCGGCAACTACGAGCACCGGCTGCCGGAACGGCCGCGCGGCTACTACCACGAGTACACGGTGGACACGCCCGGCGCACGCACGCGCGGCACCCGGCGCATCATCACCGGCGGCACACCGCCCGAGGTGTACTACTACACGGGCGACCACTACCGCAGCTTCCGCCGATTCGCCGTACCCCGATGAACGCCCATCCGCTCGATCCGGACCTGACCCGCCCCAGCCAGAACGGCGTGTATTTCGTGGGCGATGCCGATCTCGGGCGGCTGGCCGACGCCGCGGCACGCGCGGAGCTGGCGGTAAGCCGCACCGACCTGGCCGGCTGCAACCACAAGGCCGAGCTGCTGCAGCGCCTGGCCGAATCGTTGTCGCTGCCCGCCGAGTTCGGCCACAACTGGGATGCGCTGGCCGACTGCCTGCGCGACCTCGACCGCTCGCCGGCGCACGGCCACGTGCTGCTGTTCGAGCACACCGGCGAGCTGCACCACGGCGCCGACCAGGACTTCGAGGTGCTGCTCGGCATACTCGACGACGCCGCCACGTTCGCGCAGGACGCGGACCGCCCATTCTTCGCCTTCCTCGCCCTGCCGGATCACCCTCACGCATGACCACGCAAACCCTGCGCTTCGAACTCGACCGCGACTTCGTCAAGCTGGACAACCTGCTGAAACTCGTCGGCCTGTGCGACAGTGGCGGCGCCGGCAAGCACCTGGTCGCCAGCGGCGCGGTGACGGTGGACGGCGCGCAGGAGCTGCGCAAGACCTGCAAGATCCACGCGGGCCAGGTGGTGCGCGTGGATGGCGTGGAGATACGCGTGGTGGGCATGCCCTGATGCCGTTCGCCCCTGCCGCCGCGCGTCCAGGCCCGTTGGCCTCGCCACGGTGTCATCCCGCCGTCATGAACCGCCGGCACAGTCGGCGCGCCGCTGCGCCAGGCGCATGAACCGCAAAGGGTTACCATGCCTGTACGGATGGCGCGGCATGCGCCCCACGGATATCACCCGATGAGTTCACGCGCTCCACGCAAGCCCTCGCCGCTGGCCACCGACACCGCGGCAGCCAACGATACGACCGCCGCCGCCACGCCCGACCTCGGCGAACGGCAGCTGTACATCAATCGCGAATTGTCCCAGCTGGCATTCAACACGCGCGTGCTGGACCAGGCGCTGGACCAGCGTACCCCGCTGCTGGAACGGCTGAAGTTCCTGCTGATCTTCTCGCGCAACATGGACGAGTTCTTCGAGATCCGGGTGGCCGGCCTGAAGGGCCAGATCGCGCTGGACCGCGAACTGCCCGGTGCCGATGGCATGGCGCCGCGCCAGGTGCTGGAGGAGATCGCCGCGATCGCGCACCGCCAGATCGAGCGGCAGTACGCGATCCTCAACGAGCGCATCCTGCCGGAACTGGCCGCGAACAACATCCGCATCCTGCGGCGCGACGAGTGGACGCACAAGCAGAAGCAATGGGTGCGCCGCTATTTCCGCACGGAAGTGGCGCCCCTGGTGACGCCGATCGGGCTGGACCCGACCCACCCGTTCCCGTTGCTGGTGAACAAGAGCCTCAACTTCATCGTGCGGCTGGACGGCGTCGACGCGTTCGGCCGCGACTCCGGCCTGGCCGTGGTGCCGGCGCCGCGGGTGCTGCCCCGGCTGATCCCGCTGCCCCCCGACATCGTCGAGCAGGGCGATTGCTACGTGCTGCTGTCCTCGATCATCCACGCGCACGCCGAGGAGCTGTTTCCCGGCATGAACGTGCTGGGTTCCTACCAGTTCCGGCTCACCCGCAACGCGGACCTCGCGCTCGATCCCGAGGAAGTGGAAGACCTGGCGCTGGCACTGCGCGGCGAGCTGTATTCCCGCCGCTTCGGCAGCGCGGTGCGGCTGGAGGTGGCGGACAACTGCCCAAAGGACCTCAGCGCCTACCTGCTCCGGCAGTTCGGCCTCACCGAGTCGGAATTGTACGAGGTGAACGGTCCGGTGAACCTGGCCCGGCTGTTCCGCATCGCCAGCAAGGTGAACTACCCGGCGCTGCAGTACAAGCCGTTCGTGCCCTCGCTGCCCAAGGCGCTGGAGCATGCCGAAGACCTGTTCGCGGTGATCGCGCGGCGCGACGTGCTGCTGCTGCATCCTTACGAGTCGTTCACCCCGGTGGTCGACATGCTGCGCCAGGCCGCCAAGGACCCGCAGGTACTCTCGATCAAGCAGACGCTGTACCGCACCGGCGCGGACTCGGAAATCGTCGATGCGCTGGTGGACGCGGCGCGCGCGGGCAAGGAGGTGACTGCGGTGGTGGAGCTGCGCGCACGCTTCGACGAGGAATCCAACCTCTCGCTAGCATCGCGCCTGCAACAGGCCGGCGCGATGGTGATCTACGGCGTGGTGGGCATCAAGACGCACGCCAAGCTGATGCTGATCCAGCGCCGCGAGGGCAGCGAACTGGTGCGCTACGCGCACATGGGCACCGGCAACTACCACGCCGGCAACGCGCGGCTGTACACCGACTA
Source organism: Pseudomonadota bacterium (assembly GCA_021805685.1). GTDB lineage: Bacteria > Pseudomonadota > Gammaproteobacteria > Xanthomonadales > Rhodanobacteraceae > Rhodanobacter_A. The sequence goes on from JAJZET010000246.1 coordinate 3,482, forward strand.
CAGCCTGCTCACTTCCGACGCGGCGCTGTGCGACGACGTGCACAAGCTGTTCAGTCAGCTCACCGGCATGGGCAAGGTGCTGCGGCTGAAGAAACTGCTGCAGGCGCCGTTCACCCTGAAGCAGGGCCTGCTCGACCTGATCGCACGCGAGGCGGAGCACGTCGCCGCGGGCAAGCAGGCGCGCATCCTGATCAAGGTCAACGCGCTCACCGATTCGAAGATGATCCGCGCGCTGTACCAGGCCAGCATCGCCGGCGTGCGCATCGACCTGATCGTGCGCGGCATGTGCTGCCTGCGTCCCGGCGTGCCCGGCGTGTCGGAGAACATCCGCGTGCGCTCGGTGATCGGCCGCTTCCTCGAACACAGCCGTGCGTACTGGTTCGCCAACGGCGGTGATCCGGTGCTCTACCTGTCCAGCGCCGACATGATGGAGCGAAACCTGGATCGCCGCGTGGAATGCGCCTTCCCGGTCGAGAACCGCAAGCTGCAGCAGCGCATCCATGCCGCGCTGGAGCTGTACCTGGACGACAACAGCGGCGCTGCCGACCTGCAGCCCGACGGCAGCTATCGCCCGGCGACGCGCGCCACCGGCGAGGCGGTGCGGGATGCACAGGCGCAACTGCTGGAGAAGCTCTGCGGCGTGCCGGCATGAGCGCCACAGCGCATGCCCGGCACCGCCTTCAACCGCGCGCCTGCAGGACGATCTCGCGCGCCAGCACGCCCAGCGGCAGGATGCGCTCGGCGGCGCCACGCGCCACTGCCTCCTTCGGCATGCCGTAGACCACGCAGCTCGCTTCGTCCTGAGCGATGGTGCGCGCGCCGGCCCTGCGCATCTCCAGCAGCCCAACGGCGCCATCGTCGCCCATGCCGGTCATGATGATGCCCAGTGCATTGGTGCCGGCGCATTTCGCCACCGAGCGGAACAACACGTCCACCGACGGCCGGTGCCGGTTTACCAGCGGGCCGTCGACCACTTCGACGTGGTAATGCGCGCCCGCGCGCCGCAGCAGCATGTGCCGGCCGCCGGGAGCGATCAATGCACAGCCCGGCACCACGCGGTCGTGGTTGCGCGCCTCGCGCACGTCGATCGCGCACAGGCCGTCCAGCCGCGCAGCGAAGGCTGCGGTGAACTTCTCCGGCATGTGCTGCACGATCACGATGCCCGGCGACACGCGCGGCAGCGCGGTCAGCACTTCCTCCAGCGCCTGGGTCCCGCCAGTGGAGGTGCCCAGTGCCACCACCCGTTCGGTGGTGCGCACCATCGCGCCGCCCTCGCCGGGCGGCAGGATCGCATCGGCGGTGAGCTTTTCCACCACCGGCGGCGCCGGCGCACGCGGCGCCAGCCGCCTGACGTTGGCGCAGGCCGCCGAACGCACCGCCGCGACCAGCTCGTCGGACGAGTCCAGCAGGAATTTCTTCAGCCCCAGCTTGGGCTTGGCGACGATCGCGCAGGCCCCGGCGGCGAGCGCCTCCATCGTGGTCTGCGTGCCTTTCTCGGTAAGCGTGGAGCAGATCACCACCGGCGTGGGCCGTTCGGCCATCAGCTTGCGCAGGAAGGTGATGCCGTCCATGCGCGGCATCTCCACGTCCAGCACGATCACGTCCGGCCATTGCCGCTTCATGCGCTCCATCGCCAGCAGCGGGTCGGCTACCGCCCCGAGCACCTCGATGTCCGGCTGCGCCGCCAGCATGGCCGCCACCACCTGCCGCACCACGGCGGAATCGTCGACGATCAGCAGCGTGGTCCGCTTCATGCGACGCACCGGACAAGCACGTCGACCCCGGGCCCTTCCCGCACCGGAGAGTTGGCGACGGCGATGGGCCGGACGTCGCACCCGGCGTTCGAGCAGACGGCGCATACCGTGCTGCAATGCACCTGCAAAGGGATCACGCCCACGACTCCTCCACACCTTGATCGACCTGCCGTTGCCAGACGTCGCCGCTATCGATGTCGAAGACAATCATGCGGTGGCCGAACCCGAACAGCGATTCGGCGACGATGGGAATGCGCTGCTCGCGCAGCAATGCCCGCGCAACCTCGCCGTTGTTGCGCCCGATCTCCGACATGCCGGTGACGACCTGCCCCGGAAACATCTTGCCGCCGCCGAACAGCTTGGCCTGGCAACCCGCAATGGGCACGCCGGCCTTGCCGAGGCCATCAAGCATCAGCGCCAGCGCCTCGTCGCAATAGCGGCCATCAGCCTCGCCATTCGCGCCCGTGCCACGCCGCGCCAGCAGGCAATGCGACATCGCCCCCGTACGTTCCGCCGGGTGCCACAGCACCATGGCGATGCAGGAACCCAGCACGGTGCGCACCCGGTAGCCGGCGCTACCGACGAACCAGTCGCCCGGATTGAGGAAGACCTCGGTTTTGCGGGCTTTCGCCGTCATCGCGGCCTACGGTAGGACGATGGCGCGAGCGGGCGCAGGCCATCGGCGATGTCGCTGAGGCTTTCCGCGTGGCCGACGTAGAAATGCCCGCCCGGCTTGAGCAGGGGCAGCACTCGGCCCACCACCTGGCGCTTGGTCTCCTTGTCGAAATAGATCATCACGTTGCG
>JAJZET010000142.1 GCA_021805685.1 Pseudomonadota bacterium
CTCCTTCGACTCGGTATAAGGCCCGTCGCTGACCTGCGCCTTTCCGCCGCGCGTGCGCAGCGTCCGCCAGCGGTCCAGGTCGCCAAGCGAGGCGGAGACCAGCAGCTTGCCCGTGGCGCGCATCTTCTCGTCCAGCGCAGGGCACTGGCTCACCAGCGCCTTGACGTCGTCCGGCGCCATCGCGGCGAATTTTTCGGGAGTGAAATAGGCCAGGCCGAGGTATTTCATGGTGGATCCTTGGGATGGGATGCAGTGACGACGAAGCAGGCGACCGGAAATCGACAACGCTACGGAGAATTTGCCCCAGGTTTGGGCCAACCCGCCGTCGGCAACGACAGTGCCTGGCGGGCCAAGGCGAGCGTGGCGAGCCGATCCGCCCCCGCCTCCAGCACCACGGCATGTTCATCCGCCGCGGGCTCCTCCAGCGTCGCCAGTTGGCTGTCGAGCAAGGACGGCGGCATGAAGTGCCGGCGCTCGCGCATGCGACGCGCCAGTTCGTCGCGCGGCACGCGCAGGTAGAGCAGGCGCAGTGCCGGGTCGGCCTGGCGCAGCAGGTCGCGATAGGCGCGGCGCAGCGCCGAACAGGCCACCACCACGCCCTGCCCGCGACGGGCCGCGATCACCGCGGCGATCGCCTCGAGCCATGGCTGGCGGGCCGCGTCGTCCAGCGGCATGCCGGCGCGCATCCTGGCGATGTTCGCAGCGGGATGCAGTGCATCGCCCTCGACGAACTCCATGCCGCAAGCACGCGCCAGGGCGGCGCCGAGGTGGCTCTTGCCGCTGCCGGAGACACCCATCACGACGACGGTTGGCATCACGGGCGTCGGCAAGGCGCGGCTCCCGGCTGCCAGGCAGGCATGCCCGCAGGCACGCGCGACGCGCGGGTATGCGCTGGGCATTTCCAAGGTTTCATGACACCTCCCGCCGGGCTTCCGAAATGGGATCCGGTACTCCTGGGCACCATGCCACACTGGCACCTGCCACGGCACGCCATGGAATGCCAGTACGTCTTCCATGGACGCCCGACCCGCCGATCGCCATGCATCAGCGTTGCGCCATGTCGATCTTCCGGCCTGCGGTTCGTCGGAACCAGGCAGACACATCCATCCACCCAGGAGCCCGGCATGCGCAAACTCATCGTCCCCGCCTTCGTCACCATCGACGGCATCATCCAGTCGCCCGGCGCCCCGGAGGAAGATGTCGAAGGCGGCTTCGCCCTCGGCGGCTGGTTCTGGCCGTATGCCGATGAGGCCACGGACGCGATGGAGGACCTGTTCCAGCGCCCGTTCGAGCTGCTGCTCGGGCGCCGCACCTACGACAACTTCGCCGGCTTCTGGCCGAACGTGGCGGAGGACTCGCCGCTGCGGGCAACCGCCGACCTGTTCAATGCAACCGCCAAGCACGTCGCCACCCACAACCCCGGCCCGCTCGACTGGAACCGCAGCCGCGCGCTCGGACCCGACCTCGTCGCCGCGGTGCGCGAGCTCAAGCACAGCGACGGCCCCGAGCTGCTCACCCAGGGCAGTAGCGGCCTGGTGCACCAGCTGCTGGCCACGGACCTGGTCGACGAACTGATCCTGGTCGTGGTTCCGATCCTGCTCGGCACGGGCAAGCGCCTGTTCGACGAACGCGCGCAGCCGACGGCGTTCCGGCTCGTGGGATCGAGCACCTCGAGCAAGGGAAACGTGGTGATCCGTTATGTGCGCGAGGGCGCGGTGCGCACCGCGTCGGCCTGAAGGCGGTGACCGGCGCCTGCGCGAGGCCGCTCGCAACACGGACGGAAAGCCGGGCTCGCGCAACGCGTCGCCGAACCTCGCCGCGCCCCGCGGAGCAACGCCGACCGGGCAAGGAGCCGCGCCGGACAGTGCCTGCCCTGCGCTTGAGAAAGCGCACTTCGCCCTGATCCTGGTAGCGCCAGGACTCCGCCCGCGTGGGACATGTTCGACAAACTCCGAAACTGGCGCACGCGCCGCCTCGTCGCCAGGCACCCGATCCCCGAGCCGCTGTGGCGGTCCGCCTTGGCACGCTGTGCACCGGCGCGTCGGCTGGGCGCCTCCGACCAGGCCGCGCTGCGCGTGCTGGTCACGCTGTTCCTGCAGCGCAAGTCACTGGAACCCGTGCAGGGACTGGAGCTCGGCGACGCCGACCGCGTGCTGCTCGCCGCCCACGCCTGCCTGCCCATCCTCAAGCTCGGGCTGGACTGGTACGACGGCTGGCACAGCGTGATCGTGTATCCGGACGCGTTCGTGCCCCATCGCACGCAGACCGACGCGGCGGGCGTGGAGCACCAGACCCGCACCGCGCGGGCCGGCGAGGCGTGGTGGCGCGGACCGGTGATCCTGTCGTGGGCCGAGGTGCTGGAGGCCGGCAGCAAGCCGGGGCGCAACGTCGTCGTCCACGAGATGGCGCACAAGCTGGACCTGCTCAACGGCGACGCCAACGGCTTTCCGCCCTTGCACCGGCGCATGGATCGCCGCGCCTGGTCGGCCACATTCTCCGCCGCGTGGGATCGCCTCCGCGAGGAGCGCAGCCAGGGCCTGGCGCTACCGCTCGATCCGTATGCGCTGGAAAGCCCGGCCGAGTTCTTCGCGGTGGCCAGCGAACAGTTCTTCGAGACGCCCGCCGCCCTGCAGCAGCACCTGCCCGAGGTCTATCGGCAGCTGGAACGGTTCTACCGGCAGCATCCCTACTGATCTCCGCCCGCCCGTGCCTGGCACGGGACCCGGCTGCGGTAAAGTCGCGTCTCGCACTTGCTTCAGGGGATCCGGATGCGTATCGCCTCGCTTTTCGCCGCTGCACTGCTGGCTGCCGGCTCGGCCGCCGCTGCCCAAGTTCCGCCGCCGCCCACCGAACACCCGCAGCTGCGCGAGATCGCCGACCGGGTGCAGCCGCAGGCGCTGCAGGCCACGTTGACGACACTGGTCGGCTTCGGCACCCGGCACACGATGTCGGCGACCACGTCGGACCACCGTGGCATCGGTGCCGCGCGCCGCTGGGTCAAGGCGCGCTTCGAGGCGATCTCGAAGGACTGCGGCGGTTGCCTGCAGGTGGTGACGCCCACACAGACCGTCACCGGCCCGCGCATTCCCACGCCCACCGAGATCATGGACGTGGCGGCGATCCAGCGCGGCAGCAGTGATCCGGATCGCGTGATCATCATCACCGCGCACCTGGACTCGCGCGTCACCGACATCATGAACAACCGCTCGGACGCCCCCGGCGCCAACGACGACGGCTCGGGCACCGCCGCCGTACTGGAGGTGGCACGCGTGCTGTCGAAGTACAAGTTCCGGGCCACGCTGGTCTACGCCGCGCTGTCCGGCGAGGAACAGGACCTGTACGGCGGCAAGCTCATGGCACGCTACGCCCGCGCGCACGGCTGGCAGGTCGAGAGCGACCTCAACAACGACATCGTCGGCAACATCCACGGCATCGACGGCGTGGTCGACAACACCCGCGTGCGCGTGTTCTCCGAGGGCACCAAGAGCACCGAGACGCCGCGCCAGGCCGCCTACCGCCGCTATTTCGGCGGCGAGGTGGATTCGCCCTCGCGCAACGTCGCACGCTTCATGGCCGGGCTGGCGGAGCAGTACCTGACGAATTTCCAGGTGCAGATGATCTACCGCACCGACCGCTTCGGCCGCGGCGGCGACCAGGTGCCCTTCCTCGCCGCCGGCTACCCGGCAGTGCGCCTGACCGAGCCGAACGAGAACTACCACCGCCAGCACCAGGACCTGCGCGTCGAGCACGGCATCCACTACGGCGACGTGCTGTCCGGCGTCGACTTCCCCTACCTCGCCCAGGTGACGCGGCTGAACGCGATCACCATGGCGGCGATGGCCTGGGCGCCGGCGCCGCCCGGCGATGTCACGGTCAAGGGCGCGGTCGAGCCCGACACCACGCTGGCCTGGAAGCCCTCGCCGGGCGCCTACGGCTACCGCGTGTGGTGGCGCGACACCACCGCACCGCGCTGGCGATACCACCGCTGGGTCGGCGACGCGACCACGGCCACGCTGAAGGACATCGTGATCGACAACTACTTCTTCGGCGTCAGCGCGGTGTCGAAGGATGGCTACGCCAGCCCGGTGGAATTCCCCGGCTTCGCCGGCAGCTTCGTCAGCCCGCCACCGGCACCCGCCGCGGGCAAGGCCGGCGCGTCCGAATAAGCTGGCGCGGCACGCAACCGGCGCCCACGCCCACGCCGGCTCAGCCCGACGCCATCGCAGCGGCAGAGGGACCCGGCGGCATCAGCACCACGCGGTTGCCGCCCTGCTTCTTGGCCGCATACAGCGCCAGGTCGACCCGTTGCAGCAGGCTGTCGAAGGTGTCCGCATCGTCGATCATGGTGGCGCCAAACGAAGCGGTGACCTGACGCACCGGCACCACCGACAGGCGCGCAATCGCCAGCTGCAGGCGTTCCGCCACCAGGTGCAGTCCGGCCGCGTCGATCGCCGGCACGATCACCAGGAACTCCTCGCCGCCCCAGCGCGCGATGCTCTCGTCCTCGCGCAGCAGCGCCTTGCAGCGCCCGGCGATGGCCTGCAGCACCTGGTCGCCGACCGGATGGCCGTGGGTGTCGTTGATCGACTTGAAGCGGTCCACGTCCAGCATGATCACGCCGGCGGCACGGTCGCCGTCGAACAGCTCCCTGAGCAGGCGCTCGCCCAGCCGGCGATTGTGGATGCCGGTGAGCGGATCGCGATGCAGCATCAGCTCCATCCGCTCGCGCTCCGATGCCAACCGCCGGATCGTGCCGGTCAGCCCGCGCTGCACCGGCAACAACACCACCACCATGATGCTGACCGGGCCGTACGCCATCAGCAGGTCGATGCCACGCGGCATCCACATCTCGCGCGGGTGCAGCAGCAGGTAGACCAGCACCGGCGGCGCGATCAGCAGCCAGCACAGCAGCGCCAGCACGTAGGCGGCGCGCCCGGGGATGAAGATCATCACCATCGCCAGCAGCACCACGAACAGCGACGACACCGGCGGCAGCACGGCGATGAGCTGCACGCCCGGCGTCGACACCGCCTGCAGGGTGTAGAACCAGGCCGGCGCAGCCAGCGCCAGCACCGCGACGGCGAGCGCCACCCGCACGATGCCCTGCAGCCACCAAGGGCGCCGCAGCAGGGCAACGATAAGGCCGCCAAAAATGGCGCTGCCGACCGGCGGCACGATCATGTCCATCGGCCGGTGCACCGGGCCCAGCCAGTGGATCAGCGTGGCGCAGATGCCCGCCAGCATCGCCAGCGACAACATGACCAGCACGGCGACGCGCACGTAACTGTCTTCGGCGGCTGGTCTGGTCACGGTCAGGGATCTGCAACGCGGGTGGGTCAGTGTAATGCCAAGCAAAACGCAGGCCAGCGATCCCGGTCGCCCCCGGGCGATGCGCTCCCTGCGGCGCGGTAAGCCATCCTTTCCAGGGCGAGCAGAACACCCCGCGGTGCGGCGCCGGCTTTGAACCACACGGCGCCGGCCCCATATCCCGCGCATCCCCGATTCCGATCCCGAGGCATGCCATGAGCGACCCGCTGCATCTCGTCTGCCCGCATTGCCAGGCAGTGAACCGCGTGCCGGGCGAACGCCTGGCCGCAGCCCCGGCCTGCGGCCAATGCCACCAGCCGCTGTTCACCGGCCACCCGCTGGCCGTCGACGAAGCCGCCTTCCAGAAGCACCTGGCCCGCAACGACATTCCCGTGCTGGTGGACTTCTGGGCCACCTGGTGCGGTCCCTGCCAGATGATGGCGCCGCACTTCGCGCAGGCCGCCACGCAGCTCGAGCCGCGGGTGCGCCTGCTCAAGGTCGACACCGACGCGGAACAGGCGCTCGGCAACCGTCATGCGATCCGCAGCATCCCCACGCTGGCGCTGTTCAAGGGCGGCCGCGAGGTCGCGCGCCAATCGGGCGCGATGCAGGCCGCCGGCATCGTGCAGTGGGTGCGTGCGCAGGGCGCCTGAGCGACTCCTTGCGCGGGATGGCGCCGCCTATTTCGAGTCCACCGGCACCGGCTCCAG
>JAJZET010000207.1 GCA_021805685.1 Pseudomonadota bacterium
CTGCTGTTCTCCCACATCGAGAACATGCGCGTGTGGAGCGGCCTGGAGGTCATGCAGGACATCCGCATCCACGACGTGGACAAGCGCCTGTCGCACTTTCTCTCCGACCTGCACGCGGGGCAGGGGAACGCCTATGTCGCCCTGCTGTGCGCGGACGAGCATGGTCGCGTGATCGCGGCCAGCCAGGCCGCCTACATCGGCACGATGGCGCCCGTCGCCGAGTCCTGGCGCGCCGTTCCCGGCCACGCGCTCGCTGGCGTGAGCATGGCGCTGGTGCATGACGCCGATGGCGGACCGGCGACGATCCTGCTGCGCACGGCGATTCCCAACGCCTTCGGCGCAGGCAATCTCGGCTACCTCTACGCAGTGCTCGACCGGCATGTCGTGCAGCAGTTGCTGGACGACGCGGTTGGCCGGGGGCCGCGCAGCCTGCTGCTGCTCGACCCGCACGGCCGCGCGATCGCCGCATCGGCGGCGTTGCGCACGCGCATCGACGCGGGCCGGCTGGCCTTGCACTGGCGCATGCCGGATCGCGGCGCCGTGTCCTACGTGCGCGATGGCAGCGCGCTGGGGTATGGCACGGTGCTGGTGGGCGTGGCCAGGTCGGGGGGCTATCAGCAGTTCCATGGCCTGGGCTGGAGCATCGTGATGGTCGAGCCCACCCTGGTGTCGTTCCAGCCGATCTGGCGCATGCTGTGGGTGGTACTGGCAGTGCTTGCGCTGACCTTGATGGGTGGCCTGTGGATTTCCTCGCGGCTGGCCCGCCGCATCGCGCAGCCGATCATGGCGCTGACGGATTTCACGCGCGGCTTCCGCCAGCGCGACGAGGCACGGGTACCGTTGCCGGACACCAGCATCCTGGAAATCCGCGAGTTGCACGAGGCCTATGCGGAGATGATCGACACCCTGGCCAGGTCGCGCGAGCAGGTCGTGCGCGCAGGCAAGCTCGCGGTCGTGGGCGAGATGGCGGCGATCATGGCGCACGAGGTGCGCACGCCGCTGGGCATCCTGCGCAATTCCGCGCAGTTGCTGCAGCGGCAGCCTGAGCTCGGCGAGCGCGAGCGGGAACTCATCGGCTTCATCTTCAGCGAAACCGAGCGGCTCAACCGCCTGGTCACCCTGCTGCTCGAATGCGCGCGCCCCACGCAACCGGATTTCCGGCCGCATGACCTGCACGCGATCATCGACAGCGTGCTGAACCTGCTGGCCTCACGGGCAGAGAAGGCGGGCGTCGCGCTATCCTGCAGCTTTGCCGAGCCCGAGCTGGTCTTCCGCTGCGACCGCGAGCAGATCATGCAGGTGCTGCTCAACCTGGTTTTGAACGCGCTCGCCTTCGTCGGCGAGCACGGCCGCGTGCAAATCGCCACCCGGCTGGACGGCCCGGTGCTGCTGGTCTCGGTGATGGACGACGGTCCCGGCGTGCCGCCGGAGCTGCGGCACGCCATCTTCGATCCCTTCTTCAGCCGCCGCGAGGGCGGCATCGGCCTCGGGCTCACCATCGTGCAGCAGGTCGTGCAGGTGCACGGCGGCGAGATCTCCGTGGGCGAAAGCCCGTGGGGCGGGGCATCCTTCAACCTCACCTTTGCAGTCGGCGGACAGGATCGATGAGCGCCAAGCGCATCCTCATAGTGGACGATGAAGCCAAGATGCGGCGCATCCTGGAGCTGTCGCTGAAGGCGATGGGGCACGTCGTCTGCGAAGCGGGCGATGGCCTGGCGGCGTTGTCCATCGTCGAGCAGCAGCCGGTGGACCTGGTCCTGACCGATCTGCGCATGCCGCGCATGGATGGCATCGCGCTGCTCGCCGCGTTGCGCGAGCGTGGCGTGGACGTGCCGGTGATCGTGATGACCGCCTACGGCACCGTCGAGACGGCGGTGGAAGCGATGAAGCTCGGCGCTGTCGACTACATCATCCGTCCGTTCGAGATGGAAACCGTCGAGATGGCGGTCGACCGGGCGCTGGCCATGCAGGCCGCGCAGCGCGAGAATCGCTTCCTGCGCGAGGAGATTTCGCGCGGCTGGGGCGACTTCGTCGGCACCAGCGCGGCGATGCAGTCGCTCTACGAACTGATCCGCCAGGTCGCGCCGACGCGCAGCAACGTCTTCATCGTGGGCGACACCGGCACCGGCAAGGAACTGGTGGCGCGCGCGATCCACCAAGCGTCCGGCCGCACCGGCCTGTTCGTGCCGATCAACTGCGCGGCAATCCCGGCCGACCTGCTTGAGAGCGAGCTGTTCGGGCACGTCAAAGGTGCATTCTCCGGCGCCGTGCGCGATCGCATCGGCAAGTGCGAGCTGGCCAGCGGAGGCACGATCTTCCTCGACGAAATCACCGAGATGCCGCCCAACCTGCAGGTCAAGTTGTTGCGCGTGCTGCAGGAAGGGACGATCGAGCGGGTCGGCGCCAACGGCGCGATCCCGGTGGACCTGCGGGTGGTGTCGGCCACCAACCGTGACCTGCAGCGGGCGGTGGAAAGCGGCGCCCTGCGGCGGGACCTGTATTTCCGCCTCAACGTGGTGCGCATCGACGTGCCCAGGCTCAAGGATCGTCGGGGCGACATCGAGCGGCTCGCCAATCATTTCCTGCACAAGCACGCGCTGGAGCTGGGGCGTGCCACGCCTCGCCTCGGGCCAGGCGTGCTGGAGCGCCTCGAGGCCTACGACTGGCCTGGCAACGTGCGCGAGCTCGAGAACATCATGGAGCGCGCGGTGGTCCTCTGCCGTGGCGAGGAGATTGCGCAGGCTCATCTCCCGGTGGAGCTGGCCCAGGGAGCGCCGGGGCGCGTTCCGGCGGCCGCCGCGCTTGCCGATGGCGCACCCGAGGGCGGCTCGCTCGACCTGAAGGCCAGGGTGGAAGAGCTCGAGGGACGTCTGATCAGGACGGCGCTGGAACGCAGCGGTGGCAACAAGGCGGCGGCGGCCCGGCTGCTCGGCGTCAGCGAGCGCACCCTCTGGTACAAGCTCAAGGCCTACAAGGTGGAAAGCTAGGGCGGCGATGTGGCCGAGCGCTCACCGGCGTCGGCCCGCCGCGGCTGCCGTGGAGCTGACTCATGCGCGCAGGGCGTCGTTCGCGAATGCGCAGGCCGTGCCCCTGCCTGGGTGTGGCTGACGCCGGATGAAGCGCTGCGTTTTTCGTCGGCTTGACCGCTTTCAAATATTTCCATTATTCTGGAAATATGAAATCAAAAGCCGCACTGGACTGCCTCGGCGCCCTGGCCCACGAACGCCGCCTGGCCCTGTTCCGCCTGCTGGTCAGGGCGGGCGATGCGGGCATGGCGGTGGGCGAGCTGGCCGAGGCCACCGGCATGGCCGGAGCCACGCTGACCAACCACCTGAACATCCTGCGTCGCGCCGGCCTGGTCGAGGACGAGCGCCGCGGCCGTGTCATCCAGTGCCGGGCCAACTACCCGCAGATGAATGCATTGCTCGGCTTCCTCACCGAGAACTGCTGCGCCGGGTCGCCCGGCGCCGCCTGCACGACCACTTCCCGCTGCAAAACCAACCGGAGGGCGTCATGAAACGCTTTCATGCCCACGTGAATGTCGAAAACCTCGCCGACAGCGTCCGCTTCTACACCACCTTGTTCGGTGTCGCTCCCGGCGTCACCAAGCCCGATTACGCGAAATGGATGCTGAATGATCCGCGCGTGAACTTCGCCATTTCCCAGCGCGGCCGACCGGCCGGCATCGACCACCTGGGGATACAGGCGGAAGACGAAGCCGAGCTCGCGGGGATCGGCCAACGCTTGCTGCAGGCCGACGCGGTGACCCTGGCCGAGCAGGCCGCCACCTGCTGCTACGCGCACTCGGACAAGTTCTGGGCTGAGGACCCGCAGGGCGTGCGCTGGGAGACCTTCCACACGCTGGGCGAAGCCACCACCTACACCAGCGTCTCCGTGGCTGGCGCCGATTCCGCGAGCACCTGCTGCGGCCCGACGGCCGCTTCGGTCGTCCCGAAAACCTGTGGCCCCCAGTCGGCCGGAGCCTGCTGCTGACATGCATACCGAACCCTGCAATGTCCTCTTCCTGTGTACCGGCAACAGCGCGCGCAGCGTGATGGCCGAGGCCTTGCTCAACGTGCTGGGCCAGGGCCGGTTCAAGGCCTACAGCGCCGGCAGCTTCCCCAGCGGGAAGGTGCAGCCGATGGCAGCCAGGCTGGCCGAGGCGTTCGGTTACCACGAGCCGCTGCGCAGCAAGAGTTGGGATGAGTTCTCCGCGGCAGGAGCGCCGCAGATGGATTTCATCATCACGGTTTGCGACAACGCGGCCGGCGAGGTTTGCCCGATCTGGCCGGGCCAACCCGTCACCGCGCACTGGGGCGTGCCCGATCCGGTAGCCGTCGACGGGACCGAGGAGGCGCGGCAGCGGGCTTTCCAGAGCGCGTGGATGATGTTGCGCCGGCGGGTGGAGCTGTTGCTTGCGCTGCCGGTGGAGAAGCTGGACCGCATGTCGGTCCGGCAGGCCTTGCGCGCCATTGGCCAAGAGGGCGAACGTGAGCACTGAGACCGCTTCGATGGGGCCGTTTGCGCGTTACCTCAGCCTGTGGGTGGCGCTGTGCATCGTCGCCGGCATCGCGCTGGGACACGCCTTTCCGGCGGCGTTCCAGATGCTGGCGGCGCTGGAGGTCCAGCGCATCAACCTGCCGGTGGCCGTGCTTGTGTGGCTGATGATCGTGCCGATGCTGATGAAGGTGGACTTCGCCCAGTTGGCGGGCGTGCGCCGTCAGGTGCGCGGCATCGGCATTACCTTGCTGGTCAACTGGGCGATCAAGCCGTTTTCGATGGCCTTGCTCGGCTGGCTGTTCGTGCGGCATGTGTTCGCCGCCTGGCTGCCGGCCGACCAGCAGGACGGCTACATCGCCGGCCTGATCCTGCTGGCGGCGGCCCCGTGCACGGCGATGGTGTTCGTCTGGTCGCGCCTGTGCGGCGGCGAGCCGAATTTCACGCTGGCCCAGGTCGCGCTCAACGACAGCATCATGGTCGTGGCCTTTGCGCCCATCGTCGCGTTGCTGCTGGGGGTTGCCTCGATCGCGGTGCCGTGGGGCACGCTGTTGCTGTCGGTGCTGCTCTACATCGTCGTGCCGGTGGTGCTGGCGCAACTATGGCGGCGACGCCTGCTGCGTGCAGGCGGGCAAGGCGCGCTGGATGCCGCGATGCGCTGGCTCGATCCCTGGTCGACGGGCGCGCTGCTCGCCACCCTGGTGCTGCTGTTCGGTTTCCAGGGCAAGGCCATCGTGGCGCAGCCGCTGGTGATCCTGCTGCTGGCCGTGCCGATCGTGCTGCAGGTGTACTTCAATGCCGGGATCGCCTACGGCCTGAGTCGCTGGGCGCGGGTGCCGCATTGCGTGGCCGGTCCGTCCGCGCTGATCGGCGCAAGCAATTTCTTCGAGCTGGCGGTTGCAACGGCGATCAGCATCTTCGGTCTGCGTTCCGGGGCCGCACTCGCCACCGTGGTCGGGGTGTTGGTCGAGGTGCCGGTGATGCTGTCGGTCGTGCACCTGGTGCGGCGGACGGCGCCATGGTTCGCCCACGAGTCGTCCCGCACCTAGGTCCTAGGCTCCGGCCAGGACAACGAGAAGGGATGCCAGCACGCACCAGAGGACCGCTGCCAGGGGTGGCCACCGCGCGGCTACCAGGCCCACGAAGGCGATCGCGGCGACAGCGAAATCCGTGCCGCCGTGGATCGCACTCACCCAGACCGGATCGTAGAGGGCATAGGCCAGCAGGCCGACAACGACGGCGTTGACGCCGGCAAGCATCCGCACGGCCCGGGTGCGGGAGGCCCATGTCCGCCAGAACGGCAACGCGCCGGAGACCATGAGCATGCCCGGCAGGAAGATGGCCAGCAGGCTGACGCTGGCGCCCGGCACACCGCCCGATCCACCGCGCAGCGCTGCCCCCAGGTAGGCGGACAGGGTGAACATGGGGCCCGGAACGGCCTGGGCGGCACCGTATCCGGCCAGGAAGCGATCGGGGGCGATCCAGCCCGGCGCCAC
>JAJZET010000089.1 GCA_021805685.1 Pseudomonadota bacterium
GGGATTCCTCGCCGCCGGCACCATGACCGGCGTGTGGACTTCGCACGATGACGGCGCGCACTGGAGCAAGCTGGTCACCAAGGGCTTCCCCACCGTGCCGGTGTGGGATCTGCAGTTCGCGCACGGCGATCTGCTGCTGGGCACGCACGGCCGCGGCGTGTGGATCTTCGATCACGTCGCGCCGATCGCGCAGTGGCAGGCGTCGATCGCGCGGGACAAGCTGCACGTGTTCACGCCAAGCACAGGCACCGAGTGGCAGCGCTGGTCGCGCGGCGAGGGCGCCGAGCCGGCGTTCACCACGCCCAATCCGCCCACCGGCGTGATCCTCGACTACTGGCTGCCGAAGAAGCTGCAGCCGTCCGCCGCCGAAAAGGCCAGCAAGCAGACGCCGGTGAAGATCGTGGTCACCGACGCCAAGGGCGACGTGGTGGCCACGCGCTGGGGTCCGGCCAAGGCCGGCATCGACCGGTTCACCTGGGACATGACCTGGGACGGCTATACGCGCCCGGATTTCGGCGACCGCCACATCAAGAGTGCCAACAATTCCGGACCAATGGCGCTGCCCGGCACCTACACCGTCACCATCACTGCCGACGGCGTCAGCAAGAGCGTGCCGGTGACCGTGCAGTACGACCCCAACCAGAAGTTCGATGCCGCCGCCAACGCCGCCACGCTGCAGGCAGCGCTGGCCACGCGCAACCAGGTCGATGCGCTCAACCGCATGCTCAACCGCCTCACCGCATGGCAAGGCGCGCTGAAGGCCTATGAGACCAAGGCGCAGGACGCCGGCAGCGGCATGGACGCGACGCAGCGTGGTCTGCTGGCACAGGCGCAAGCGCTGGACAAGCAGATCACCGCGTTGCGCGACAGCGTCTACAACCCGCTGCTGCAGCACGAGGTGATCGAGGACGACATCCACTACCTGCAGGATCTGCACGCCAACCTGGAGATGACTTACGGGTTGGTGGCGAGCCTGGCCAACCAGGCGCCCACGCCGCCCATGCATGGCCTGATGGTCGAATACGGCGATCAGTTGCAACAGAAGCTGGGCGCGTTCAACGCGCTGCTCGCCGGTAGCGTGGCGCAGTGGAACGCCGCCGCCTACAAGGCCGGCGTGCCCACGCTGCCGGCCGGCACGCCGCTGGGCGTGGCGCCGGCGCCGGCGATCGGCGGTTAGGCAGGCACGGTGCGCCCGCCCGCTGCATGGGCGCGCGCGACGCTGCGGTTTTGCCACGACACCGGCTGCTTCGGTGCTTTGACCGAGTGGCCTGAAGCATCCGCGTCCATGGACGTCCTTGCCGTATGGTTCGCGGTGAAGCAGCATTATGAAAGTGGAGGCCACAGCCTCGTTACTCAGCTTTGCTGAAGCCGCAGGACGAGGAAGTTGAGTGTCCGCGAAGGAAGCCACCGCCCGCATCAAGATCAACGCGCTGCTGGAGGCGGCGGGCTGGCGTTTTTTCGCGCGCGATGGCGCGCCCGCCAACATCGTCCTCGAGCCCGGCGTCAGCATCCACTCCACGCAACTGGATGCACTAGGCAACGATTTTGAGCAGGCCGGCCGCGGCTTCGTCGATTTCCTGCTGCTCGATGCCCGCGGCTTTCCGCTGCTGGTGCTCGAAGCCAAGGCCGAGGACAAGAATCCACTGATCGGCAAGGAGCAGGCGCGCAGATATGCCCGCTCACAACACTGCCGCTTCGTCATTCTTTCCAACGGCAACCTGCATTACTTCTGGGATCTCGAGCGCGGCAACCCCTACATCATCACCTCGTTTCCGACCCCCGACTCAGTCAGTGGTTACCGCAAGATCACGCCCGATCCGCAGCGCCTGATCGCCGAGCCGGTAGGCGACGACACCATCGTCCTGACCCAGCGGCCCAACTACGCTTCCGAAGCGGGTTGGCGCAACGAGGCCGAGCGGCCGGGCTACATCCAGGCCAACAAGCTGCGCTTTCTGCGGCCGTACCAGCTGAAAGCCATCCATTGCCTGCAGGCCGCCGTGGCGGAAGGCAAGGACCGCTTCCTGTTCGAGATGGCCACCGGCACCGGCAAGACGCTGACCGCCGCCGCCGTGATCAAGCTGTTCCTGCGCACCGGCAATGCGCAGCGCGTGCTGTTTCTGGTCGATCGCCTCGAACTCGAGGACCAGGCGCAGAAAGCCTTCGCCGCGTTGTTGTCCGCCGACTTCAAATGCGTCATCTACAAAGAGAGCCGCGACGACTGGCGCCACGCCGAGATCGTCGTCACCACGGTGCAGTCGCTGTTGTTCAACAACAAGTACCAGCGCCTGTTCTCGCCCACCGATTTCGATCTGGTCATTTCCGACGAGGCGCATCGTTCCATCGGCGGCAATGCGCGCGCGGTGTTCGACTATTTCATCGGCTACAAACTTGGCCTCACCGCCACGCCGCGCGACTACCTCAAGCATTTCGACAGCAGCAAGGCGCATGGCCGCGACCCGCGCGAAGCCGAGCGCCGCCTGCTGCTGGATACCTACCGCACCTTCGGCTGCGAGAACAGCCAGCCCACCTTCCGCTACACGCTGCTCGATGGCGTGCGCGACGGCTACCTGGTCAACCCCACCGTGGTCGATGCGCGCAGCGGCATCACCACCGAGCTGCTCTCCGAAACCGGCTTTCTGGCCACCTTCAGCGACGACAACGGCGATACGCAGCAGCAAGCCTTTTCGCACCGCGAGTTCGAGCGGCGCTTCTTCTCCGAGGCCACCAACCAACTGCTGTGCAAGACCTTCCTGGAGCATGCATTGCGCGATCCGGTCAGCGGCGAAGTCGGCAAGTCGATCCTGTTTGCCGTCAGCCAGAACCACGCCACCAAGCTCACGCAAATCCTCAACCAGATGGCCGCGCGCATGTTCCCCGGCAAGTACCAGTCGGATTTCGCGGTGCAGGTCACCTCGCAAATCGCCGATGCGCAGCAGTTCAGCATCAACTTCGCCAACAACAAGCTGCTGGGCAGCGGCAACTTCATCGCCACCTACAAGACCAGCAAGGCGCGCGTGTGCGTCACCGTGGGCATGATGACCACCGGTTACGACTGCACCGACATCCTCAACATCGGACTGCTGCGGCCGATCTTCTCGCCCGCCGATTTCATCCAGATCAAAGGCCGCGGCACGCGCACCCACGATTTTCGCGACGAACTGTTCGACGACGCCATCAAGGCAGCCTTGACCGCACCGCGCAAAATCGCGTTCAAGCTGTTCGACTTCTTCGCCAACTGCGAATACTTCGAGGAGAAGTTCAACTACGACCAGGTGCTCAGGCTCCCGCAGCACGCCGCCGGCGACGGTGTTGGCGACGGTGGCGAACGGCCACTTGGCGCCACGCACGAACACCGCGGCGATGATCTGATGGCCTCGATCAAGGAGGAAACCATCGGCCAACAGGGCATGAAGATCGACCGCATGTTCTTCGAACATTTCGAAGACACCGTGCGCGGCAACGCCACCATCGTGCAGGCCGTCGAGGCCGGGCAATGGGACCGCGTCATCGATTACGTCAACCGCGAGGTGTTCGACAAGCCCGCCGAGTACTACACCCTCGACAAGCTGCGTCGCGCCGCCGCAGTGGATCGCCGCGTGAGCCTGCGCGAGATTCTGGAAAAAGTCTTCGGTCTGATCCCGCGCTTCAAATCCAAGGACGAATTGCTGGAAGAGGAATTCGCCAAGTTCGTCGCCGACACCAAGCCCGAGGACGCTACGGCCATCCCGGCCATCAAGACCTACTTCAAGGCCTACCTCACCAGCGACCGCGTGCGCGACATCATCGAAAGCAAGCACTACACCGACCTGGCCACCAACCCCTACTTTTCCAGCCGCGACTTCAAAGCCGTACCGGCCAAGTACCGCACGCTGATCCCCGACTACGTCAAGGACTACGTGTCGCTCAACCAGTTTGCGCCGTGATGCCTCAACCCGTGTCTATATCGTTCCTCGTGCATGGTCGGATCTCAATCGCACTATCGTTCCTTGAGCAGGGTCGGATCTCAATCGCACTCTCCACCGTTCGTCCTGAGCGTAGGCGCGCAGCGCCGAAGTCGAAGGACAACGACCTTCCAGCACTTCGACTTTGCTTGCTGACGCAAGCTACGCTCAGTGCGAACGGGCTGTGATGGATCCGATCTCATGAGCAAACCACAAAAAGCGCAACATCGAAGTACAGGAAAATTTCAGCGTGGGGTTTTCGGAGTCCGGGAGCGATTCAGCAACCGGCTTTCAATCCCGTCGAATTCGGCGGGTTAAGACTCGGGCCCGAGGTCAACCACCTCGAATTCGAGGGGATTGAAATGCAGTTCATGCATTCACCTCGATCCATAGCACCCGCATCATGCATCGCCACGCACTTCGATGATTGCGCTCAGCTCAACGGATCGACTACTACACCATGGAGCGCCCCAAAGAATGCTAGACACCGCCACCAAGCGCCGCATCGACACCGCCCGCGACATCCTCGTCGGCAAGGTGCCCGACCCCAAATCGCAGGTCGAGCAGATCACCATCGCGCTGATCTACAAGTTCATGGACGACATGGACGCCGAGAGCGAGGAGATGGGCGGCCAGCGCAAGTTCTTCGCCAACGGCAGCAGCCGTTTCGGCTGGGCCAAGCTGATGCGCAGCGGCCTGGGCGGGCATGAAACCCTGAACCTCTACGCCGAAGCCATCGCCAAGATGCCCGAGAACCCCGGCATTCCGCCGCTGTTTCGCGACATCTTCAAGAACGCCTACCTGCCGTACCGCGACCCCGAGACCCTGCGCGCCTTCCTCAAGGTCATCGACGAGTTCAGCTACGACCACAGCGAGCGCCTGGGCGACGCCTTCGAGTACCTGCTGTCCGTGCTGGGCAGCCAGGGCGACGCCGGCCAGTTCCGCACTCCGCGCCACATCATCGACTTCATGGTCGCGGTGCTCGACCCGAAGATAACCGAAACCGTGCTCGACCCTGCCTGCGGTACCGCCGGCTTCCTGATCTCCGCGTACAAGCACATCCTCAAGGCCAACTCGTCTCTCCCCTCTCCCGCCGGGAGACGACCAACGGAAGTCCCTGAGGGAGGGGCCGGGGGTGAGGGTTCGGCCATGGCATCGGGCGATTTGCTCACACCCGACGAACGCGCCCACCTCGCCAGCAACTTCAAGGGCTACGACATCTCGCCCGACATGGTGCGCCTGAGCCTGGTGAACCTGTACCTGCACGGCTTCAGCGACCCGCACATCATCGAGTACGACACCCTCACCAGCGACGAGCACTGGAACAAGCACGCCGACGTCATCCTGGCCAATCCACCCTTCATGTCGCCGAAAGGCGGCATCAAGCCACACAAGCGTTTCAGCATCCAGGCCAAGCGCAGCGAAGTGCTGTTCGTGGACTACATCGCCGAGCACCTCACGCCGCAGGGCCGCGCCGCAATCATCGTGCCCGAAGGCATCATCTTCCAAAGCCAGACCGCCTACACGCAGTTGCGCAAGCTGCTGGTGGAGCAGTACCTCATCGCCGTGGTGTCGCTGCCCGCAGGCGTGTTCCAGCCTTACTCCGGCGTCAAGACCAGCATCCTCATCCTCGACAAATCGCTGGCGAAACACAGCGACAGCATCGCCTTCTTCAAGGTGGAGAACGACGGTTTCGGCCTCGGCGCCCAGCGGCGGGCGATTGAGAAAAACGACCTGCCGCAGGTGAAGGCCGAACTCGCCGCGTACCTGCAAGCCCTGCGCAGCGGCCAGCCTTTGCAACCCTCAGTCATCGGAAGTGCGACAGCGATTGAACCCTCTCCCACCGGGAGAGGGCAGGGTGAGGGTACGCAGCTTGCCCATGGCCTGATCGTGCCGAAAGCCAAGATCGCCGCGAATGGCGACTACAACCTCAGCGGGGAGCGGTATCGGGAAGGAGCTGCGAAGACTCATACGTTCCCGCTAGTGAAGATCGGCGACGTCTGCACCGTCAATCCGCGCAAGAGTCAGCTGAACGACCTCCAGCTGGACACT
>JAJZET010000051.1 GCA_021805685.1 Pseudomonadota bacterium
AGCGCCACTCGTCGAGGCCGATGGCCGACAGGGTGCCGCGGATCGACGGAAAGGTGGATTCACCGTAGCCGATCAGGCCGATGCGATCGGATTCCACCAGGTGCACCTGCACGCTGGCCGGGTCGGCGGCGTTCACGGCCTTGGCCAGGTAGCAGGCGGTCAGCCAGCCGGCGGTGCCGCCGCCCACCACGAGTACCTTGCGCAAGCGCTTCATGGTCGCTCCTTGGAGTCTGTTCAATGCCGCCTCGCGCTGCATGGTGACATTGAACAGGTTCTTGGAAGAAACGCCGGGCCCCTTGCGGAGCCCGGCAAAGCCATCCCGGGGAGGGAGGGCGGCGCCAGTCCGCTGGGCTGGCGCCACCACAGAATGGCAAACCGTTGGACGGCGCCGGTCGCCCGGCACCGCCCCTGCGTCGTCAGAACGACGTGCCGAACTGGATGCCGTAGGTGCGCGGCGCGAGGTATTCCGACACGTACTCGAAGCTGCCGTTGGGCATCTGGAAGCGGCCGGCGTTGGTGCGCACCTTCACGTTGGTGAAGTTCTGCGAATACACGCTGATCCACCAGCGATCCTGCGGCTCGGTGTAGCGCAGCGACAGGTCGCCGCGGAAATACGCCTTCTGCTGGTCGCCGCTGCCGAGGTTGAACGGGCTGAGCCACTGCATGCTCTGGTACTGGCCGCTGAAGCGCGGCGTGACGCGGGCGCCGCTGGGCAGCACGAAGTTGTGCTCGTAGATCGCCGACAGCGAGACCGTCGGCGCGTGGGCCAGGTCGTTGCCGGTGATATCCATGCAGTTGGCGATGCCCGACTGCGGTGCGCACGCCGGCAGGCCCTGGTAGTCGTTGCTGCCGGCATACACCAGCGTGCCCAGGGTCTTCTTGGGGATGTACGACAGCACCAGGTTCGCGCGGTCCTTCTGCCCCTGGTAGGCCAGCTCCGATTCGAAGCCGGCCACCTTGGTGCTGCCGCCGACGTTCGAGAAGCCCAGCCCGCGGTTGCCGTTCGGGTAGGTGATCGGTGCGGAGAGCTGGAAGTCCTTGAAGTTCTCGTAGTAAGCCGCGTTGTTCCAGGTCAGGTGGCCGTCGAGGAAGGAGAACTTGGCGCCGACCTCGTAGTTGGTCAGCTTCTCCGGCTTGTACAGCGTGCCGGCGTCCTGGGTGCCGCCCGACTTGTAGCCGGTGGACACGCTGGCATACAGCATGCCGTGCTCGCCGACGTCGGTGCTGATGCGGCCCAGCCAGGTCCATTCGCCCTTGCTGTACTTGGCGTCGTTGTAGGTGGACACCGCGAAGCCGGTCGCCGGGCCGGGGATGGTGCTCGGCGCGATCGGCAGCTGCGGCACGTTCGGGTTGTAATCCCAGCCCCAGCCGCGGCCGCCGACGTTGCGCTTCTCGTCCTTCGACCAGCGCAGGCCGCCGGTCAGGTGCCAGTGGTCGGACAGGTTCCAGGTGGCCTGCCCGAACAGTGCGCTGGAATTGACCAGCTCCTCGGGCTGGATGAAGGAGCCCTGCCACGACACCGTGCCGTATTGCGTGCCGTTCATGATCGGGATGTCGAAGCGGATGTTGTTGTCCTCGTGGCCGTAGTACGCACCGACGATCCAGTCGACCGTCTGCTGGCCGCGCGACTTCAGGTCGAGCTCGTGGCTGTAGCTGCTGTAATTCGAGGAATTGGTGCGGTCGGCCTGGTAGGTTGCGCCGGTGGTGAAGCTGGTGGGCACCTGCACGCCGACGTCCTGGTCGAAGTTGCCCTGGCCGGAGAAGCGGTTGAAGCCGGCGATGTAGCTCAGCTCCATGCTGTCGCTGATGTTCCAGTCCATGCGGCTGCGCAGCGTGCCGGAGTTGCGGTGCAGGTAGGGCGGGGTGTCGATCAGCGCGGACCAGAACGACTGGCCGGGACGCGGTGTCTGCATCAGGCTGAGGTTCGGGGTGCCGCGATCGATGAAGTACTCGTAGGAAAGATCCCAGCGGAACGCGTCGCTGGGCTGCCAGCGTGCGCTCACGCGGGCAGCAGACTGGTCCTGCGCGTTGTACTTGGCGCCGTTCTGCTCGTACTGGTTCGGGTCGATCGGGCGGAAGTTGGCGAGGGTGCCGCCCGAGGCGAGGTAGGTCGCCTGCTGCTGCGCCACGCTGGGCAGCTCGCTGGCCGGATTCTGGTAATCGACGTAGCCGTCGTGCTGCTCGTGCGCCACCGCGACGCGCATCGCGAAGGTGTCGCTGATCGGCAGGTTCACCGCGGCGCGGGCGCCCGACTGGTTGTAGTTGCCGGCCTCGATCTCGGCATAGCCCGAGGCGTCGCCGCCGATGTCCGGCTTGGCGGTCTGGAAGCTGATCGCGCCCGCGGTGGAGTTGCGCCCCCACAGCGTGCCCTGCGGACCGCGCAGCACTTCCACGCTGTCCATGTCGAGCAGCAGGCCAGCCGCGGCTTCGGCGCGCGCGGTGTAGACGCCGTCGACGAAGATCGCGACCTCGGGGTCGGCGTACTCGGTCTTGGCGCTGTCGTTGCCGATGCCGCGCATGGTCAGCGTGACCACGCCATGGTCGCCTTCCGAGGTGGCCTGCAGGCCGGGCACCAGCGGGGTCAGGTCCTGCACCGTCATCGCGCGCTGCTTGTCGAGCGTGTCCGCGCTGATCGCGCTGACCGCGACGGGAGTCTTCTCCAGCGGTGTTTCGCGCTTGGTGGCGCTGACTTCGATGGTGGCGAGCTGCTGGACCTTCTTGTTCGTCTTGGCCGCCGTGGCCTGGGCCGAAGAATCCTGCGGCGCTGCGCCTTGCTCCGCAGCCTGGGCCAGGCACGGGGCGAGGGCGAGCGACATGGCGACGTACAACGCTGAGTAGCGCAACTTCATTTTTGTAACCCCTCTGTATTGTTCTTGGTTGAACACGTGTGCCATCGGCGAGGCCGTGGCGGCTGTTTGCTTCACCCCCGAATGACAGCGCTGTCGTATCTGTGTGTGACAGCGCTGTCAATTTCGATACTAGCGCTGAATTGCAGGCAAATCATGCTGCGATGCGAAACGAATGGATGGCCAATTCTCATCAGCTGATTACCGTCTTTCATATGCTCGGGCGAGCAGTCTGGCGTGCGCTGCCGCAGTGACATCGGCGGCCCCGGGGTTGGCGCAGCGCGGATATCGGGCGACACGCGCCCTCACCGCGCGGGCGAGGATGCCCGCGGATGCGGCGCGTGTGCACGGCGGCAGCGCGGAGCTTGCGATCAGCGAATCGCCGTGGCGGTGCGACGGGGCTAGTGCGTGCACGGCAACACGCGATCGGGGTTGGTGCCCAGCACCACACGCGAAATCGCCAGTCGCGTGCCCTTGCCGGCATCGACCACGAACGGGGCGACGATGTGGTGCATGTCGGCCCCGGCGGCGCGCAGGCACTTGAGCGGCACGCCGACACGCTGCCAGCCGGAAGGCACGGCTGCACGCGGTAGTTCGACGCGACCGCGGCAGTCATGGCCGCAGCGCATGCCGATCCACGCCGGCTGCGCGCCTTGCGCGTCGATGCGCATCGTCGTCACCAGCATCACATCGCCATTGGTCTGGCGATCGAGGTCGAGCGGGCTGGTGGCGACCAGCGAGAAGGACGCGGCGCCGCCCGACCAGTCGAGTCGGCGCGCGTCTTCCTGCGCCTTGTAGTCGAGCGCGGTCATGTGCAGGCTGCCGTCGGCCGTGGCGGCAGGTGTCGCGATGGGTTCGACTGCCTTGCCGTCCGCGCCGGTGAGCGCGATCGCGTAGCCGTGGGTGGCCTTGCCCTTCTCGAGGTAGTCGTCCACCAGCACTTCGTTGCCGCTCACGCCGGATTGCTCCGGCAGCTTCGGCAGGTTCACGTGGTCCGCATAGCTGAGTCCATAGCCCAGCGGAAACTGCGGTTTGCCGCGGCCGACGACGGCGCTGCGCGGCCAAGCGAAGGCAAGTTTGCCGCGGAAGTCGTAATCGATCCGCCCGTCGGGCTTGCGCAGCAGTACGTCGGCCACGCCGCCGCCCTCGCTGCCCGGCAGCCAGGCGACGACGAACGCGTTGGCGGCATTGATCTCGCGGTTCACCCAGAGCGGCCGGCCGCAGAGGAACACCGCCACCACCGGGATGCCTTGCGCGCGCAGGCGGCGAATCAGGTCGAGGTCGTGGTCGTCGCCCGGGCGGAATCGCAGGTTGGGGATGTCGCCCTGGAACTCCGCGTACGGCGTTTCGCCGAACACCACCACGGCGACGTCCGGCTTGCGCGTGTAGTGGCCGTCCGGCGCGATCTCCGCCTTGCCGCCTGCGGCCCTGACCTGCTCGGCGATGCCGGCGCCGATCGACTGCGCGCCGGGGAAGTCGGCGTTGCTGAGGCCGGTACCCTGCCAGGTCAGCGTCCAGCCACCGCTTTGCTGCGAGATGTTGTCGGCACCTTCGCCGGCGACCAGGATGCGCTGGTGCGGATCGAGCGGCAGCAGGTTGCCGTCGTTTTTCAGCAGCACCAGCGACTCGCGCACAGCACGGCGTGCCAGCGCGCGATGTGCCGCGCTGCCGACGATGCGCTCGGACTCGCGCGCCAGCGGCTGCGTGGACGGTGCGCCGGCGGCGAACAGGCCCATGCGGAACTTCACGCGCAGGATGCGCGCCACCGCATCGTCGACGCGTGCCATCGGGATCGCGCCCGACTTCACCTCGGCCAGGGTGTGCTCGTAGAGGCCGCGCCAACTGTCCGGCGCCATCAGCATGTCGGCGCCATTGTCGTAGGCGGCAGGGCAATCCTGGTTGGTGCAGCCCGGAATCTGGCCTTGCGCGTTCCAGTCGCCGACGACGAAGCCCTGGAAATCCATCCGTCGCTTCAGCACGTCGGTGAGCAGGCCGCGGTTGGCGAGCATCTTCACGCCGTTCCAGCTCGAGAACGAGGCCATCACGGTCTGCACGCCGGCATCGATGGCGGGCGGGTAGCCGGCGGAGTGGATGGCGATCAGCGTGTATTCGTCGATCTCGGCGTCGCCCTGGTCCTTGCCGTCCTTGGTGCCGCCGTCGGCCAGGAAGTGCTTTGCGCTGGCGATCACGTGCGCGTCGTCGAGGAAGCTGGCGGTGCCGGGTGTGCCCTGCAGGCCTTCCACCATCGGGCCGGCGTAGCTGGCCACCACGCGCGGGTCCTGCGAATAGCCTTCGTAGGCGCGGCCCCAGCGCGGGTCCTGCGGTACGGCCAGCGTAGGCGCGAAGCTCCAGTTGAAGCCGGTGGCGCGCACCTCGGCTGCGGTGGCCGCGCCGATGGCGCGCATCAATGCCGGATCGTGCGCGTTGCCCAGCGCCGAGTTCTGCGGGAACAGCGTGGCGCCGATGGTGCCGTTGTCGCCGTGCACGGCGTCGATGCCGAACAACGGAGGGATCGCCACGTGGCCGCCCGAGGTGTCCATGGCCGCGTGGTAGAACGCGTCGGTCAGGGCCTTCCACTGCGCCACCGTGGCGAAGCGACCGCCGCCGGGCTTGGAGTTGCCGCCGGCGAGGATGGAGCCGAGATGGTACTTGCGCATCTGCGCCGGCGTGATGCTGCCGATATCGGCCTGGATCAGCTGGCCCACCTTGTCCTGCACCGACATCTTCGCCATCAGCGCCTGCACGCGCCGCTCGAGCGCCGCGTCCGCCGGCAACGGCCAATGCGCCTTCGGCCACAGCGCGGGATGCACGGCGGCGGCGTTGCCGGCCAGCGCCATGCCGGCGGAGGTGCACGTCAGCAGCGCGGCGAGCAGGATTCGGGTCGATGGCAGGTGTCGGACGGGCATGCACGCGCTCCTCTGGGCGGCTATCGGGCCGCAGGCGAGGCGGTACTGTCCGGCAAAAATGACAGCGCTGTCAAATGCTGGGAAATCCGCTTGGGCAGGCCGCGGTCAGTCCGGGCCCGCCGCGGCGCGCTCTGCGAAGACGGATAGTGCGCAAGCCGTCTGTTGACGCGCGGCTTGCGCGTCGCGCGATCAAGCCGGCGCGGCGGCGGTGGACTCGCGCAGCTGCAGTT
>JAJZET010000156.1 GCA_021805685.1 Pseudomonadota bacterium
CACCGGGCGTGTTTCGCAGCGCTTCGGTGAGGGTGGTGGCGCCCTGCTCGTGGATCAGCTCCTTGCTGATGACGACGATGGTCTGCGGCGTGTCCAGCAGCGGCTGGGTGAACTTCGGCGAGGAGGCTTGATCGACCTTGTACGGCACGACGGTCCCCTCCACGGTGACGCCCTGCAGGCGCCTGGCCGTAGCGACCTGGGCATCGGTAACGGGCGATGCGGCATCGGTCGCCATGGCCGGCAGCGCCAGCGCGAGGCTGGCGGTGAGTGTGGCGACGGTGAGCGAAGGGGTGGCGCCGCGGCGCACCACGGGGTGCTTGCGGTTCTTGACGAAGTCCATCGGCGAAAGGCTCCAGGGTGGTTCGGAACGGGACGCAGGGAGGGTGGCCGGCGCATGACGCGACGGCGTGACGGCTCCGATGCGGATTGCCAAAAGGCTAATTCAAACGAGAATGATTCGCAATACAGTAATGGCGTGCGACGACGACATCGTCCACGTGCACGACTCGGCAACGGCGCTTGGTGGCGTTAGGCTTGAACGGATATCGACACGAGGAGAGCGGGCAATGCGAATTCTGGTCGTGGGCGCCGGCGCCACCGGCGGCTATTTCGGTGGCCGCCTGCTGCAGGCCGGGCGCGATGTCACCTTCCTGGTGCGCGAACGGCGTGCGGCGCTGCTGGCGCAGCATGGACTGCGCATCCGCAGCGCACTGGGCGACGCTGACATCGCCGCGCTACCCACGGTGACCGTGGCCACGCTGCGCGAGTCGTTCGATTTGGTGCTGTTGAGCTGCAAGGCCTGGGACCTGCCGCAGGCGATCGAGGACATCACGCCTGCGCTGGGCGAGCACGGCGCGGTGCTGCCCATCCTCAACGGCTTGCGCCAGCTCGACCTGCTCGACGCGCGCTTCGGCGCCGGGCGGGTGCTCGGCGGGCAGTGCGTGATTGCCGCCACGCTGGACGCCGATGGCGCGGTGCGCCATCTCAACCGATCACATAGCCTCAGCTTCGGCGAGCGCGACGGCAGCGATTCGGAGCGTGTGCGGCGCATCGCGCAGGCGATGACCGGCGCGAACTTCGAGCCACGGGCCAGCAGCACCATCGTGCAGGACATGTGG
This sequence comes from Pseudomonadota bacterium, assembly GCA_021805685.1. GTDB lineage: Bacteria > Pseudomonadota > Gammaproteobacteria > Xanthomonadales > Rhodanobacteraceae > Rhodanobacter_A. Next base: position 1,119 of record JAJZET010000156.1, read on the forward strand.
GACAAGTGGGTGTTCCTCGCCAGCCTGGCTGGCATCACCTGCCTGATGCGCGCCCCGGTGGGCGATATCGTGGCCGCGCCCGGCGGCCGCGAGGCGACGCTGGCCCTGCTCGACGACTGCCGCCGCGTCGCCGCCGCTTGCGGCCACGAGCCGCATCCGTCGGTGCTGCAACGCGCCCGCGAGGTACTCACCGAAGCCGGGTCCACGCTCAGCGCTTCGATGATGCGGGACCTTGAGCACGGCGGGCGCATCGAGGCCGACCACGTGATCGGCGACCTGCTGGCGCGCGGGGAGGCGCAGGGGATGGAGATGCCGCTGCTGCGGCTGGCACATGCCCACCTAAAGGCCTACGAGGCGCGTCGCGCGAACAGGTGATGGCACAAACGTCCTGCCCGGCCCACTCTTCGGCGCCGTGGCGCGCCCTGACCCTGGGTCGTGCCGGTGGCGGCCAAAGATAGCCTGGGGCGATTTTTGACATCGCGCCGGCGATGGCCCGCAGGGCGGCGGCAGAGATGACGGACACAAAAAAACGCCGCGCTTGCGCGCGGCGTCGAGGAGGCTGCGTGCCGCGGCGGCGTTCGCCGCGGCACGCAGTGGCTTACCAGATCTTCACCTGCTTGTCGCCCGAGCGCACCATTGCATCGCCCGGCTTGCACTGGAAGGCCTTGGCGAACGCGCTCATGTCGGACGGCGCGGCGATGGCGCGGATCGCGATCGGCGAGTGCGGATCGGTGTTGAGGCTCAGCTCGGCCGCCTTCTCACGCACGCTGCCACGCCACACGCGCGCCCAGTTGAGGAAGAAGCGCTGATCCTCGGTGTAGCCGTCGATCTTCGCGTCGGCTTCCTTGGGATCGGCCTTGAGCGCGGTCTGCAACGCGTCGTAGGCGATGTTGAGGCCGCCCAGGTCGGCGATGTTCTCGCCCAGGGTCAGCTTGCCGTTGACGTGCAGGTTCGGCTTGCCCTTGATCGGCGAATAGCCGTCGAACTGTTCGACCAGCGCCTTGGTGCGTTCGTCGAACTGCTTCTTGTCCTGCGGCGTCCACCAGTTGGCGCGGTTGCCGTCGCCGTCGAACTGGCTGCCCTGGTCGTCGAAGCCGTGGCTGGACTCGTGGCCGATCACCGCGCCGATGCCGCCGTAGTTGATCGCGTCGTCGCCGTTTGCATAGAAGAACGGCGGCTGCAGGATCGCGGCCGGGAAGTTGATCGTGTTGGTGCTGGGGTCGTAGTAGGCGTTGACCGTCTGCGGGGTCATGCCCCATTCCTTGCGGTCGGTCTTCTTGCCGATGTGCGACAGGTCGTACTGGTAGTTGTACTTCTGCGCGGCCTGCAGGTTGGCATACCAGTTGTCCGGGCTGATGGTCAGGCCCGACCAGTCGCGCCACTCGCCCTTGTCGGGATAGCCGATCTTGGGCAGGAACTTGTTCCACTTGTCGATGGCCTTGGCCTTGGTGGCGTCGCTCATCCAGGCCAGGTGCTCGATACGGTTCTTCAGCGCATCGCGCACGTTGGTGACCAGTTGCTCGGCGCGCTGCTTGGCCTGCGGCGAGAAGTACTTGGCCACGTACAGCTCGCCCAGGCCCATGCCCATCGCGCTGTTGACGCCGGCCAGCACCTGCTTCCAGCGCGCTTTCTGCTCGGGCGTGCCGGTCAGGGTCTTGCCGTAGAAGGCGAAGCGGTTGTCACGGAAGGCCTTGGACAGCGCGTTGGAGGCATCGTCGATGGTGTGGAAGCGCAGGTAGGCCTGCCACTCGGAGGCCGGCGCGGTGGTCAGCAGCTTGTCGAACTCGGCGAAGAACTTCGGCTGCGACAGCGAGAAGCCCTTGTCGATCGTCACGCCCTGGGTCTTGAAGAACTGCTCCCAGCTGAAGTGCGGGGTGACCTTGTCGGCGTCCTTGACGCTGACGAAGTGGTACTGGTTGTCGAGGTTGCGCATCTCGGTGGGGGCCAGCGAGGCGCCGGCCAGCGCGGTCTCGAACTTCATCACCTGGTCGGCCTGCTTCTTGGCGTCGGCTTCGGACACCCCGGTCAGCTCCAGCGTCTTGGCGATATAGGCGAGGTAGGCGGCGCGCAGATCCTTGTACTGCGGCTTGAAGTAGTAGTCCTTGGTGGGCAGGCCCAGGCCACCCTGCATGGCGTAGCCGATCTGGTTGGTGGCGTCCTTGAAATCGGCGCCGGAACCGAAGCCGAACACCTGGCCGTCGCCCTCGGCGGCGGTCTGGTCGAGGTACTTCACGATGTCGGCGGTGTTCTTCAGGCCGTCGATCGCGGCGAGCTTGGGCTTGATCGGGTCAAAGCCGGCCTTCTCGATCGCGGCATCGTCCATGCCGGACTTGTACAGCCAGCCGATCTTTTGCTCGACCGAGCCGGCCTTGGCGGTGTCCGCGTTCTTGGCGGCAGCCTCGACCAGCTGGTGCTGGTCGTCCAGGCTCTTGGCATACAGTTGGACGAAGGAACCCCACATCGGGTAGTCCGAGGGGATCGGATTGGCGGCGACCCACTTCGCGTTGACGAAGCTGTTGAAGTCCGTGCAGGCCTCGCTGCTCGGGCCCAGCTCGCTGACGTCGAACACGCTCTTCGGCGCGGCGGCTGCAGCGGTGGTGGCGGCCGAGGCCGGGGCGGCGGCCGAGGCGGCGGTGGCCGGCTTGGCCGGTGCCGGGGTGGCGGCCTGCTCGCTCTTGCCGCAAGCGGTCAGCGCCAGCGCGACGGCGGCGGCCAGCGCCAGGGGCTTCAGGAATTGCTGGGTCATGGATTTCCCTCTTTAGGTGTGTGGTGCCGCCGTGGCGGCGCGTTGCGCATGCTGACCGGGGGCAGGCAGACTGCCTGTCCGGCCATGACCGGCCAAGCTAGGCCGTTCGTCATGGGCGGCACAGTGTCAAAGGTCAGGGGTGGCCGGCAGGCGCCGCGTGGCAGGCAGGCTGTCCGGCGCCACGGCGCCGCCCGAGATGATGAAGGCCATCGCCTGGTCCATCGTCCAGTCGGTGGGCGTGAGTTCGCTCATCGGCACCAATTCGAGGTAGCCACCGGTGGGGTTGGGCGTGGTGGGGATGTACACCGCCGCCATCTCGCGCCCCGTGCCTTCCTCGACCAGGGTGCGGGTGACGAAACCTACCACCTTCATGCCCGGTCGGGGGAAATCCACCAGCACCACGCGCTGCGTGCCGCCGGGCTTGTTCTGCAGCACGGCGGTCAGCTTCTTGGTGCCGCCATAGATCGTCTGCACCAGCGGGATGCGCTGCAGCAGGGCGTCGAAGGCGTCGAGCAGGCGCTTGCCGATCACCCGGTTCGCCAGCCAGCCCACCGCGTACAGCCCGCCCAACGTCAGCAGCAGGGCCAGTACGAACACCAGCCAGGTCTTGCCGTTGAGCGTGTCGCGCGCGTGCGGCGCCAACAGGCCCAGCGCCTCCATCAGCGCCGTCACCAGCGGGGCGCCGATGCCGGCCAGCAGCCCCAGCACGAACTTGAACACCAGCAGCGTGACCCACAGCGGCAGGAAGGTGAGCAGGCCGGTGATCAGGTAGCGTTTGAAGCGAAGTGGGGGCATGGCGGCGCGCAGGGTTGGAGATGGCGAGCCATTGTAGTGAACGCCCCCGGTCCGATCGTGTGAGGCTGTGATTTTTTCCGCGCCCGCGCGAATCATGCTGGCAATGACGGGGCACCGGGACGGACATGGGCGGCAAGGCGGATCAGCAACGTTTCGAGGCGCTGTGGCGCGAGCATCGGGGCATCGTGCTCAAGGTGGCCGGCGTCTACGCGCGCGGTGCCGAGGAGCGGCTGGACCTGGCGCAGGAGATCGGCGCGCAACTGTGGCGCTCCTTTGCCGGCTATGACGAGCGGCGCGCGAAGTTCAGCACCTGGCTGTACCGCATCGCCTTGAACGTGGCGATATCGCATCTTCGACGTACGGGCGGCGACGCCGGTCGTTTCGAGCCGCTGGACGAAACGCACCTTGACAACATCCCGGGCCAGCCGGTGGCGGAGCCGGACGAACGCCTCGCTGCGCTGTACGCCTTCATCGGCGAGCTCGGCGCGCTCAACCGCGCGCTGATCCTGTTGTACCTCGAAGACCGCAGCTACGCCGAGATTGCCGACGTGCTCGGCATCAGCACCAGCAACGTGGCCACCAAGATCAACCGTATCAAGCACGGGCTGCGCAGTCGCATGACCGCCGCGGCCGCTATCGGAGCATGAGCATGGAACTCGATGAGATGAAGCTGGCGTGGCAGGCGCTGGGCAATCAGTTGGAGCGACAGCAGGCACTGAACATGCAGTTGTTCCAGGACAGCCGCCTGGACAAGTTGCGCCGTGGCCTGCAGCCACTGGTATGGGGGCAAGTGCTGCAATTGGCATTTGGCGTGATGTTCGCCGTGGTGGCCGCCGTGTTCTGGGTCGGCCACCGGCATGCCGTCGACCTGCTGGTGTGCGGACTGCTGGTTCACGCTTATGGATTGCTGTTGATCGTGATGGCCGTGAGAGTGCTGCACCTGGTCAGTCGCATCGATTACGCATCGCCGGTACTTGCCATTCAGCGTCAGGTAGCGGACTTGCGTGCATGGCGCGTCCGCGTCGAATCACCGATCAACGCTGTCGTTGGCTGCTTCATCTGGATACCGGTGCTCTGGATGAATCTGGCCTGGTATGGCATTGACTTGTGGTCGCCGCGATTCATGTCCTGGGCAGTATCCAGTGCCGTGGTGGGACTGGGCGGCTGCGTATTTGTGGTATGGCTGATGCGTCGTGCCGGCATGGGGCGCAAGCTCGAAGACAGCGCAGCGGGGCTTAGCGTGCAACGAGCCGAGGCGGCGCTGGCGGAGATTGCCCGTTTCGAGCAGGAGCGAGACGAAGTGCTCCATTAGTCCAACCCATA
>JAJZET010000046.1 GCA_021805685.1 Pseudomonadota bacterium
GGTGTTCGTGCTTGAGCGCTTCTGCCTGCACAGCCTCGACCACCGGGTTCTTGAAGAAGCTGCCGGCGTTGCCGATCACCGCGGGGTCGGGCAGCTTGCGCGTGCGCAGGTGCACCACGGCCTCGGCGACGTGGAAGGGCGCGGGTTTGTCCACGCCCATGCGCGCGAGCTCGTCGCGGATGCCGGCGTAGTCCAGCCTGAGTTCGTGCGCGCGGGGCAGGGCGAAGCGCACGGCGGTGACGATGTAGCGACCGGATTCGCGCTTGAACAGCGAGTCGCGGTAGCCGAAGGCACAGGTGGCGCGGTCGAGCTGGGCAACGCGGTGTTCGCGCGTGTCCCAGGCTTCCACGCTTTCGATGAACTCGGCCACCTCGGTGCCGTAGGCGCCGATGTTCTGGATCGGCGCGGCGCCCACGGTGCCGGGGATCAGGATCAGGTTTTCCAGCCCTGCGTAGCCCTGGCCCAGCGACCAGCGCACGAAATCGTCCCAGCGTTCGCCGGCGGCCACCGCGATGCGTGCGACGTCGCCGTCCTGCTCCACCTGCACGCCGCGGGTTTCCATCGCCAGCACGGTGCCGTCGAAGTCGCCGGCCAGCAGCAGGTTGCTGCCTTCGCCCAGCACCAGCAGCGGCGCGCGGCGCACCGCGGGGAAGTCCAGCAGCTCGGGCAGCCTGCTGGCGTCGCGCAGCTCGGCCAGCAGCCGGGCACGCGCATCCACGCGCAGCGTGTTGCGGCTGGCCAGCGCAGCGTTTTCGGTGAGCGTGTAGCCGCCCATGTCAGTCTTTTCAGGCGGCATGCGCGCTTTCCTGCTGGCGGCGGATCTCGTCCACGCATTCGGCGATCAGTCGCGGGCCGCGGTAGATCAGGCCGGAGTAGAGCTGCACCAGCGTGGCGCCGGCGTCGAGCTTTTCGGCCGCATCGCTGCCGTCGAGGATGCCGCCTACGCCCACGATGGGGACGTGCTCGCCGAGGCGTCGGCGCATGCCACGCAGCACGTCGGTGGAGAGCGCGAACAGCGGCCTGCCGGACAGCCCGCCGGTTTCGTTGCCGCGCGGGTGGCCCGCCACCAGCGAGTGGTCGATGGTGGTATTGGTGCAGATCACGCCGTCGATACCGGTGGCGAGCAGGGTCTCGGCGATGCCGTCCTGTTCCTGCTCGGAGAGGTCGGGCGCGATCTTCAGCAGCATCGGCTTGCGTGCGCCGCTTTGCGAACCGAGCTGTTCCTGCCGTTCGCGCAGCGTGGCGACGAAGCGGCGCAGCGTGGCTTCTTCCTGCAGGTCGCGCAGGCCCTGCGTGTTCGGCGAGGAGATGTTCACCGTGATGTAGCTGGCGCGCTCGTACACGCGCTCCAGGCACAGCAGGTAATCGTCCACCGCGTGCTCGTTCGGGGTGTCCTTGTTCTTGCCGATGTTGATGCCGAGCACGCCGCGGTAGCTTGCCTTGTCCACGTTGCGCAGCAGCGCATCGACGCCCGCGTTGTTGAAGCCCATGCGGTTGATGATGGCTTCGTGCTGCGGCAGCCGGAACAGCCTTGGCTTCGGGTTGCCCGCCTGCGGCCGCGGCGTCACCGTGCCCACCTCGACGAAGCCGAAGCCCAGCGCACCCAGTGCGTCGAGATGGTCGGCGTTCTTGTCCAGGCCCGCGGCGAGGCCGACGGGGTTGGGGAAGCGGATGCCGAACGCCTGCACTGGCAGTGCGTCGGCGGGCCTGGCGACGAAGCGCATCAGCTCGCTGCGATGGGCCACGTCGAGGCCATACAGGGTGAGGCCGTGGGCGGTCTCGGCATCCAGCGCGAACAGCAAGGGGCGGAGCAGGTCGTACATTCAGAGTGTTCCCACGATGACTCGCGTGTCGTAGTCGAAGCTGATGTGGCCGTCCTGCTGGCAGCGGTCGAACAGTTCGCGCAGCGCGGCGATCATCGGTGCGTGCTGCGGATGACCTTCCTTCGGTGCATAGGAGGACGACATCAGGCGGCCGCGCAGCGCCTCGAAATCCAGCCGCTGCTTGTGCTCGAAGCGCGCAGTGCCGCGCCAGCCGGCGCCGAACCAGGCGCGCATGCTGTCGTCGTCGGCGTAGCGTTCGGCCACGCTGCTGTAGTCGGTGCCGTGGCGCTGCAGCAGCGCCTCGTAGCCTTCGAGGAAGGGTGTGCCGGTGAGCCGGCGCGAGTTCCAGAAGATCGCGGCGAGGCCGCCGGGGCGCAGGATGCGCGCGAACTCGCGCCGCGTCGAGGCGGGCTCGAACCAGTGGAAGGCCTGCGCCACCGTCACCAGCTCGACGCTGGCGTCGGGCAGGGTGGTGGCGTTGGCTGCGCCGTCGATGGCCTGGAAACCGGGGCGGTCGCCCAGCCACGCCGTGGCGGCCGCGCGCATCGCCGCGTTCGGCTCCACCGCGGTCACCGCGTGGCCGGCGTCGAGGAAAAGCTTGCTGGAGATGCCGGTGCCGGCGCCCACGTCGGCCACCTTCCAGGCGGGCGTGACGCCCTGTTCGCGCTGCAGCCAGTCCAGCATCGCGGCGGGGTAGTCGGGGCGGTAGCGCACGTAGTCGGCGACGCGGTCGCTGAAGCGTTCGGTGCTGCGCAGCGTGTTCATGGGGTCAACCCGAAAGGCCCTGGCCGCCGTCCACGCACAGCGTTTGGCCGGTGATCCAGCCGGCCCACGGCGAGGCGAGGAACAGGGCGGCGTGGGCGATTTCCTCCGGCTTGCCGTAGCGGCCGAACGGGATCCTTGCCAGCGTGGCCGCGTAGAGCTCGGGTTCGTCGTGCTTGCGCCGGTCCCACAGGCCGTCGGCGAATTCGATCGAGCCGGGCGCGATGGCGTTGACGCGGATGCGTTGCCCGGCGAGCTGCAGCGCCTGCGAGGTGGTGTAGTGGCTGAGCGCGGCCTTCATCGCGGCGTAGGCGGAGCCGTTGCGGCGCGGATGCAGGGCGGCGATCGAGCTGGTGTGCAGGATGCTGGCGTGCGGCGAGCGTTGCAGGTGCGGCAGCGCGCAGCGCGAGGCGCGCACGGCAGCCATCAGGTCGACATTGAAATTCGCCAGCCAGGCCTCGTCGTCTTCGCTGAAGCCGTAGCCCGAGGCGTTGTTCACCAGCACGTCGATGCCGCCCAGCGCCCCGGCGGCGGCGTCGATCCAGCGGGCGATGGCATCGGCATCGGCCAGGTCGCAACCGGCCGCATGCGTGGCGTGGCCGAAGCCGGCGAGTTCGTCGCGCGTGGCCTGCAGCGCCGCTGCGCCGCGCGCGCAGATCGACACGGCCGCGCCGGCCTGCGCGAAGGCCAGCGCGATGCTGCGGCCGATCCCCTTGCTGCCGCCGGCGACGGCGACGTGCCAGCCGCGGAAGTCGAAAGGCGGGGTGACGGATGCGTCGGGCATGGATGGCCTCAGTGCCAATGCGCGAAGCCGAAGCCGAACACCAGCATGGCGATGACGAAGACCACCAGCAGCACGCTGAGCGTCAGCTGCACATAGCCCAGCACCAGGCCGGCGACGGCCATGCCATCGCCCTCCAGACGCTGGTCGACGGGAGCGCGGCGGATTTCCCCACGCGCCAGGTGGCCGCAGATCACCGCGACCAGCGCGCCGACGAAGGGCAGCATCACCCAGGCAAGTACGCCGAACACCAGGCTCACGATGGCCAGCGAGCTGGTGGTGCTGCGTTGGGGCGGCGGGTAGCTCATGGCGGTGATCCTTGGAGTGAGCTTGAAGCCCATGCCTTCAGGGGCAGGGCGACCACAGGGTGTTCCAAAGGAGCGGGTGACCGGGCCCCTCATCCCGACCAAGGCCGGGATGAGGGGCCGAGTGCTTACAGGTCGAACTTGATGCCCTGCGCCAGCGGTAGCGAATCGGAGTAGTTGATGGTGTTGGTCTGGCGGCGCATGTAGGCCTGCCAGGCGGTCGAACCCGACTCGCGGCCGCCGCCGGTCTCCTTCTCGCCGCCGAACGCGCCGCCGATCTCCGCGCCCGAGGTGCCGATGTTGACGTTGGCGATGCCGCAGTCGCTGCCGGCGGCGGACAGGAAGGCTTCCGCGCGCTTGAGGTTGGTGGTGAAGATCGAGGACGACAGGCCCTGCGGCACCGCGTTCTGCATGTCGATGGCGTCTGCCAGGTCGCGGTACTTCATCACGTACAGGATCGGCGCGAAGGTCTCGTGCTGCACGATCTCGGCGTCGTTGGTCAGGCCGGTGACGATGGCCGGCAGCACGAAGTTGCCGGGGCGCTCGATCGCTGCGCCGCCGGTTTCCACCTTGCCGCCCGCGGCCCTGGCCTTGGCGATGGCGTCGAGGTAGGCGGCCACGCCTTCCTTGCTGTTGAGCGGGCCCATCAGGTTGGCCGGGTCGGTGGGGTCGCCGATCTTGCCTTCCACCTGCTTGTACGCGGCGATCAGCTTGGCCAGCACTTCGTCGTACACCGACTCGTGCACGATCAGGCGGCGGGTGGTGGTGCAGCGCTGGCCGGCGGTGCCCACCGCGCCGAACACGATGGCCGGGATCGCCAGCTTCAGGTCGGCGGTCTCGTCGACGATGATCGCGTTGTTGCCACCCAGTTCCAGCAGCGAACGGCCCATGCGCTTGGCCACGCGCTCGCCGACCTGGCGGCCCACCTTGGTGCTGCCGGTGAACGAGATCAGCGCCACGCGCTTGTCGTCCACGAACTGTTGCGCCAGCTCGCTGCCGGCGTCGTTGAACAGGAAGAACAGGTCGGGGAAGCCGGCCTTCTTCAACGCCTCGTTGCAGATCTTCATCGAGGCGATGGCAGACAGCGGCGTCTTGGGCGAGGGCTTCCAGATGCTGATGTCGCCGCAGATCGCGGCGATGAAGCTGTTCCACGCCCACACCGCCACCGGGAAGTTGAACGCGCTGATGATGCCGACCAGGCCGAGCGGGTGCCACTGCTCGTACATGCGGTGGCCGGGGCGCTCGCTGTGCATGGTCAGGCCGTACAGCTGGCGCGACAGGCCCACCGCGAAATCGCCGATGTCGATCATCTCCTGGACTTCGCCGTCGCCTTCCGGCTTGGACTTGCCCATCTCCAGCGCGACCAGCGAGCCCAGCGCGTCCTTGTGCGCGCGCAGCGCGTCGGCGCACAGGCGGATCGCCTCGCCGCGGCGCGGCGCCGGGGTGGTGCGCCACACCCTGAAGGCGGCCTGGGCGCGCTCGACGATGGCGTCGTAGTCGGCGCGGCTGGAAGCGTGCACGCGGCCCAGCACCTCGCCGGTGGTCGGGTTCACCGGCTCCAGCACGCCGGCGTCGGTGGTCTTCGACCACTCGCCGTTGCCGAGGTAGGTGCCGGATTGGGTCTCGGCCAGGCCGAGCGCGGAGAGGATGCTGTGGGACATACGGACTCCAGTGCCGGACGCGCGTGGCGTCCTGATTCAAAACGCCGATTCTATCAGGCGGGGCCCTGCCGCCGGTTCGCGCATTGCGGCAATCCATGCCAGAATCCGCGGCCTGGCCCCGTAGCTCAGCTGGATAGAGCATCCCCCTCCTAAGGGGAAGGTCGCGCGTTCGAATCGCGCCGGGGTCACCAGATGCATGCGGGCGGACAGGAAGGCGCGGCGCGCCCCTGCCAATGGTCATCCCCGCGCGTCGTGTCCGTGGTGTTAAGTTGGGGATATTCCCCTCTCCGCCACAGGTATCGTCGCCATGTCCCGTGCTTCCTTCGCGCGCCCGCCATCCCGCCATCGTCGTGTCGTGGGCCGTCTCGCGCTGGCGGTGTCGCTCGCTCTGGGTGCCGGCGCCGCGTCCGCACAGGTGGCGTCGAGCACGCAGGTGCCGGTGCCCCGGGACACGCCGTATCCGGGCACCGTCGCGATCCACGTCGATGCCAGCGACACGCGCCAGGGCATCTTCCGCGTGCACGAGACGATCCCGGTGCAGCCCGGCAAGCTCACCCTGCTGTACCCGCAGTGGATCCCCGGCAACCACTCGCCCAG
>JAJZET010000271.1 GCA_021805685.1 Pseudomonadota bacterium
GATCAGCCACGCGGCCAGTTCGCCGAGCACGGCGTAACCGTAGGTGTAGGCGCTGCCGGTGACCGGGATCATGCCGGCGAACTCGGCGTAGCAAAGCGCCGCCGCCGCACTGGCGATGCCGGCGATCAGGAACGAGAGGATCACCGCCGGTCCGGCGTTGAGCGCCGCCTGCTGGCCCGCCAGCACGAACACGCCGACGCCGATGATGCCGCCGATGCCGATGGCGGTGAGCTGCCACAGGCCCAGCACGCGGCGGAAATCGCTGCGCCCGCCCACCTCGCCCTGCAGCTGCTCGATGGATTTGTGGCGGAGCATTCGGCTCAACAAAGACATGGGCGCATCCCCTGTGGAAACCGGGGGATCATAGCGAATCGGCACCGCAGGTCATGGGCCGGGGGTCATGCGCAGCGGCTTCACGCCGGTAGCGCGGGTAGCGGCGTGGCTCGTCGCAGCCACGGCAGGGCCAGCGCGCTCGCACCGAACACCAGCGCGAAGGCCAGTGCGATGCGGACATCCAGATGTGCCACGCCGAACCAGCGGCCGCTGGCCAGCGGCGACACTGCGAGCACGAGCACCCGCGCGCCCTCCGCCCACCACGCCCAGCGCCGGCCTTCCATCAGGGCGCCGAGCACGCTGATGCCCAGCACCAGCCAGATCGCGTAGAGCAGCAGCGTCGGCAGGCCCACAAGCTCCGTGATGCCGAGGAACTGCGTGACCATGCCCAGCAGCAGGGCGAACTGCAGCAGCACGTAGCCCTTCAGCGGCGCGCTCACAGGCGGGTCGTAGCGCTCGGTGGGCATCGCGAAATCCGGCTTGGGGAAACGCGCCGCCACGTCGGCCGGACGCCAGCCCGGCGGCTTGAGCCAGACCAGCAGCTTGTCGCGCCAGCGCCGTGCGTGCCAGGCATCCTGGGCGGTACGCCAGTACACCTCGGCGTTCGCCCACAGCGGGTTCCAGCTGCGCAGCGGGGAGCGCGTGCCGTACACCGGCGGGTCGGCGTCGTCCTCTTCCACGAAGCTGCCGAACAGTCGGTCCCACAGGATCAGGATGCCGCCGTAGTTACGGTCGAGGTAGCGGTCGTTCACCGCGTGGTGCGCGCGATGGTTGGACGGCGAACAGAACACGCGGTCGAACCAGTCCAGCCGGCCGATCTGCTCGGTATGCACCCAGAACTGGTACAGCAGGTCGATGAGCGCCACCACCACGAACACCTGCACCGGCACGCCGAGGATTGCCAGCGGCAGGTAGAAGACCCAGCCGAGCAGCACACCGCTGCCGGTCTGGCGCAGCGCAGTGGAGAGGTTGTAGCGCTCGCTCTGGTGGTGCACCACGTGGGCAGCCCACAGGATGTTCACCTCGTGGCCCATGCGGTGCAGCCAGTAGTAGCAGAAGTCGTAGGCGAGCAAGGCGCCGATCCACACCGCCACGCTGTCCGCCGACAGGCGGAACAGCGCCAGGTGCCCGGCGCACCATGCGTAGATGCCGATGGTGAGCAGCTTGGCGAACACCGCCACCAGCTGCGAGATCGCACCCAGGCCGATGCTGTTGATCGCGTCGTTGCTGGCGTAGGCGTCGCGTCCGCGCAGCTTCGCCACCAGCAGCTCGATGCCGATCAGCAGGAAGAACACCGGCGTGGCCCACGTGATGATGAGTTCCTGCGTATTCATGCCTTTTGCACCGAACGGGCGATCCACCACAGCGCCAGATAATACGTCGCCAGCACCCACAGGCTGGCCAGCGGCAGCGGGCCGCGGAAGCGATCCCAGGCCAGCACGCTGTCGCTCAGCATGAACAGCAGCGCGCCACGCGCCGCCAGCCGCGCGGGGGCCTCGCCACGCAAGGCACGCGCCAGTGCCTGCCCGGCCATGCTGCACAGCACCGCCACGTAGACGACCACCGGCACGCGCAGCGGCGCCGCGATCGCGCCCCACAGCGCGACCAGGTTGGCGATGCCGTAGGCGAGGCAGGCGAGCAGCGGCCACGCCTGCACCGCGAAACGGCTGTCGCCGAGCAGGGCGGCGATGAAGCACGCGTGGCCGAGCAGGAACGCCACCAGCCCCGGCACGAACAGGTCGCCCGGCAGCATCAGCAACACGTCGCCTGCCAGCGAGCAGGCGATGCCGGCCAGCACGAAATGCCGATAGCGTGCCGACACCGCCGGCCGCGCCCGCCACGCCAGCGCGAAGACCAAGGCCGTCGCCAGCGGCTTGGCGATCCAGTGCAGCCAGCGCCCGTCCGGCGAGTGCGCGGCGAGCAACGCACCGGCGATCGCGGCGCAGGCGGCGAGCAGCGTCGCCGCGGCCAACCCGCGCGTAGCCGGTGCCTCACTCATACACGTGCAGCCTGTGAAAGATCCACGCGTAGTAGGAGGCCAGCAGCGCCTTGTCCGGGCAGTCGTCGAAGCGGCCCTGGCAGCGGTCGCGCAAGGCGGTGGCGGCGGAGAAGTACGGATCGGCGGGCAAGCCCGCGGCCTGCAGCACCATGGTCGGCAGGAAGGCGATGTCCAGAGCGGGGTAGCTCGGCAGCGGCGGCCCGGCGAAGTTGCTCTTGATCATGTAGTAGGTGAGGAAATCGCGCTCCGGCACCAGCGCGGGCGGCAGCGTGCGCGCCAGCGGGCGGATCAGTCCGTCGAACGATGGCTCGTGATCGCCGAAGTGCACCAGCACGGTGGGCTGGCGGCGATCGAGGAAATCGTGCTCCAGGCCCCGCATCGCCACGTCGGAATCGTGCAGTCGCCACAGGTAGGTATCGAAATCCAGCGCGCTCTCGCCCTTGCCGGCCAGCCCCTGCACCAGGTTGCGCCAGGGCGGCGGCAGCTTGGCCATCGGGTTGTCGTCGTGCGGGCCGTGCTGGTTGATCGTGAGGATCATCACGAACACCGGCTGGCCCGGCTTCTTCACCTTGTCGTAGACGCGCTTGGCCGCGGCGAACATCTGCGCGTCGGTTTCCTCCCACTCGTCCAGGCCCAGTTCGCCCGCACCGTAGAGGTGGTCGAAACCGTAGGCGCGGTACGCGTCGCGGCCGTTGAGGAAAGCGCCATTGGTGGGATAGATCGCGATGGTGAGGTAGCCCAGCCGGCGCAGCAGGTCGGGCAGCGTGTCGTGCACGTGCGGCGCCAGCACGAACGGCGCGTACATGCCGCCGGCGCCGAAGATGTCCTGCGGCAGGCCGGTGTGCACGGCGAACTCGCTGACCCAGGTACCGCCGCCCCAGGTGTGCGTGCGCAGCAGGCCGCTGCCGCGCGTGTCCGCGTCGGGCCGGAACATCGCGAACCGGCAGCTCGGCACGTCGCAGGCGGCGAAAATCGAGGGATCGAAGGTGCTCTCCTCCAGCACCTGCACGATATCGGGGTACGGCGCCGGCCGCGCGCCGGGCCCGGCATGCTCTGTGGCGGCCCACTGCCGCTGCGCGGCCGCGTCATCGGACATCGCCGGCATCCGCACGCCGTCGTCGTCGATGTTGACGAAGAAGTTGGTGAGCTGGGCGTCGTCGGACAGCTTGTCCCATACGTCGCGGTGGTGCAGGCTGGCAAACGGACCGTCCGGCAGCAGGCACAGGCGGAACCCCACCGCGCACAACAGCACGCCGCCGGTCCGCCAGGCCGCCCGCTCCCAGCCGCGCCGCCACGCGAACAGCGGTCGGTCCAGCTTCCACGCGAGCGCCAGCACCGACGGCACCAGCACCAGCACGCCGACGCCAAGCAGGTACAGATGCGGGTAATGGCGCAGCGTGGCGATCAGGCTGGAACGCGCGTAGTAGACGAAATCCGCCGGCATCAGCGCCGTCTCGAGGTAGTTCTCCTTGAGTGCGGAGATGAAGCGCAGCGCGACGAACAGGCCGCCGCCCAGCAACAGCGAAACGGCGAGGCGCCCGGTGGCGCAAAGCAAGGCGCCGGCGGCGAACAGCATCAGCACCAGCACGAACAGCTTCTGCAACGCCGCCGGCTCCGGCCAGACCGTGGCCCACGCACAGCCCGCGAACGCCAGCGCGGCGAGCACCCGCACCGCGCTGCTGCGCATGCGATGCGATGGAAACCGGATCATGCTGCACGCCCCACGATGGCAACCCGGCGGACACCGGACTGTCATCTTAAGGTGAGTGCGGCGCTTGCGCGCGGTGGCACGGCTGCGCGTTCAGCCTGGCAGCCGCACCCCAAACCGCTTCGTCACCCGGGCGAGCAGCGCAAAGACCACCCCGCAAAGCCGCCCCCGCCGGCGTCCCCGCGTACCCACCGGGGAGCTGGGAAGACGCGCTCAGCCCGGCAGCCTAACCGGCGCCGCATGGCGTGCGCGGCGCCGCTCGGCGCGACGCACACGCCATGCCTGGAAGCGTGCGCCGAGGCAGGAGAACACCACGTACAGCGCCGGCGTGCTGAGCAGGGTGAGGCTCTGCGAGATCAGCAGGCCGCCGATCAGCGCGATGCCGAGCGGGCGGCGCAACTCGCTGCCCTCGCCCAGCCCCACCGCGATCGGCACCGCGGCAAGGATGGCCACCATGGTGGTCATCATGATCGGGCGGAAGCGCACCAGGCAGGCTTCCCGCGCGGCTTCCAGCGGCGTCTTGCCGTGTTCGCGTTCGGCGACCAGGGCGAAGTCGATCATCATGATCGCGTTCTTCTTCACGATGCCGATCAGCAGCACCAGCGCGATCTGCGCCACCACTGACAGCTCGGTGTCGGTGATCCACAGCGCCAGCAGCGCGCCCACGCCCGCCGCCGGCAGGGTGGACAGGATGGTCACCGGGTGGATCAGGTTCTCGTACAGCATGCCGAGCACGATGTAGACGGTGAGGATGGCCGCCAGCACCAGCAGCGACATGCCGTTCTGCACGTCGCGGAAGCGGCGGAAATCGCCGCCGATGTTGAGCTTGATGTCGCCCGGCATGCGCATGTTGGCGACCGTCGACTGCACGATCGCCATCGCCTGGCCCATGCTCACGCCGGGCGCGAGATTGAAACTGAGGTCCATGGTGGTGCGCTGGTTCTCGTGGGTGATCGACGACGGCGCCAGCCCCGGCACCTGCTTCGCCACCGCGGTGATCGGGACCATCGTCCCCGACGTGGATTTCACGTAGATCCGGTTCAGCGCTTCCGGCGTGGCGGTCTGGTTCGGCAGCGCGTTCACCACCACCGAATACTGGTTGGTGTCCGAATAGATGGTGGACACCGCACGTTGGCCGAAGGCGTCGTACAGCGCACCGTCGACGGCGCCCAGCGATACGCCCAGGCGCGCCGCGGTGGCGCGGTCGACCACGATCTCCTGGCGCAGACCCTGCTCGTCCACGTCGCTGCCGACGTCCTGCAGCTTGGGATTCTTTCTCAGCTGCGCCACCAGCTTCGGCAGCCACACCTGCAATTCCGCGAGATCGTCGCCCTGCAGGCCGACCTGGTACTGCGCACCCTGGCTGGTGCCTCCGCCCCCGGCGCTGGGCAGGTCCTGCAGCGGGCGCAGCCGCAGGTTGAGGTCGGGGTATTTGTCGGCCTTGGCGCTGAGCCGCGCCAGCACGGCGAACATGTCGTCCTTGCGGCCCTGCGCGCGGGTCTTCAGGTCGATGTTGAACGAGCCGCTGGTGCCCTGCCGGCTGGTGCCCAGTCGGGTGCCTACACTCGCCACATCCGGATCGGCCAGGATCATCTCGGTGAAGCGGCGCATGCGGTCCACGCTCTGCGCGAACGAGACGGTGGCGCTGGAAGTGGCGCGGCCCCAGATCAGCCCGGTGTCCTGCGGCGGGAACAACCCGCTCTTGACCACGCCGAACAGGAAGAAGGTGAGCCCGATCAGCGCCAGCGGCGTCAGCGCGAACGCCAGCGCGTGGCGCAGCGAGAACGACAGCGCCCTGGCGTAGGCGGACTGCATGCCGGCATGGAAGCGATCCAGCGCGTGGCCGAGTCGCGATGGCTTTTCCTGCTCG
>JAJZET010000147.1 GCA_021805685.1 Pseudomonadota bacterium
GCAGGGCGACATCACGCTGGAGCTGTATCCGGACAAGGCGCCGAAGAGCGTGGCCAACTTCCTGCAGTACGTGCGCAGCGGGTTCTACGCCGGCACGGTGTTCCATCGCGCCATCCGTGGCTACCTGGTGCAGGGCGGCCTGTATACGCGCGACCTGCAAGCCAAGCGCACGCGCCCCGCGATCGCCAACGAGGCAGACAACGGGCTTTCCAACCTGCGCGGCACCATCGCGGTGGCACGCGGCGCCGACCCCAACTCCGGTACCTCGCAGTTCTTCATCAACCTCGTCGACAACCGCCGGCTGGATTTCGTGGGCAACCAGAGCGGCCTCACCTGGGGCTACGCAGTGTTCGGCAAGGTCGTCAAGGGCATGGACGTGGTGGACAAGATCGCCGCACTGCCGACCCGTGGCATCGGTCCGTTTGCCGCCGACGTGCCCAACCCGCTGGTGGTGATCGAAAGCGCGCAGGTGGTCGGCGAGACCGCCCCCGCTGCGTCATCCAGCACGGCCCCGCACACCAAGGCGAAGTGACGCGATGGCCAGCCTGTTCATCGCCGACCTGCACCTCGACGACAGCCGGCCGCGGATCACCCAGTTGTTCGAACGCTACCTCGCCAGCACAGAGGTGCGCGGTGCCGACGCGCTGTACATCCTCGGCGACCTGGTCGAGGCGTGGGTCGGCGATGACGACGACGCGGAGCTGCCGCAACGCATCGCGCGCGCCACCCGCGCCGTGCGCGAAGCCGGCGTGCCGGTGTACTTCATGGCCGGCAACCGCGACTTCCTGCTGGGCGAGGATTTCGCGCGGCAGGCCGGTTTCGAGCTGCTGGAGGACGGCACGGTGCACACGCTGCATGGCCGCCCCACCCTGCTGATGCACGGTGACGTCCTGTGCACCGGCGACGTGGCCTACCAGACCGTGCGCAGGCAGGTGCGCACGCCGGAATGGAAGGCGCAGATCCTCGCCATGCCGCTGGAAGCCCGCCGCGCCTTCGCCGCCAAGTCGCGCGCGGAAAGCCGCGCGCATACCGGCAGCGCCATGGAAACGATCATGGACGTGGACGCGGGTGCCGTCGCCGACGCCATGCGCAAGGCCGGCGTGACCCGGCTGATCCACGGCCACACCCATCGCCCCGCGATCCACCGCTTCGCGCTTGACGGCGCACCCGCCGAACGGATCGTGGTCGGCGACTGGTACGAACAGGGCTCGGTGCTGCGCGTGGACGCCGATGGCGTGGAGCTGCGCGGTCTGCCGCTGGGTTGAGCCGTCGGCTGCAAAGTGCGCACGCCGTGCCTATTCGCGACCGGGGACGACCGCAGAGGTCAGCCCAGGATCACCTGGCCCGCACCTTGCTCTTGGACACGTACCAGGTGCCCAGCAGGAAATCCCACAGCGGCGAGGTCACGCCGTAGTTCTTGTCGGGATGGTGGTGGTGCACGTGGTGCACCGCGGCCCACTTGCGCGCCAGCGGATGGTTGAAGCGGCCACGGCGATGGATGACGAGATGGCTGAAGCCGTACAGCGCGTAACCCAGCGCGATCGCGCCGGAAAGCAGCAGCGCCAGCGCGGCAGGCATCGCGAGCGCCAGGGCTGCGGCAAGCAGCATCACCACCGCGGGCGGGAAGAAGAACGGCAACGAGTCGTAGCCCAGCGGCTGCTCGTGATGGATGGTGTGGCCACGCTCGAACAGCGGCACCGCGCCGTGGAACAGCCAGCGATGGAAGGCGTATTCGATGAAGCTGAAGATGAACAGGCCCAGCAGGAAAACCAGCGCCGACAGCAGCGGCTGGCTGTGATCCAGCCAGAACGACGCACCCAACAGCACAAAGCCGACGAGGAAATCGGTGACGTGGCTGACCCAGTAGTTCGCCCGCGTGGACGACATGCGCGCGATGGCCTGCAGCACTCCCGTGCCGAGCCCCCCATCCACGCCCTGGCCACGCTGCTGCGTCATCACTACCTCGTCATCGTCCAAATGCCCCACCCCGGCTCCGCCGCGTAGCTTACCGCGCTACCGTGCGACAGCGAACGGGGGCGCGTTTTCCGCCTCATGCGGTATTCAGACGCCGGCCGGCGCCTGCAGCAGGCGCACCATCCGCACGTCCTGTTCCCGCCAGAGTTCGTTGACCCATGCCTGGAAGCGCTGGCGGAACGCCTCGTCGCGCTCGTAATCCCCGCGCAGGCCCGCCTCGATGGCCCGCTGGCGCAGGCTCACCCGCACCTCGCGCAGCCGCCCGGCGACCAGGTCGAGCATGCTGCACGGGCCACCGGGATAGGCGATGGCCACTTCGAGGATGACGTCCAGCCCTTCGCCCATCGCGTCCAGCACGAAGGCTACGCCGCCGGCCCGCGGCTTCAGCAGGTGCCGGTATGGCGAGCCCTGCGCATCGTGCTTGGCCGGCGTGAAGCGCGTGCCTTCCACGAAGTTCATCACCGACACCGGCATCTGGCGGAACTTCGTGCAAGCGCGGCGCGTGGCTTCCCGGTCCTTGCCCTGCAGCTCGGGATGCTTCGCCAGGGTTTCCCGCGAGTAGCGCTTCATGAAGGGGAAATCCAGCGCCCACCATGCCGGCCCCAGCAGCGGAACCCAGATCAGCTGGCTCTTCAGGAAGAAGCGCAGGAAGGGGATGCGCCGGTTCAGCAGCTTCTGCAGCACCGGGATGTCCACCCAGCTCTGGTGGTTGGCCAGCACCAGGTAGTTGGCGTCGCGGCGCAGGCCGTCCAGCCCCTCGACCTCCCAGCGGATGCGCGTGAACAGCTCGAAAAGCGCGTTGTTGACGCCGATCCAGCTCTCCGCGATCGCCACCAGCAGGCGCGAGCAGCGGCGCCGCCATGCCGGCAGCGGCACCAGCAGCTTCAACAGGGTGAGTGCGAACAGCGGCAGCACGTGGACCAGCACGTTGAGCACCAGCAGCAACACCACCAGCGGCACGCGGATCAGGGCGGGAAGGAAGGCGAGCATCGGAATCCTTTCAGCGCAGCAGTCGACGCACCTTGAGCAGGGCCGCCACGAAGGCGTCGACCTCCTCGTGCGTGTTGTAGAACGCCAGCGAGGCACGCAGCGTGGCCGGCACCCCGTAGAACTGCATCAATGGATGCGCGCAGTGGTGGCCGGAGCGCACCGCCACACCCTCCAGGTCCAGCAGGGTGGCCAGGTCGGTGGCTTGCGCCCCTTCGACCAGGAAGGAGATCACCGGCTCCTTGTCGCCTGCCTCGCCGAAGATGCGCAGGCCAGGGATCTCGCGCAGTTGCGCGGTGGCATGGTCGAGCAGGGCGTGCTCGTGCGCGCGCAGCGCGTCGAAGCCCAACGCTTCGACATACGCGATCGCGGCGCCGACGCCGGCGAACCCGGCGATGTTCGGCGTGCCCGCTTCGAAGCGGTGCGGCGGCTCGGCAAACGTGGTGCCGGAGAACCTCACCTCGCGGATCATCTCGCCGCCGCCGAAGAACGGCGGCATCGCGTCGAGGTGCTCCTTCTTCGCCCACAGCGCACCGGTGCCGGTGGGCGCCAGCATCTTGTGCCCGGTGAGCGCGTAGAAATCGCAGCCCAGCGCGCGTACGTCCACCGGGCGATGCGGCATCGCCTGCGAACCGTCGACGAACAGCGGGATGCCGCGCTCGCGGCACGCCCTGGCCAGCTCGCGGATCGGATTGACCGTGCCCAGCACGTTGGAGACGTGGGTGACGCAGGCCAGCTTCACTTCGGGCGTGAGCAGCTCGACGAACTTCTCCACGATCAGCTCGCCGCGCTCGTCGATCGGCGCCGCCTTCACGGTGGCACCGGCACGGGCCGCCACCAGCTGCCATGGCACGATGTTGGCGTGGTGCTCCATCGTGGTGGTGAGGATGGCGTCGCCGGCCCTGAGCCGCGGCAGCGCGAAGCTGTAGGCCACCAGATTGGCCGCCTGCGTGGTGCCGGAGGTGAGCACCACCTCGTTGCGCGACGGCGCATGGATGAACCGGGCCAGCGCGTCGCGCGCACCCTCGTAGCTTGCGGTGGCTTCCTCGCCCAGCAGGTGCACGGCACGCGACACGTTGGCGTTGTGCTCGCGGTAATGGCGATCCACCGCCTCGATCACCGCCTGCGGTTTCTGGCTGGTGTTCGCGTTGTCGAAATACACCAGCGGCTTGCCGTGCACCGTGCGCGCGAGCAGCGGGAAATCCGCGCGGATGCGCTGGATGTCGAAGGTGGCTTGCGTGCTCATCGTCAGAGTGATCCGTTTTTCCAAACCCGCGGGTGCAGACTTTCCCCGTCAATCCTGCGCTTGCGGGAATCCAGTCTCTTCGCGCTCAACGGCCGCAGGAGCTGGATCCCGGCCCTCGCCTGGATGACGGGGACGCTACATCATGTGGGCAAATCGAGCGCGAGCAAGCCGGCCAGGTGCTCGCGGAGCGCCGTGGCCGGCAGGTCGTCCAGCACCGCGCGACAGAACGCGGCGGTGAGCAGGGCACGCGCCTCGGCCAGCGGAATGCCGCGCGAGCGCAGGTAGAACAGCGAGCGCTCGTCCAGCTGGCCCACGGTGGCACCATGCGCGGCCTTCACCTCGTCGGCGTGAATCTCCAACTCCGGCTTGGTGTCGATCTCGGCGTTCGGCGACAGCAGCAGGTTCTTGTTGCTGAGGCTGGCGTCGCTGCCGTCTGCGCCCGGCGCCACCAGGATCGCGCCACGGAACACCCCACGCCCCCGCTGATCGGCCACGCCGCGCCAGACCGAATCCGACGCCGTTCCCAGCGCCTGGTGGCTTATCGCCAGCTGCGTGTCGACATGCTGGCGGCCACGCGGCATGAACACGCCGCGCGTAACGAAGCGCGCCCCGTCGCCCGCCAGCTCGGCGCGCAGGTCGTGGCGCGCCAGCGCCCCACCCAGTTCCAGCACGTGCGACGTGGCCTGCGCGCGCAGACCCAGCTGGAGCCGGCTGCGCCGGACCAGGCTGCTGCCGGCGGCCGCCTGCTGCAGCAGCACGTGCCGCAGCACCGCGCCGTCGCGCAGGGAGATGTCGCTCACCAGCGTGGCGAGGTGTTGCTGCTCGCCGCTGGCGGCATGGTGCTCCACCAGCGCGAGTTCGGCGCCCTCGCCCAATTCGATGATGTTCCGCAGGTGCCACGCCACCTCCGCCTCGGCCGGCGCGCCCAGGAACACCAGGTGCACCGGCGCGGCCGGCTTCGCACCGGCCGCCAGCGTGAGCACCACGCCGTCGCTTGCCAGCGCCGCATTGAGCCGCACGAAGGCGTCGCCCTGCTCCGTCTCATGCCGCGACAGCACGAAGCGCAGGGACTCGGCATCCTGCCGTAGCGCCTGCGACAGCGGCTGCAGCGCGAGTCCAGCGGGCAGCGCGTCCAGCATGGAAAGGTCGGCGCGGAATACGCCGTTGACGAACACCAGCCGCGGCCCGTCCACGCCCGGCAAGGCAAGCACCGCCGGATCAACCGCACGCTCCATCGCCTGCGCATCGCCCGCGGTAAAGCGGCGCTGGGCCAGCGCGCGCAACGCGGTGTACTTCCATGCCTCCATGCGCGTGTCGGGCAGGCCGGCGGCGATGAAGGCATCGAGGTGCTCGCGGCGCGATGCATCCAGCCACGCAATACCGCTGGGCGGCAGCGGCGCCGCGCCCATCGCATCGACGAAAGGCAGCGCCTGGCTCATGCCGACGCGCCCGCCGGCTCGCCGTGCTCGCGCACCCAGGCGTAGCCGTGCTCTTCCAGCTTCAGCGCCAGCGTCTTGTCGCCGCTTTCCACGATGCGGCCGCCGGCCAGCACGTGCACGAAATCCGGCTCGATGTAGTCGAGCAGGCGCTGGTAATGGGTGACCACCAGGAACGAACGCTCCGGCGAACGCTGTGCATTGACGCCCTGTGCCACCTGCTTCAGCGCGTCGATGTCCAGGCCCGAGTCGGTCTCGTCGAGG
>JAJZET010000287.1 GCA_021805685.1 Pseudomonadota bacterium
CGCCAAGGGCGACAAGCTCTACGTGCCGGTGGCCCAGCTCGGCCTGGTCAGCCGCTACTCCGGCACCGCGCCGGAACTGGCGCCGCTGCATTCGCTGGGCGGCGACGCCTGGGAACGCGCGCGCAAGAAGGCCGCCGAGAAGGTGCGCGACGTGGCGGCCGAGCTGCTGGCGATCTACGCCCAGCGCGAGGCGCGCGGCGGCCAGTCGCTGGCGATCGACCGCCTGCTGGTGGAGGAGTTCGGCGCCAGCTTCCCGTTCGAGGAAACCCCCGACCAGGAGCAGGCGATCGCCGCCGTGCTGGCCGACCTCGCCGCGCCGCGCGCGATGGATCGCGTGATCTGCGGCGACGTGGGCTTCGGCAAGACCGAGGTGGCGCTGCGCGCCGCCTTCGCCGCCGCCACCGCAGGCAAGCAGGTGGCGGTGCTGGTGCCGACCACCCTGCTCGCCCAGCAGCACTACCGCAATTTCGCCGACCGTTTTGCCGACTGGCCGGTGAAGGTGGACGTGCTCTCGCGCTTCAAGTCCACCAAGGAAGTGAACGAGGCGCTGAAGCGCCTCGCCGACGGCCAGATCGACGTGATCGTCGGCACGCACAAGCTGCTGCAGCCGGACATCAAGTTCAAGAATCTCGGTTTGGTGGTGGTGGACGAGGAGCAGCGCTTCGGCGTTCGGCAGAAGGAACAGCTGAAGAAGCTGCGCGCGGAAGTCGACCTGCTCACCATGACCGCCACGCCGATCCCGCGCACGCTGAACATGGCGATGAGCGGGCTGCGTGACCTCTCGCTGATCACCACCCCGCCGGCGCACCGCATGGCGGTGCGCACCTTCATCAGCGCATGGGACCCGGCCACCATCCGTGAGGCGTTCCAGCGCGAGCTGCAGCGCGGCGGCCAGGTGTATTTCCTGCACAACGAGGTGGAGAGCATCGAGCGCACCGCGCGCGAGCTGGAGGAGCTGATCCCGGAGGCGCGCATCGGCGTGGCCCACGGCCAGATGGCCGAACGCGAGCTGGAGCGCGTGATGGCGGATTTCCACCGCCAGCGCTTCAACGTGCTGGTGTGCACCACCATCATCGAGACCGGCATCGACATACCCACCGCCAACACCATCATCATCGACCGCGCCGACCGCTTCGGCCTGGCCCAGCTGCACCAGCTGCGCGGCCGCGTGGGCCGTTCGCACCACCGCGCCTACGCCTACCTGATCGTGCCCGACCGCAAGTCGATCACCGCCGACGCGGAGAAGCGACTGGAGGCGCTGGCCTCGCTGGAGGAACTCGGCGCCGGCTTCACCCTGGCCACCCACGACCTGGAGATCCGCGGCGCGGGCGAGCTGCTCGGCGACGAGCAGTCCGGCCAGATCCAGGAGATCGGCTTCGGCCTGTACACCGAGCTGCTGGACCGCGCCGTGCGCGCGCTGAAGAGCGGCAAGGTGCCCGACTTCGACCTGTCCAGCGAGCACGAGACGGAAGTCGAACTGCACCTGCCCGCGCTGATCCCGGACGACTACCTGCCCGACGTGCACACGCGGCTGACGCTGTACAAGCGCATCGCCAGCGCGCGCAACGAGGACCAGCTGCGCGACCTGCAGGTGGAAATGATCGACCGCTTCGGCCTGCTGCCCGAACCGACCAAGACGCTGTTCGCGCTGTCCAGCCTGAAGCTGATGGCCACGCCGCTGGGCATCCGCAAGCTGGACTTCGGCCCGAACGGCGGCCGCATCCTGTTCCGCGAAAAACCCGAGATGGACCCTCTGCTGATCATCAAGCTGATCCAGAGCCTGCCGCGCGTGTACAAGCTCGAAGGCCAGGACAAGCTGCGCGTCACCCTCGAGCTGCCCGGCGCCAGCGAGCGCATCCGCAGCGCGCAGGAAGTGCTGGTGCTGCTGGGCGCGCGGCGGCCGGCCTGACCGCCCGCGGGCAGCGCACGTCGCAACCGCATGACAGCCGTCACTGGATCGCCCGGGCTGGCCGACGCAAGCTGCACCTTGCCATCGCCACGGAGACGGGATCATGGGGGAGAGCCGGACCGAAGCCATTCGCCACGGACAGCCGCGATTCGGCATCGATGCGCCCACGCTGGTGCTGGGATTCGTCGCCGGCGGCCCGCTGCTGATCGCCGCCAGCCTGTTCGCCGGCCTCGCGCCGGCGCTGGCGTGGACCATGCGCTACACCGGCCTGGTGATGCTGGCCGAAGCCCTGCTGATGGCGCTGAGCAGCCTGTACGGCAAGCGGCTCGTGCTACGGCGGATGATTGGCACGCTGGCGCTGCGCGGCGACGAGCACGCGCTGGATGTCGGCTGTGGACGCGGCATGCTCCTGCTCGAAACCGCCAGGCAGCTGCCACGCGGCCACGTCACCGGCATCGACCTGTGGAGCCGGCACGACCAGAGCGGCAACGCCGCCGCGGCCACCGCACGCAATGCCGAGCTGGCCGGACTGCGCGACCGCGTGCGGATCGACACCGGCGACATGCGCCATCTGCCCTATGCCGACGCCAGCTTCGACCTGGTGGTCTCCAGCCTCGCCATCCACAACCTGCCCACCGAAACCGAACGCGAGCAGGCCGTGCGCGAAATCGCCCGCGTGCTCAGGCCCGCCGGCCGGCTCGCGCTGCTGGACTTCCGCCACACCGCGCACTACGCGCATACGCTGCGCGAGGCGGGCTTCGAGGTGCGGCGCTCGTGGCCGGAGTTCCGCATGTTCCCGTGGGTGTGGATCGTGCGTGGATACATGCCCTGAATCAGGAACTGCACGAAAGCATCGAACAGCCGGGCCTGTGCCGCGCCCAGTCGGGGCGCTTCCCCGCGTATGCCTCGCGGCCGGCCTGCTCGTCGTACGGACGGCGCAATACGTCGAGCAGTTCGTGGATGCCGCTGCAGTCACCCTGCTCGGCGCGCTCGATTGACTGCTGGGCGAGGTAGTTGCGCAGCACGTAGCGCGGGTTGGCCGCGTCCATGCGGGCGCGACGCACGGCGACGGGCAGCGGATCGTCGGCGAGGCGGGCGGCGTAGCGCGCCAGCCAGTCGACGAAGGCGGCTTCGTGCACACGGCGTTTGGATGCGTCGTAGAACGCGTCGTGCAGCGGTTCCAGTTGCGGACGGGCCGGGTCGACGTCGGCGAGGCCGCGGAACCATAGTGTCATGTCCACCTCGGCATCGTGCAGCAAGGCCTGCAACGACTGCATCAATGCCGCATCCCCGTCACGGCAGGCGGCAAGGCCGAGCTTGGCGGCGATGTTGGCGCGGTCCGCCTCGGCATAGGTGGCGGCGTAGCGGTCCAGCCCGGCCTGCAGCGGCGCGACGTCGCCGAACAGCGGTGCGAGCGCGGCGGCGAGCCGCGAAAGGTTCCACCACGCCACGTTCGGCTGCTGGCCGTAGCGGTAGCGGCGGCGCTGCGCGTCGGTGGTGTTCGGCGTCCAGTCCGGATCGTAGTCGTCGACCCAGCCATAGGGGCCGTAGTCGAGCGTGAGGCCGAGGATGGACATGTTGTCGGTGTTCATCACCCCGTGCACGAAACCCACGCGCAACCACCCGGCAACCAGCTGCGCGGTGCGCGCGCAGATCTCGCCGAACCAGTCGCCGTACAGGCTCTCGCCCTGCCCCGCGAGGTGGGGGAAATCGCGGCGGATGGTGAAGTCGGCCAGTTGCCGAAGCAGTGCCGTATCGCCGCGCGACGCGGGCAGCTCGAAGCTGCCGAAACGGATGAAGGACGGCGCCGCGCGGCAGACGATGGCGCCCGGCTCCGCACGCGGGTGGCCGTCGTAGAGCATGTCGCGCACCACCGCCTCGCCGGTGCCGACCAGGCACAGCGCACGCGTGGTGGGAATGCCCAAGTGGTGCATCGCTTCGCTGCACAGGAATTCGCGGATCGAGGAGCGCAGCACCGCGCGGCCGTCCGCGCCGCGCGAGTACGGCGTGGGGCCGGCCCCTTTCAGCTGCAGCTCCCATCGCTCGCCGCCCGCCGCGACCACCTCGCCCAGCGAGATCGCACGACCGTCGCCAAGCTGGCCCGCCCACACGCCGAACTGGTGGCCGCCGTAGTTCGCCGCCCAGGGCTGCATGTCCGGCAGCAGCGCGTTGCCGCCGAACATCTGCGCGAAGCCGTCGCTGGCGAGTGCCTCGGCCTCGAAACCCAATGCAGCGGCCATCTCCGCCGAATGCGCGAGCAGCCGTGGCGCGGCTACCGGCGTGGGCATGACCCGCGAGAAGCAGGCGCCAGGCACCTCGCGTGGACCGGGTGCGTCGAAGGGATCGCCGGCGAGTTCACGGACGAAAGCGTTGTCGAAATGCAGCGGGGACATGCGGCGATGGTAGCTCGCTGCGTGTGCCCACCCCAGGGCGCAGCCTGTTCGCTACGCCCTGGAAGTACGGCCCCGCCCTTTCAGGACGCGCCGCCGCCGATCACGACGGGATGGGCGGCGTGCGGGCCGTCCGTGGCCCGCCGGCTGCCAACGGTCACTGCGGCTTGCGGAAGCGATAGATGAACTGGTCGGTGTGGCCGCGTATCGACTTGTCGAAGACGGCCTTGGTGTGCGGATCGGCAGGGTTGCGCAAGGCATTGCTCTCGCCGTCGAAGACGAAGCCGGCCGCCTCGACCTCCTTCTTCACCACCGCGGGGTCGATGCGGTGCAAGGTGTCGGTGTCGGCCAGGCCGGAACCGGCCGGGGCCACGTGGTCGATCACCACGAACAGGCCGCCGGGCTTGAGCGCGTCGAACACCTTCTTGTCGAACTTGGCCATGTCCACCGGGCCCATGAAGGGATCGTGGTAGTCGTGGTAGTTCTGCGAGGTGAATACCAGGTCGATGCCGTTCGGCACGTCGAAGCGGGCGGCGGGTTGCTTGAGCAGGCTCACGTTGCCGTAGTGCGCGGTGGTCACCAGCTTCTGCCATTGCGCGTAGCTCTTGGTCGAATACTTCGCCATCTCGTCCGGCCAGATGGTGTAGACACGGCCGGTCGGCCCGACGATGGCGCTGAACACGCGGGTCCAGTAGCCGCTGCCGGGGACGAGTTCGACGACCTTCTGGCCGGGCTTCACCTCGGTGAAGGTCATCACCGCGGCCATCTGGCGACGGGCGTCGTCGTGGCGATCGGCGGCGCGCGCCGGGTCGTTGATCGCGGCGGTGACATAGGCGGGCGTGGCCTGCTTGCCGGCGGCCGCCGGCAGGGCCGACGCGGCGGCCGGCAGGGTCAGCGCGAGCAGTGCAGCAAGTACGGCAGGACGCATGACGGACTCCGTATTCGGCGGGGAAGGACGCATTGTGCGCCGGATCGGGTTCGGCCGTGGCCATGACTTGTGGCTCAGGCGAACGTCACCCTTTGTGCGGACCATGAGGTTGTGGCCAAGTCCACGTTGCGGCCTA
The DNA here is from genome assembly GCA_021805685.1 of Pseudomonadota bacterium. Classification (GTDB taxonomy): domain Bacteria; phylum Pseudomonadota; class Gammaproteobacteria; order Xanthomonadales; family Rhodanobacteraceae; genus Rhodanobacter_A. The sequence goes on from JAJZET010000287.1 coordinate 5,364, forward strand.
CAGGGGGCCGAGAGGAACCGCATGCACATGCCGCTGACCCGCCGCGCAGTGGAACGCGCGGCACGCAGGGTGGCAGGGATGCTGGCAGGAAAGAGACCATCCGCTTCGCCCACGCCGGCGCGATCATCCGTGGCGCATGAGCTGGTGTCGTGGTGTTCCGAGACGCATACGCGCCGCGCCGACGAAGCGGCACGGCGCGCCCTGTCCTGCGCGGCCGACTGAAGCCGCGCCCGCTCAGCGCGACGGCGGCCGCGCCGTCAGCAGGTTGCGGATCACGCGCAGCTTGGCCTTGAACTCGGCCTCGTTGGCCGGACCGAGCCGCAACATCAGCTTCTGCCCCACCGAGAGTGATTCCAGCGCGGGATCGGCGTAGGTGTAGCGTCCGTTCACCAGCTGCAGCGCGGGGGCCTGCGCCGGGGCGGGCGCGGCCAGCATGTCGTCGATGGCGGCGATCAGGCGATCGTTGAAGTAGCCCTTGGGATAGCCCAGTTCGCGGTAGGCCTGCTGGAACAGCGGGTAGCTGTGCACATACCACGCCAC
>JAJZET010000288.1 GCA_021805685.1 Pseudomonadota bacterium
CTCATACGACCGCCGCCGCAACGCATGCTCGAACACGTTGCTGGTGATCATCAGCTCGTCCGGCCGGTGGCGCGCGACGAACTCCGCCAGGCCCTGCTTCACCGTCGAGGCATCGCCCACCACGGCGCAGGCCAGCGCCCGCTCCACCATCAGCTTTTCCGTCGGCGTCCAGTACGCCTCGATGTCGTCGATCGGCGGCGGAATCAGCCCGGGCTGCCCGCGCCGCAGGTTGATGAAGCTCTGCTGCTGGGTGGTGAACAGGCGACGCGCCTCGGCATCGCTGCCGGCCGCCACCACGTTGATGCCGAGCATGGCGTAAGGCTGCGCCAGGCGCGCCGAAGGCTCGAAGTCGCGCCGATACAGGGCCAGCGCCTCGTCCATCGCATCGGGCGCGAAGTGCGAGGCGAACGCATACGGCAGGCCCAGTTGCGCGGCCAGCCGCGCGCCGAACAGGCTGGAGCCGAGGATCCACACCGGCACCGCGCTGCCCGCGCCGGGCACGGCGCGCACCGCCTGGCCCGGCACGGCCGGCTCGAAATAACCGAGCAGCTCCACCACGTCCTGCGGGAATGCGTCGGCGCTGTCGTAATAGCGGCGCAGCGCCCGCGCGGTGGCGTGGTCGGTGCCGGGCGCCCGGCCAAGACCGAGATCGATCCGCCCCGGGTGCAACGCGGCCAGCGTGCCGAACGCCTCGGCCACCTGCAGCGGCGCATGGTTCGGCAGCATGATGCCGCCCGCACCCACGCGGATGGTCGAGGTGCCGGCGGCCACGTGGCCGATCAGCACCGCGGTCGCCGCGCTGGCAATGCCCGGCATGTTGTGGTGCTCGGCCAGCCAGTAGCGCGTGTAGCCCAGCCGTTCGGCGAGCTGCGCCAGGTCTAGCGTGTTGCGGAACGCCTGCGCGGCATCGCTGCCCGCGGTGATCGGCGCGAGGTCGAGTACGGAAAAAGGAATCATGGCGGCATCCACTGGCACGATGCCCGCCGATCTGGGGGCGGCAAACGCACTTGCCAATGCGGCTCACGCGTCCGGATGCCGCGCCTTCCACGCCGCCAATGCCGTGCGGTAATACGCCACCTGGTCGTTGTAGAGGTCGTAGATGCACGGATCGCAGCCGTTGCCACAGCATTCGCCGGGGTCGGGCTCGGGCGGCGGCTGGGGGCGCGGGTCGTCGGGGCGGTCGGCAGGGTTCACGCAGGGCACTCGGGCAAATCCGGCGCCCAGTCTAGTTCGCACTGGCCGCGTCGCCGAAGCGCTGCGATGATCGCGCTTCCCCCCGTTGCGGAACGATCCCGATGCCTTCGCGCCGACCGCCCCTGCTCCCGCTACTGGCGATGCTCGCCTGCCTGCTGTCCGCACACGCCTCGGCGGCGGCGCGGGATCACTACCGCGTGGTGGCCTACGACACGGCGAAGCACCCCATCCCGGATGCCCAGCTGGATCGCATCGACACCCTGATCTTCGCTTTCGCACGTCCGGTCGACGGCCGCGTAGCGCTGCCCCCCACGGCCCGTGCCCTGCTGCAGCAACGCATCGCGCTGAAGGCCACGCATCCACGACTCAAGGTGATGGTTTCGGTGGGCGGCTGGACCGTGGGCGGCTTCTCCGAGGCGGCGATGACCGCGGCGAGCCGCCAGCGCTTCGCCGACAGCGCCGCCGCCCTGCTTGAGCAAACGCATGCCGACGGCCTCGACGTGGACTGGGAATACCCCGGCCATCACGAGTCCGGCATCGCCTCCAGCCCGCAGGACCGCGCGCACTTCACCGCACTGGTGCAGGCGCTGCGCGCCGCGCTGGACCGCGCCGGCCACGGCAGGCATTACCTGCTTACCATTGCCGCCGCCGATGGTCCGTTCGTGGACGGCATCGACCTCGCCGCGGTGGCGCCGTCGCTGGACTGGTTCAACATGATGACCTACGACTTCTGCAACGCGATGACGCCGACCACCTGCAACCACACCGGCCTGCACGCTTCCGCACGGGCGCCGGCCGATGCGCGCACGCTGGCGCGTGCGGTGCGGCAGTTCCTCGCCGCCGGCGTGCCTGCCTCGAAGCTGGTGCCCGGCGTGGCGTTCTATGGCCGTGAGTTCGCCGACGTCGGCCCGGCCCACCACGGGCTGTTCCAGCCGTATGGCCACTACCAGGGTGGCCACGACTGGCCGGAGCTCAAGGCCGATTTCATCGGTCGCAACGGCTACGTGCGCTACTGGGACGCGAAGGCCGACGCGCCCTACCTGTGGAATGCGCGGACGCGCCGCTTCATCACCTACGACGATCCGCAGTCCATCGCCGCCAAGGCCGCGTACGTCAAGACACGGCACCTCGGCGGCCTGATGTACTGGGAACAGGGCAGCGATGCCAGCGGCGAGCTGCTGCAGGCGATCTGGCAGGGGCTGCACTGAGCCGCCCCGGCCCAGTGGGCGAACGATTCGATCAGGCCGGTGCCACGCGCAGGCGTTCGATGCGCGCGCCGTCCATCGCCACCACCTCGAACTGCAGGCCGTCGCTGTTGAAGCGCTCGCCCGCCGTCGGCAGGCGCCCCAGTTGCTGCAGGGCGTAGCCGGCGAGGCTGGCGAAGCCGTCGTCACTGCTCAGGCGATGGCCCAGCAGGTGCTCCACCCGGCGCAGGTCGAGGCTGGCGTCGAGCAGCCAGGCACCGTCGCCTTCGCGCACCGCGGCAGGATCGCCGCCGCCGGCGTCGTTGAATTCGCCGGCGATGGTCGCCAGCACATCGGCCGGCGTGACCATGCCCAGCACGCTGCCGTATTCGTCCACCACCAGCGCCACCTGCAGCGGCGAGCGGCGGAACTCGTCGATCAGGCGCAGCACGCTCAGCGATTCCAGGACGGTCATCGGCTTGCGCGCCACCCGCTCGACATCGATGCGGCCGTGCTCCTGCAGGCTGGCCAGCAGATCGTGCGACGTGGCCACGCCGACCAACTGGTCGAGGTCGTCTTCCGCCAGCGGCACCCAGTGATGGCCGCAGGCGGCGACCTCCGCACGCAGCCTGTCGGCATCCTCGCGCGGATCGATCCAGCTGATCTCCGGGCGCGGCGTCATGATCGAGCGCACCGGCCGATGCGCGAGATCGAGCACGCCCTGCACCATGGCCAGCTCGTCCTTGCCGAACACCGCGCCGCCTCCCGCGGCCGAGGCCGGCGCGGCCTCTTCCTCCACGCCGCCGCTGCCGAGCAGGCGCAGCACGGCCTGCGCCGTGCGCTCGCGCAGGGTACGCGCGCTGGCCAGCAGGCTGCGCTGGCGATTGCGGCGCATGGTCTGGTTGAGCGCCTCGATCCCGATGGAGAAGCCGATCGCGGCGTACAGGTAACCCTTCGGGATGTGGAAGCCGAAGCCCTCGGCGACCAGGCTGAAACCGATCATCAGCAGGAACGACAGGCACAGGATCACCACCGTGGGCCGCGCGTTGATGAAGGCGGTCAGCGGCTTGCTCGCCATGATCATCAGCAGCACCGCGATCACCACGGCGATCATCATCACCGTGAGGTGGTTGGCCATGCCCACCGCGGTGATCACCGAATCCAGCGAGAACACCAGGTCCAGCACCACGATCTGCGCCACCACCAGCCAGAAGCGCGCCGGCCTGCGGTCGCCCTCGGCACGCTCGTCGCCGCCCTCCAGCCGCTCGTGCAGTTCCAGCGTGGCCTTGAACAACAGGAATCCGCCGCCGGCGAGCAGGATGATGTCGCGCCACGACAGCGCGATGCCATGCCACTGGACGATGGGCGTGGTGAGCTGCACCAGCCACGACATCGCCGCCAGCAGCAGCAGGCGCATCGCCAGCGCGACGCCAAGGCCGAGCAGCCGGGCACGGTCGCGTTGCTGGTGCGGCAACTTGTCGGACAGGATCGCGACGAACACCAGGTTGTCGATGCCGAGCACGATCTCCAGCACCACCAGGGTGAGAAGACCGGCCCAGGCGGCGGGATCGGTCAGCCAGTCGAATGCGAACATGGGAGCGCGGCGGCGCCGTGGCGCTGGAAAGGGCCGTAACTATACAAGGCGCATCCGCGGTTTCCGCCCGACGCGCCGGGAGGGCGGTGCCCGCCACCCGCTGGAGGCCGCCCAGCCGGCGCACGCCCGAGGCGAACTCCGGGCCCCGTGGCGGCCCCTGAACCATGCCGGATGGCGGTTGCACCGGTTCGCGCGCAGCCGCCAAGATGCAGCCACGCAACGCGGTACCGCGCGTTCCAGCGTTTCACGAGGGTTCCCCGTTCGATGGATGCACCACGCTACAGTCTGCCGCCTTCACTGCCCGCGGGCACGGCGCGCCCGCCACGCCAGCCGGACCTGGGCCATGCGCTGGGCATGATCGTGTTGTATTTCGCGCTGCAGGTGGCTATCGGCATGCTCGCCGGCTTGCTGCTGGGCTTCGCCCTCGGCGTGGTTCACCATGGCGCCCCGATGCGCGACATCTGGGGCGCCATGGCAAGCGCGAACACCCGGAGCGCGCTGGTGGTGATCGTGCTGGTCGGCGATGCGGCGATCACGCTGTGGCTGGCGCGACGGTTCTGGCCGCAACTGTGGACGCAGGCGCAACCGCCGGGCTTCGGCTTCACCGTGCCGGCCGTGGCGTGGTGCGCCGCCGCTGCCGTGGTCGGGCTGTCGATGCCGTGGATCGGCGGCCAGCTCACCGAATTGCTCGCACGCGGCCACGCCGTACCGCAGGACGTGAAGCAACTGGGCGACGACGCCGGCCTCGGCTTCCGCATCGCGCTGACCCTGGTGGTGGCGAGCATCGGCCCGGTGGTGGAGGAGCTGCTGTTCCGCGGCGTGCTGCTCTCCGCCCTGCTGCGCCACCTGCGCGTCGTCCCGGCCGCACTCGCCAGCGCCGCGCTGTTCGCACTGGTGCACCTTCCCGACCTGCATTGGCAGTGGTACGCCTTGCCCAACCTCGCCTTGCTGGGCGTGGCGCTGGCATGGCTGCGGCTGCGCTCGGGTTCGCTATGGCCTTCGGTGATCGCCCACGGCTGCAACAACCTGCTGGCGATGCTGGCGATGTTCGTGACGCTGCATCACCCCGGGTAGATGGCCGCCGCGCGCAGCAATTGCGCCGTCTCGAACAGCGGCAGGCCCATCACGCCGGAATAGCTGCCTTCCAGATGCTCGATCAGCGTCGCCCCGCGTCCCTGGATCGCGTAGGCACCGGCCTTGCCGAACGGCTCGCCGGTGGCGACGTAGGCGCCGACAGCGGCCTCGTCCAGCTCAGCGAAGCGCACCCGCGACACGCTGCAGGCGTTGCGCTCGCCCCGCGCATCGACCAGCCACACGGCGGAGACCACCGCGTGCGTGCGACCGGAGAGGCGGCGCAGCATCGCGGCGGCATCCTGTGCATCGCGCGGCTTGCCGAAGACCTCGTCGTCCAGCACCACCTCGGTGTCCGCACCCAGCACCACGGCATCGGCGGCGCCCGCCAGTGCGGCGAAGCCGGCCCGCGCCTTGTCGCGGGCGACGCGGTTCACGTACTCGCGCGGCGACTCCCCCGCCGCGCGCAGCTCGGGCACGTCGACGTCGACCACGCGGAAATCCACGCCGAGCTGGGCCAGCAGTTCGCGACGGCGCGGCGACTGGGAAGCGAGATGGAGCATCCGGCGATCCTTCAAAGCGTGAGGTTGTATTCGCGGAACTGCGTGTCGCGCTGCCAGCCCAGCGATTCGTACAGCGCCTGCGCCGGCAGGTTGTCGTGCGCGGTGGAGAGCGACAGGCTCGCCACGCCCGACTTCTTCGCGTGCACGACCGCCGCTTCGAGCAGTGCCTTCGCCACGCCCTGGCGGCGCGCATGCGCGGCCACGAAGAGGTCGTTGAGCAGCCAGGTGCGCACCATGCGCACCGAGGAAAACAGCGGATAGAGCTGGGTAAAGCCCAAGGGTTCG
>JAJZET010000203.1 GCA_021805685.1 Pseudomonadota bacterium
CTTCTACGCGAAGTACCTCGTGCTGCAGGCGGCGATTGACGCGCACATGCTGTGGCTGGCCATCGTCGGCGCGGTGTTCGCGATCATCGGCCTCTACTACTACCTGCACGTGGTCAAGGTGATGTATTTCGACAAGCCGGAAGAGGGCGGTGCCGACCAGCCGCAGGCCGATGCCTCGCTGCGCGTGGTGTTGTCGATCAATGCGCTGGCGCTGCTGGTGCTGGGCGTGTACTGGGGCCCGCTGCTGGGCTGGTGCCGCCGTTCGTTCGGCCTCGGCTGATCGAAACATTTGATGGAAAGTCCTTCGGCGAGGCTTGCGATAAATGGCAAGTCTCGCTAGAATCTTCGGACTCTGATGCGGGGTGGAGCAGTCTGGCAGCTCGTCGGGCTCATAACCCGAAGGTCGCAGGTTCGAATCCTGCCCCCGCTACCAGATACTTTCTTGGAACAAGAAAGCCTCCTCGTGAGGCTTTTTTGTTGGGCGCCAGGACGGCGTCGCGTTTTTCGCGGCTTCTTGCCGCTGGCGAACGCCCGAGGAGCCGCCTGGAGTCGGTACATCGGCGAGGACGCTCCGGCAAGGGGCAGGGAATGGGCCGTTGAGCCCATTTTTTGTTTTCGCGATCTGGGATGCATGATGGATACACACGCACTCGCACAACGTTTCAGCGCCGCCCTTGCCGACCTCGGCCTGGAGTGCATGGGCGTGGAGTTCCTGCCCTCGCAGGGGCAGAGCACGCTGCGCGTCTACCTGGATATTCCCGAAGGCGCGGTTGCCACGGATGGTGAGCGGCGCGAAGTGGGCATCGAGGATTGCGAGGCGGCCAGCCGCGAGCTTTCCGCGCTGCTGGACGTGGAGGATCCCATCCCCGGCCACTACGTGCTGGAGGTTTCCTCGCCCGGGATCGACCGCCCGCTGTTCACCGCCGCGCAGTTTGCGCGCGTGACCGGCCAGGAAGTGAAGCTGCTGCTGCGCGCGCCGCTGGAAGGGCGTCGCCGCCTGCGCGGCAAGCTGCTGGCGGTGGAAGGCGAACGCATCTCGCTGGAAGCCGAGGGCAAGGTGTTCGCCTTCGACCACGGGCAGGTCGAAAGCGCCCGCGTGGTGCCGGACTGGGTGGAGCTTGGCTATGCACCCAAGCCCAAGCCCGGCAAGGGCCCCAGCAAGAAGAAGGTTGATTGAGGCGGCATTGAATCGGGGAGTACGACCATGGACAGTCGCTTCCCGCTACCCAAGATCACGGGCGAAGCAAAAAATTGAAAAGTGCGGCCAGGGAGGCTGCTTCTTAACCCAAGCAGTCACGGACGAATGCAAAATTTTACTGGCCGCCATCAGGGCGCCCATGGAGCTGCAGCAATGAGCAAAGAACTTTTGCTGGTGGTCGACGCCGTTGCCAACGAGAAGGGCGTGCCGCGCGAGGTGATCTTCGAGGCGATGGAGGCCGCGCTGGCTTCGGCCGCCAAGAAGCGCTATCCGGACGAGGAGCCGGACATTCGCGTTTCCATCGACCACGATACCGGCGACTACGAGACCTTCCGTCGCTGGGAAGTCATCGCCGACGACGGCGAGATGGAGTCGCCGTTCTACCAGCTGCGCCTGATGGACGCGGTGGATGAGCGCGCCGACGCCCAGGTGGGCGAGTACATCGAGACCCAGATCGAGAACGCCGAGTTCGGCCGCATCGCCGCGCAGGCCGCCAAGCAGGTGATCGTGCAGCGGGTGCGCGAAGCCGAGCGCCAGCAGGTGGTCGATGCCTACAAGGATCGCGTGGGCGAGCTGATCACCGGCATCGTCAAGCGCGTCGAGCGCGGCAACATCTACCTCGACCTCGGCGGCAACGCCGAGGCCTTCATCCCGCGCGACAAGACCATTCCGCGCGAGTCCGTGCGCGTGGGCGACCGCGTGCGCGGCTATCTGTACGAGGTGAAGTCCGAAGTGCGCGGGCCGCAGCTGTTCGTGTCGCGCGCGGCGCCGGAATTCATGATCGAGCTGTTCAAGCTCGAGGTGCCGGAAGTCGGCCAGGGCCTGGTCGAGATCAAGGGTTGCGCCCGCGATCCGGGTGATCGCGCCAAGATCGCCGTGCTGGCCCACGACAGCCGTACCGATCCCATCGGTGCATGCATCGGCATGCGCGGCTCGCGCGTGCAGGCGGTGTCCAACGACCTCAACGGCGAGCGCGTGGACATCATCCTGTGGCACGAGAACCAGGCGCAGTTCGTCATCAACGCGATGGCGCCGGCCGAGGTGCAGTCCATCATCATGGACGAGGACAAGCACTCGATGGACATCGCGGTGGCCGAGGACAAGCTGTCCCAGGCGATCGGCCGCGGCGGCCAGAACGTGCGCCTCGCCAGCAAGCTCACCGGCTGGCAGCTCAACGTGATGACGCAGGACCAGGTCGCCGCCAAGAGCGAAGCCGAGCAGGAGGCTGCCCGCACCCTGTTCATGGAAAAGCTCGAGGTGGACCAGGAGATCGCCAACATCCTCGTGCAGGAGGGCTTCTCCAGCGTCGAGGAAATCGCCTACGTGCCCAGCGCCGAGCTGCTGGCGGTGGAGGGCTTCGACGAGGACATCGTCGAGGAGCTGCGCGCCCGCGCCCGCGATGCGCTGCTCACCGAGGCGCTGGCCGTCGAGGAGAACCTCGATGGCCACCAGCCCAGCGAGGAGCTGGTGGCGCTCGATGGCATGGACGACGAGACGGCCTACGCGCTTGCGGCGCGTGGGGTGGTCAGCGTGGATGACCTCGCCGATCAGGCGGTGGACGACCTGATCGACATCGAAGGCATGACCGAAGAGCGGGCGGCGGCGCTGATCATGGCGGCGCGCGCGCCGATGATCGAGCAACTGGAGAAGGGCGGCTAACCGCGAACGGCCGCGCCCCGGACGGGCGCGCCGAGGAAGGCCAGTGGCCTTCCACCAGGGATGGCGGTGTTCGCGCGGCAACGGCCGCACGGGCGACAAGCGCGGGAAAGGCGGAGAAACAACACGATGTCGGACATCACGATCAAACAACTTGCCGAGCAGGTGAAATTGCCGATGGACAAGCTGCTCGCGCAGCTTGCCGAAGCCGGCATGAATTTCTCCAAGCCCGATCAACTCATCAGCACCACCGAGCGCATGAAGCTGCTGGGCTTCCTGCGCCGCACCCACGGCAAGGGTGAGCCGGCGGCCGAGGCGGCCGACAGTGCACCGCGCCAGATCACGCTGAAACGCCGCGTGGTGGGTGAACTGAAAGTTTCCACGCCGGGCGGCCGCGGTGCCGCGGCCACCGCGAAGACGGTGAACATCGAGGTGCGCGCCAAGCGTACTTACGTCAAGCGCAGCGTGATCGCGGAGGAAGCGAGCGTCGAGCCGGAGCGCGAAGAGGCCGTGCGCAAGCTTGCCGAATCGCGCGAGCAGCGCGCGCAGGAAGAGCACGATCGCCGCGAGGCCGAGCAGCGCAGGCAGGAAGCCCAGCAGCGCGAGCAAGAGGAGCGTCGCCACGCCCAGGAGCAGGCCGAGGAGCGTCGCCGCGAAGCCGAGGCCGCGGTCGAGGCGGTGCACGTCGACGTCGCTGCGGTTGAGCCGGTTGTTGAGCCGGAAGAAAGTGTTTCCGAACCCGTTCCGCAAGCGGAATTGCCGGCGAACGGCGGCGATGTCGCCGAGCCGGTCCAGCCGGCGGTGCAGCGCCTCGATACGCGCGGCCTGGGCATGATCGTTCCGCAGGTGCATGAGCCGCGCAAGCGCGAGAAGCTGGTCAAGCCGGCGCCCGCACCTGCACCGGCCCCCGCACCGGCAGCGGCACGCGCCGCCGCACCTGCGGCGGCGGGCGATGCGCGCGGCAAATCCCGCCATGGCGGCCGCGATCGCGAGGACGTGGCTGGCGGCAAGCGCTTCGCCGCCGGCGAGTTGCATTTGAGCGACGCCGATCGCGCCCGCCGCTCCAGCGGCAAGCGCGGCAAGCCGGTCAAGGGCGCTGCCCGCGAGGCCGTGCGTGGCGGCACGCCGGCGTCCGGCGCGCATGGCTTCACCCGTCCCACCGCCGCGGTCGTGCGCGAGGTGGTGGTCGGCGACGCCAACGTCGTCGCCGAGCTGGCGCAGAAGATGGCGGTCAAGGGCTCCGAGGTGGTCAAGGCGCTGTTCAAGATGGGCGTGATGGCGACCATCAACCAGACCATCGATCGCGACACCGCGACGCTGGTGGTGGAGGAGCTCGGCCACGAGGTGGTCGAGGCCAATGCCAACAACGCCGAGGCCGCGCTGGCCGCACACACCCAAAGCGTGGAGCTGGAGGGCGAGAAGCACCCGCGTCCGCCGGTGGTCACCATCATGGGTCACGTCGACCACGGCAAGACCTCGTTGCTCGACTACATCCGCCGGACCAAGGTCGCTTCGGGCGAAGCCGGTGGCATCACCCAGCACATCGGCGCCTATCACGTGGAAACGCCGAAGGGCGTGGTCACCTTCCTCGACACTCCGGGCCACGCCGCGTTCACTGCGATGCGCGCCCGCGGCGCGCAGTCCACCGACATCGTGGTGCTGGTGGTGGCGGCCGACGACGGCGTGATGCCGCAGACCGCCGAGGCCGTGAAGCACGCGCAGGCGGCCAAGGTGCCGCTGATCGTGGCGCTCAACAAGATGGACAAGGCCGACGCCAACCCGGACCACGTCAAGCAGGGCCTTGGCAACCTGGAAGTGATCCCGGAAGAGTGGGGCGGCGACACGCCGTTCGTACCGGTGTCGGCCAAGACCGGCATGGGCATCGACGCCCTGCTGGACGCAATCTCGGTGCAGGCCGAGGTGATGGAGTTGACCGCGGTGGTCGACGGCGCCGCCTCGGGCGTGGTGATCGAATCCAGCCTGGACAAGGGCCGCGGCCCGGTGGCTACGGTGCTGGTGCAGCAGGGCACGCTGAAGCGCGGCGACTTCGTGGTCTGTGGCGTGGAGTATGGCCGCATGCGCGCGCTGGTCGACGAAACCGGCAAGACCGTGCAGGAAGCCGGCCCGTCGATCCCGGTACAGGTGCTGGGTCTCTCCGGCGTGCCGGAAGCGGGCGACGATTTCGTGGTGGTGGCCGACGAGAAGCTGGCCAAGCAGGTGGCCGCCGAGCGCCAGCTGAAGCGCCGCGAGACGCGCATGGTCAGCAAGGCCAACCGCCTCGAGGACATCATGGCGCAGATGGGCCAGGGCACCGGCCAGCAGACGCTCAACATCCTGGTCAAGGCCGACGTACAGGGCTCGGTCGAGGCGCTGCGCGAATCGCTCAGCGCGATCGGCAACGAGAACGTCAAGGTCAACGTGATTGCCGCCGGCGTCGGCGGCATCACCGAGTCCGACGCCACCCTGGCCGCCGCCTCCAAGGCGCTGGTGATCGGTTTCAACGTGCGCGCCGACGCTTCGGCGCGCAAGGTGATCGACACCGCCGGCCTCGATGTGCGCTATTTCTCGATCATCTACGACGTGATCGACCAGGTGAAGCAGGCGGCATCCGGCCTGCTGGGCGTGGAGATCCGCGAGGAGATCCTCGGCATCGCCCAGGTGCGTGAGGTGTTCCGCAGCTCCAAGTTCGGCGCGGTCGCCGGCTGCATGGTCACCGAAGGCCACGTCAAGCGCAGCAAGCCGATCCGCGTGTTGCGTGACAATACAGTGGTGTTCGAGGGCGAGCTGGAGTCGCTCCGCCGCTTCAAGGACCTGGTCGACGAAGTGCGCAACGGCATGGAATGCGGTATCGCCGTGAAGCAGTACAACGACGTCAAGGTCGGCGACCAGATCGAGTGCTTCGAGCGTATCGAGGTGGCCCGTACCCTGTAACGCCCGAAGGGCGTTACAGGGTACGGGCGCGGCCATGG
>JAJZET010000069.1 GCA_021805685.1 Pseudomonadota bacterium
CGTGGATGTGCACCGCGACGCACATCATGCCGAAATCCGGGGTCAGAGTGGAGTTTTCCCGATCCGCTGTTCAACCCCCACGATGTCCTGTTTTCAGCTTGGACAGGCGCCGGAAGGGTGGGGTGGCGCCACTACGAACTGGAGCTGGGAACCGTCGGTGCGAAGAAGCCGACGTCGTCCGACGGCACCTCCAGCGCCAGCACATCCCCGGCTCCGGGCACTTTTGGGTGGCCATCGAGGCGCAACGCGGGCGAGCCTTCGGGACGAAGAAGATCAGTCGGCCGAGCAAGGCCAACGCCGAACGTCCCGTTCCCGCAGGCACATTTGAGAGGTTACTCTGCCCCTGTATTGGACTCATGTCGTATCCAGGGGAGGGGGAGTAATGCGCGGACGTCCGACAATTTTGTTGCTGCTGAGCCTGGTTGCACCATTGGCACTGGCCACGCCACAGTCACGGGCGGCCACGCCTGCAGCGTTGCAAGGACTGGATGCCTACGTACGGCAAGTCATGCACGACTGGCACGTGCCCGGCCTCGCGATCGCGGTGGTCAAGGATGGCAAGGTGGTGCTGGCGCGCGGCTACGGCGTGCGCGAACTGGGCAAGCCCGGCAAGGTCGATGCCGACACGCTGTTCGGCATCGCCTCCAACACCAAGGCGTTTACCGTCGCCGCGCTTGGCACGCTGGTCGCGTCCGGCAAGCTGACTTGGGACACGCCAGTCGTCGATGTGCTCAAGGATTTCAAGTTGTCCAGCGCCTACGTCACGCAGAGCCTCACCCTGCGCGACCTGCTGACCCATCACACTGGCTACTGCAATCCGTCAATGGAGTTCACCAGCGATCCATCGACCATGCTGCATCGTGTGCGCTATCAAAGGCCCGACTACGGTTTCCGCACCACGTTTTGCTACAACAACCTCCAGTACGACGCGGCCGGCCGCTTCATTCCTGCACTCACCGGTCAGAGCTGGCACGACTACGTCGTCGCACATCTGTTTCAGCCGCTCGGCATGGATCGCACGGTGACCACCGAATCTGCAATCGAAAAATCGAGCGATGTAGCCACGCCGCATGGCATGGTTGACGGCAAACTCGCGGCGATCCACCGTGAATGGCCACACGCAGCTGACGTCCTTCCTGCCGATGGCGCCATCTGGTCAAGCGCTAACGACATGAGCCACTGGCTGCGGATGCTACTGGCCGACGGCAAGTACGACGGCAAGGCGGTGCTGGATCCCAGCGTCGTCCACACGATGGAAACACCGCAGGTGCTCATCCAGCAGGCGCATGGCCACGGCACCAGCTACTGGATTCGCGTGCAGATGCCAGGGGGATCCTTTCACAGCTACGGCCTTGGATTCTTTATCCAGCACGAGTATGGCCACACGCTGGTCTGGCACCCTGGTGATGTCGACGGCATGGCCTCGGTGTTGGCAATGGTGCCCAACGTGCATCTCGGGGTCATGGTTCTGTCGAATAGTCAGGGCGACGCACGCTTCGCGATCGTCGCGCGGGTATTGCAAGACATGCTCGACCAACCGCGACACGACATCGAACCTACACTGTTGGCGACCTACCGGCAGTATGAAGTCAGGCGCGATTCCGGTGAGAAGGCGCTGGCACGCACCCGCATCGCCGGCAGCAAGGCGCCATTGCCGCTGGCCGATTATGCGGGCACCTACTCGGACGAGCTGGACGGTGGTGCGCGCGTCTCGATCGACCACGGCCATCTCGTCCTGCGCCTCGGAAATCCCGACTACACCGGCGATTTGGAGCCTTGGCACGGGAACACCTTCCGCGTGACCTGGCGCTACCGTTTCTACGGCGACGATTACGCCACCTTCGACGTGGATGCGCTCAACAAACCAGCGACACTTTCACTGGAGGATCTGTCAACCCACTATGAGCGGACGCCGTAATCGGTGCCCACCTCTTCGAGCATGTCGCAGTGATTGGGAAAAACAGGGGCTGGAGTACACATAAAAAGCCGTACTCTGACTTGTTTGAAGATTGCACCTTCCTGCGTGGCGCTGCATGTTTTCACGGGCACAGCTTGTCCAGCAGCGTCTGCTGCGCGCAGTAGGGCGTCTGCGTGCCCGGGGTGGCGCGGGTGTAGCGGCCATTGCCGCCCAGCAGCCAGGCCTGGGTGTTGTCGGCGAGGCTGTTGGCGAGGGTTTCGTCGTACACGCGTGCGGCCAGTTCGGGGTCGCGGATGGGGAAGGCGATCTCGATGCGGCGCATCAGGTTGCGCTCCATCCAGTCGGCGCTGGCGCAGAACAGCTCGGGCTGGCCGTCGTTGCCGAACCAGTACACGCGGCTGTGTTCGAGGAAGCGCCCGACGATGGAGCGCACGCGGATGCGTTCTGAGATGCCGGGCAGGCCGGGACGCAGTGTGCAAGCGCCGCGCACGATCAGGTCGATCTCCACGCCGGCCTGCGAGGCGCGGTACAGCGCCTCGATCACGTGCGCTTCGTTCAGCGCGTTGAGCTTGGCCACGATCCGCGCGGGGCGGCCGGCGCGGGCCAGCTCGGTCTCGCGCTCTATGCGCTCCATCACGCCGGTGTACAGCGTGAACGGCGAATGCAGCAGGCGCTTCAGCGCGATGCGCGGGCCCAGGCCCGAGAGCTGCTGGAACACCTTGTGCAGGTCTTCGCCGATCTCGGGGTCGGCGGTCATCAGGCCGATGTCGGTGTAGCTGCGGCTGTTGATCTGGTGGTAGTTACCGGTGGAGAGGTGCGCGTAACGTCGCAACACGCCATTCTCGCGGCGCACGATCAGCATCATCTTGGCGTGGGTCTTGTAGCCCACCACGCCGTACACCACCTGCACGCCGGCCTCCTGCAGGCGCGTGGCGAGGCGGATGTTGGCCTCCTCGTCGAAGCGCGCGCGCAGCTCGATCACCACGGTGACGTCCTTGCCGTGGCGCGCCGCCTCCACCAGCAGGTCCACCAGCGGCGTGTCTTCGCCGGCGCGGTACAGGGTCTGCTTGATCGCCAGCACCTTGGGGTCGGTGCTGGCCTGGCGCAGCAGTTCCACCACCGCGGTGAAGCTCTGGTACGGGTGGTGCAGCAGCACGTCGCGCTGGGCGATCCGCTCGAACTTGTCGCGGCTGTCCTCCAGTTCCATGGGCAGCTTCGGGGTGAAGCGCGGGTATTTCAGGTCGGCACGGTCCAGCCAGTCGTAGATCAGCCCGGCGCGGATGATGTTGACCGGGCCGTCGCAGCGGTACACGTCCGCTTCCTCCAGCTGGAAGTTGCGCGTCAGCATCGAAGTGATGGTCTGCGGGCAGTCGGTGGCGATCTCCAGCCGTACCGGTCGTGCGTAGCCGCGGCCCAGCAGTTCCTCGCTGAGCGCATGGGCGAGGTTCTCCACCTCGGCCTCCTCCACGATCAGCTCGCTGTTGCGGGTAACCCGGAACTGCCAGGAGCCGACCACCTTGAAGCCGGGGAACATCATGTCGACGAAGGCGTGCAGCAGCTCGGCGAGGAACACGAAATGCTCGCCTTCGCCGCAGACTTCGGCCGGCACGCGGATGATCCGCGGCAGCGAGCGCGGCGCGCGCACCAGGGCCATGTGGCCTTCGTGGCCGAACGCGTCACGGCCCTTCAGCACCACCGCGATGTTCAGCGTCTTGTTGAGGATGCGCGGGAACGGATGCGCCGGGTCCAGCCCCAGCGGCGACAGTACCGGCAGCACCTCGTGCTCGAAATAGCCCTGCAGCCAGCGCTTCTGGCGCGCACTCCATTGCGCGCGCGTCAGGATGTGGATGTGTTCGGCATCCAGTTGCGGGCGCAGTTCCTGCTGCCAGATTGCATACTGCTCGGCGACCAGCTCCAGCACGCGGCTGCGGATGCGTGCCAGCAGTTCCGGCGGCGACAGGCCGTCGGGGCCCGGCGCAGCCGATCCGTAGGCGTGGTGGTGCTTGAGCATCGCCACGCGCACCTCGAAGAACTCGTCGAGGTTGTTGGCCACGATGCTGAGGAAGCGCAACCGCTCCAGCAGGGGCACCGAGGGGTCGCGCGCCATCGCCAGCACGCGGAAGTTGAATTCCAGCGCGGCCAGTTCGCGGCTGAGATAAAGCTCGGGCGCGGCGAGGTCGATGGGCGGGGAAGCTGGGGTGTCGGGGCGTCGCATCCGTGCATTCTGGCGCAAGCGCGACGGCCGGTGCGCGCGATGCCGCGCGGCGCTTCAGGTTTCGTCGTGGCTGCGTGCCGGCGCGAGCAGGCGCTCGGGGCCGAAGTGGCAGGAAAACGTCGAGCCGCGGCCGGGCTCGCTCTCGATGCCCAGGCGTGCCTGGTGCAGGTTCAGCACGTGCTTGACGATGGACAGCCCGAGCCCGGTGCCGCCGGTGCCGCGCGAGCGGCTCGAAGACACGCGGTAGAAGCGCTCGGTCAGGCGGGAGAGATGGCTGGCGGGAATGCCGTAGCCGGTGTCGCTCACCGAGTAGCTGGCGCCCTCCGGGGTGCGCCGCCAGCGGATGGTGATGGTGCCGCCGGCGGGGGTGTAGCGCACCGCGTTGCTGACCAGGTTGGAGAGCGCGCTGTGCAGGTCCTTGGACGAGCCGAGCAGGTCGAGCCCGGCGTCGGCTTCCACCACGATGGTGTGGCGGCCCTGGCTGAGCGCCTCGGCCTCCTTGCGCAGGGTGGCCAGCAGCGGCGCCATCGGCACGCGCTCGTCCTCGACGTGGTGCTGGGTTTCCAGCCGCGAGAGGGTGAGCAGGTCTTCCACGATCTGGCCCATGCGGCGCGATTGCGCGCGCATTTCGCCGAGCACCGGTGCCAGCGCGGGCGCATCCTCCGGGTCGAGCAGTTCCAGGTAGCCGTGGATCACGGTGAGCGGCGTGCGCAGCTCGTGCGAGACGTTGGCCACGAAGTCGCGGCGCATCTGTTCCAGCCGGGTAACGTGGCTGGTGTCGCGCGCCAGCAGTACCTGCTGGCGGCGGCCGAACGGCAGCAGGCTGACGCTGATCTGGCTGTCGGGACGGCCCGGCGCCACGGTGTCGTGCAAAGGTTCGTGCTCGTCCTGGCGGAGCCAGTCGGCGAGTTCGGAAGCCTGCAGGCGTTGTTCCAGCGGAGCGCCGCGGTCATCCGGGGAGCGCAGCCCAAGCAGGTTCTCCGCCGCATGGTTGAACCAGCGTACGCGCTGGTCGGGATCGAGCAGCACCACGGCGTCGGGCAACTGGCTGGCGGTGCGGCGCAGGTCGCGCAGACTGGAGGCGAGGCGGTGGGTGCGCGTCATGAGGCGTTTATGTTTCGCGGCGGCGGTGGTCGTTGTCATGATGGAGCGCATCGGATGACGCTCGCGAGTCAACAGCAAGACGATTTCCGCCACGGCGACAGTGGCCACGCCCGTCGCGACATGCCCCCCGGCCAACTGCCCAAGCAGCCCGCCTGTGAGCAGGCCGGCCAGACAAGCGGCGGACAGTTTCCAGCGACGGGACATGGACATGGCGGGACCTGGCCGGGGTGGGTGGGGCGAGCTTATAAGCGTACCCCTTCATCGCCGCACTCCAGCAGATCGGTCGGTCAGATGCTCGCGGAGAAGCGGTAGCCGCTTCCACGCACGGTCTGCACCATGTCTTCCAGCTTCCACGGTTCCAGCGTCTTGCGCAGGCGGCGGATGTGCACGTCCACGGTGCGCTCCTCCACGTACACGCTGCCGCCCCACACGTGGTCGAGCAGCTGCGCGCGCGAATACACGCGCTCGGGATGGGTCATGAAGAAGTGCAGCAGGCGGTATTCGGTGGGGCCGATGGTCACCGGGTCGTCGCCGGCGAAGACTCGGTGCGCGGGGCCGTCGATGCGCAGT
>JAJZET010000066.1 GCA_021805685.1 Pseudomonadota bacterium
CGTCGTTCGCGCCGGTGCTGCGCGTTGCCTACGAAGTCGATGCAGCCCGTGTCGAGCAGCGCACCAACCTCGACAAGCTGGTGCTGGACATCGAGACCAATGGCACCATCGGCGCCGAGGATGCGGTGCGCAAGGCGGCCGAGATCATCAACGACCAGCTGTCGGTGTTCGGCGATTTCTCGCGTCGTGAGAGCGCGACCGACAAGGCCGAGAAGAGCGGTTTCGACCCGCTGCTGCTGCGTCCGATCGACGACCTGGAGCTCACCGTGCGTTCGGCGAACTGCCTGAAGGCCGAGAGCATCTACTACATCGGCGACCTGGTGCAGAAGACCGAGGTCGAGCTGCTGAAGACGCCGAACCTGGGCAAGAAGTCGCTCACCGAGATCAAGGACGTCCTTGGGTCGCGCGGCCTGGCCTTGGGCATGAAGCTCGAGAACTGGCCGCCGGCCGGGCTCTCGCACGGCATGCAATTAGGCTGATGCGATCATCCATGATTGCGGCAGTTGGAACGGTTGCCGTACAGGCAGCCGTTCCGGTGTTCTAGAAGTCCACCAGCGGCCATCCATGGCCGCACTCCTCACAAGAGCTCTTGCTCCGATGGGGTTTCGATACAAAGCCTCGGCTTCGATGGGGCTCACATAAGCGGGTAACCGCGGGGTGTTGGACACAGGTGCCAACGCTTCATAACAACAGACCACATAGAGAGTATTCGCCATGCGCCACATGAAATCCGGTCGCAAGCTCAATCGCACCAGCGCTCACCGCGAAGCGATGTTCAAGAACATGGCTTCGTCGCTGTTCAAGCACGAGCTGATCAAGACCACGCTGCCGAAGGCCAAGGAGCTGCGCCGCGTCGCCGAGCCGCTGATCACCCTGGCCAAGACCGACGGCGTCGCTAACCGCCGCCTCGCGTTCGCGCGCCTGCGCGACAAGGAAGCGGTGGGCAAGCTGTTCGTCGAGCTGGGCCCGCGTTACCGCGAGCGTCCCGGCGGCTACCTGCGCATCCTGAAGTGCGGGTTCCGCGACGGTGACAATGCGCCGATGGCCTACGTCGAGCTGGTTGGCCGTCCGCAGGCTGCTGAAGCCGCCGACGCCGAGTAAGCCTCGCGATTCACGGACATCCAGACGTCCAAACGAAAACCCCGGCCGGGCAACCAGTCGGGGTTTTTGCTGTTCGACGTCCGGCCCGGTCGGCCGGTGCTGACAGCCCGCCGGCAAGCGGGTAATGTCGTATTTCCATCCCGGTTTCTCCTGCCCATGAATCCCTTGCGTTGGTCGTTTCGCATCAGCCTGCTGGCGGGCTTTCTCGTCTGCGCCGGCCTGATCGGTTTCGCGTTGTACGCACAGTATGTGCTGCAGATGGATCCGTGCCCGCTGTGCATCCTGCAGCGCGTGGCGTTCATCGCGCTGGGCGTGGTGTTCCTGGCTGGCGGCCTGCATGCACCTCGTGGCGGCGGGCGTTGGTTCTACGTGGTGCTGTTGGTTCTGGTGGCGCTGATTGGCATCGGCATCGCCGCGCGCCACCTGTGGATACAGTCGTTGCCGCCTGGCCAGGTGCCGAGCTGCGGCGCACCGCTGGGCTACCTGCTGGAGACCCGCGCCGGCAACGGTGGCCTGATCGGTGTGCTGCTGAAGGTGCTGTCCGGCTCCGGCGAATGCGCAAGGGTGCAGCCCATCCTCGGCCTGTCGATGCCGTGGTGGTCGCTGATCTGGTTCGTTTTGCTCGGCGCGTGGGCGGTGCTGGCTGGCGCGCGTCGTTCGAAGGCGGTGCGGCGATGAGCGTGGACAGAGGGTGGACACCATCGTCGTGGCAGCAGCACGTAGCGCTGCAGCAGCCGCACTACGAAGACGCCTCCGAACTGGCGCAGGCTACCGCGCAATTGGCACAACAACCGCCGCTCGTCACTTCGTGGGAGGTGCTGGCGCTGAAGCAGGCGCTGGCCGAGGCGCAGGAGGGCCGGCGCTTCCTGTTGCAGGGTGGCGATTGCGCGGAGAGTTTCGCGGACTGCAGCAGCCCCATCATTTCGAACCGGCTCAAGGTCCTGCTGCAGATGAGTCTGGTGCTGGTGCACGGCCTGAAGCAGCCGGTGCTGCGCGTGGGCCGTTTCGCGGGCCAGTACGCCAAGCCGCGCTCCACCGACACCGAGACGCGCGACGGCGTGACGCTGCCCAGCTTCCGCGGCGACGTGATCAACGGCCCTGAATTCACCGCCGAGGCGCGTCGCGCCGATCCGCAGCGGCTGATCCGCGCGCACGCGCATTCGGCCCTCACCATGAACTTCGTGCGCGCACTGATCGACGGCGGCTTCGCCGACCTGCACCACCCGGAATACTGGGATCTGGCGTGGGTGGAACACTCGCCGTTTGCCGCCGAATACCGCCGCATGGTGGCGGGCATCGGCGACTCGCTGCGCTTCATGGAGACCCTGGCCGGACCGATCGCCGGTTTCACCAAGGTGGACTTCTTCACCTCGCACGAAGCGCTGCTGCTGCACTACGAGCAGGCGCTCACGCGGCAGGTGCCGCGGCATCCGGGCTGGTTCAACCTGTCCACGCACTTCCCGTGGATCGGCATGCGCACCGCGGCGCTGGATGGCGCGCACGTGGAGTATTTCCGCGGCATCCGCAACCCGATCGCCGTGAAGGTGGGCCCGGCGGTGACGCCGGATCAATTGCTGCCGCTGGTGGACGCGCTCAACCCGGAAAACGAGGCGGGTCGGCTCACGCTGATCCATCGGATGGGCCACGCGAAGATCGCCGAGGCCTTGCCGCCGTTGTTGCAGGCGATGAAGCGTGAAGGTCGCCGCGTGCTGTGGGTGGCCGATCCGATGCACGGCAACACCGAGAGCACCACGAACGGCTACAAGACGCGCCGTTTCGACAACATCCGCGGCGAACTGGACCAGGCTTTCGACATCCACGCCGCCGCCGGCACGCGGCTGGGTGGCGTACACCTGGAGCTCACCGGCGAGGATGTCACCGAGTGCACCGGCGGCGCGCGCGGGCTTGCCGACGTGGACCTGCAGCGTGCCTACAAGTCCATGGTCGATCCGCGCCTCAACTACGAGCAGTCGCTGGAGCTGGCGATGCTAATCGTACGCAAGTCCTCGGGTGGACAGGGCGCGTGACCGGCGCAGGCGGCGATGGGCTCAGCCCGTTGTCTCCAGCGCTTCACGGGTCTCGTGCGCCTCGCCATCCCCGGGTGGCGTGAAGTGGTACCAGGCCTCGTGCGGCGAGGCTTGCCTGCACGCCAAGCATTGCGTCATCGCCCAGTAATGCCCGCATCCCGGGCAGCAGCCGGCCGTCCAGAACGTGTGCCAGACCGTGCCGCAACCCGATCCAGGCTCACGCGATGTGCATTTCCAACGGCTGTCCGGGCGAGGCTCCCATGCGCAGAGCGGGCAGTGGATGTGCGGCTGACGTTCCATGATCGACGTTCCGTTATCTCGATGGCAGGCGTGCGCACGCTGCCCGAAACCGTGGGCGATCGAAAATCACGGTGGGGTCGTTCCACTGCGCGCCGAACAGCATGATGCCCACCGGTAGCCCGTGCACCCAGCCAGCCGGCAGGGTGACCGGGGCGACGCCGCGGACCACATGGTCGCCCTGCACGAGTTCGGTGATGAACGCCGCTCCCCGCGACGGCGCGAGCAAGGCGTCGCCGCGTGGCTGTGTCGCCATTTGCGTATTTCAGCCCAACTGACCACCGCGTCCGGTAATGACTGACCAGGGCTCTGGTATTGACCACCCTGCCGGTGCTGACTCTCAAGTTGTCGCGGGAATGGTGGCGGCTCCTGCGGCACGTGCCATCGCCAGTCGCTTCATTCCTTTGACGAGTTCGTATCGACCCGTGTCGAGCTGGCGAACCTTGATCCGCACGCGAGCGATCTTGGGCCTTGCTGTGCGGTGCTCCACGTCGCGACGGTAAGCACGGATTTCAGCTGATGTGGGCTCCACAGCCAGGGACCGAAGCATGGCCGGCACATCGATGAGATACAAGGGCACCTGAAGCAAGGGAGACGTGGCCATTACGCCGCACGCCCCTGTAGTAGCGCACGCACCGCTGGCTGCCGATGCTGCTTGGCCTGCCAGAGATCGTAGTTCGCTTGCATAGAGAGCCACGCCCGAGCGGTGCTGACGCCAGCTTCTTCAAGGCGCACCGCCAAGTCAGGGCTGATGGCAGCCTTGCCGTTGAGCACCCGCGACAAGGCAACGCGCGACATGGCCAACCGGCTGGCGGCCTCGGTCACAGACAGATTCAGCGGGGCAAGCACTTCGTCCTTGAGGATGCCGCCTGGATGGGGAGGATTGTGCATCATGATTCGGTTCCTCAATGGTAGTCCTGGTAGTCGACCAGTTCGACGTTCGAGCCGAGGAAACGGAAGGTGACCCGCCAGTTACCGTTCACCCAGACCGACCAGTAACCTTTCATCTGGCCTTTGAGAGGGTGCAGTTTGAAGGACGGCAGCGCCATATCATCCGGCTCTGCCGCAACGTCAAGAAGCCCCAGGATGTTGATGAGCTTATTCGCGTGTGCGGCCTGTATGCCTAGGGTCGACCCCGTGCGGTAAAACGTTTCGAAGCCCTTGTGTCGAAACCCGGTGATCATGCGCACCAGTGTAATGCGTATCGCATGGCGATACAATTTGGTGTGAACCAAGCGACCAGCAGCACGGTCAGTCCAGATCGGAACGCTGGTCAGCCATTGCCGGAATCCGCAGCCATCGGCATGCTGGCAAGCCGGGCGGCGGCGAGTGGTGGACTGGCGCGCGGTCGACGTGTCATGGCATCCCCCGATGGTCGCGGCATGGTGTCGCGACGCGCGGAGCATATCCGGTCGCGCCGCGCGATCTGCCTATACTCCCAAGCATGAAACCACGTCAGCCTGGCCTCATGGCGGCCGCTACTACACGCCCCACGCGATGCCTGCTAGCGCTCGCTTTGCTGGTGCTGCAGCCGGCCCATGCATCCGCGCCGGCTGTGGCATCGGGTACACCGGTGCCCGACACCTTGCAACAGCGGATCGCTTCCTGCACCGCCTGCCACGGAATCCACGGTGAAGGCTCGTCCGTCAGCGGTTTCTTTCCCAGGCTCGCCGGCAAGCCGGCCGCCTATCTCGCCCGGCAGCTCGTCGATTTCCAGGATGGCCTGCGTCACTACGCGCCGATGGAATACACCGTGCGCGGCCTGAGCCCAGCCTACCTGCGCGAGATCGCCGACTACTTCGCCGCGCAGCAGGTGCCGTATGCGCGTTCGCCGCTGCCGTTCTTGCCCGCGCGGACGCTGCGACGCGGCGAGCAACTGGTCATGCAGGGCGATCCCGCGCGTGGCGTCCCGGCCTGCTCGCGCTGCCATGGCCGCCAGCTCACCGGCGTGCAGCCGGACATCCCGGGTCTGGTGGGCTTGCCGTACGACTACATCAGCGCCCAGCTCGGTGCGTGGCGCACGCACACGCGCGCCACCGTGGCGCCGGACTGCATGGCCGAGGTGGCGGACCGCCTGGGCCCGTCCGACATCACCGCCGTGGCGGCATGGCTGTCCAGTCGCGAACTGCCCGCCGACATGCACGCGCAACCGGCCGGCAGCGTGCAGCCGCCGCTACGCTGCGGTGTGCTGGCCGGCAACGCTTTAGGTACTTGAGACTTCCTGCGCGTCGGGTCGTTTCGATCCGGCCGGCGCCTGCATGCTTGCGGTGACCGCTCGGGCATGTGGCCGAGCCGGGCGGGCCGGTGCGGTAGCGTGCTAGGCGTGCACGCTTCGGTGGGGCTGGGGCGTCGACCTGCGATAATGC
>JAJZET010000194.1 GCA_021805685.1 Pseudomonadota bacterium
CGCCTGCGGCAATCGGCAACGCAGGCGCTAAGCTCGCCGTCCCGTCCGAACCTGGAACCGCCCGATGATCTACGTGCTGGCGAGCGCGATCTGCAGCGTGCTGGTGTCGGTGCTGCTGAAACTGGCGCGGCGGCTGGGCCTGGATGTCGGCCAGATGGTGGCCTGGAACTATGCGATGGCGGCCGTGCTCGCCGCGTTGCTGCTCCAACCTTCGCTGGCGCCGCTGCGGGCGGCGACTGCGCCATGGCCCGCGCTGGCTAGCCTCGGCCTGCTGCTGCCGACGATCTTCGTGGCGCTGGGCGCCTCGGTGCGCCACGCCGGCATCGTGCGCTCCGACACGGCGCAGCGGCTGTCCTTGCTGATCTCGCTACTGGCGGCGTTCGCGCTGTTCGGCGAGCGGCTGGACGCGGCAAAGGCGCTGGGCTGCGCGCTGGGCCTGCTGGCGCTGCTCGGCATGGTGTGGCGCGGCGAACGCGGACGCGACACGAACGGCGCGGCGAGCTGGTGCTGGCCGCTGCTGGTGTTCGCCGGCTTCGGCGCCATCGACGTGCTGTTCAAGCGCGTGGCCGCGGCCGGCGTGCCGCTGGGTACCTCGCTGCTCGTCATGTTCGTGCTGGCCCTGCCGGTGGCGTTCGCGCTGGCGGCATTGCAACGCCTGCGCGGCGGGGCGCGCTTCGGCGCGCGCCATGCGCTGGGCGGCTTGCTGCTGGGGCTATTCAACTTTGGCAACATTCTGTTCTTCCTGCGCGCGCACCAGGCACTGCCGCACGACCCGGCCCTGGTGTTCGCCAGCATGAACCTCGGCGTGGTGGCGCTGGGCGCGCTGACCGGGATGCTGCTGTTCCGCGAGCGGCTGAGCCGCATCAACCTCGCCGCCCTGCTGCTGGCCCTGCTGGCGATCGCACTGCTGGTCCGCGCCTGAAGCCGTGACTTTCAGGGCATGCGGCTGCGCCGAAGCCGCTTCTATGCTGCCGTGACCTTCCCGTGGACACGCCCATGCGCAAGCTTCCCGTCGCCGCGGCCATTGCCGCCCTGCTGTTCAGCACCGCCACCCTGGCCGATACCGGCACGAAGCACGACAAGGGCTCCCCGGCCGACAAGGCGACCGCTGCGCTGACGCAGCCGCAATCCTCGACCAGCGAAGGCTCGGTCAGCGTGGAAGGCAAGAGCATCCGCTACCAGGCGGTGGCCGGCACCCTGGTGCTGCACGGCTCGGGCGACAAGGAGCACGAGCCCACCGTGAGCATGTTCTACACGGCCTATTTCAAGAAGGGCGCCAAGCCGGGCCAGCGGCCGATCACCTTCCTCTACAACGGCGGCCCCGGCTCGGCCACCGTGTGGCTGCACATGGGCGCGTTCGGGCCGAAGCGCGTGGTGACCGCCGACCACACCCACACGCCGGCCGCCCCCTACCAGTTGGTGAACAACGACTACAGCCTGCTCGACGCTTCCGACCTGGTGTTCATCGACGCGCCGGGCGCGGGCTTCAGCCGGCTGATCGCCGACGACAAGGACCCGGCCAAGCGCGCCCAGCAGATGAAGGAGCGCGAGAAGGCGATCTACGGCGTGGATGGCGACGGCCACGCGTTCGCGCAGTTCATCACGCAGTTCCTGTCGAAGTACGGTCGCTGGAACTCGCCGAAGTACCTGTTCGGCGAAAGCTACGGCACCACCCGCTCGGCGGTGGTGGCCAACATCCTCACCAACGACGACAGCGTGGACCTCAACGGCGTGATCCTGCTTTCGCAGATCCTCAGCTTCGACAACAGCATCGACGGGCCGGGGACCAACCCCGGCGTGGACCAGCCCTACGTGCTGGCGCTGCCCACCTACGCCGCCACCGCGTACTACCACCACCGGCTGCCGTCGCCGCCCGCCGACCTGCAGACCCTGCTGGGCGAGGTGGAGCCGTTCGCCACCGGCGAGTACGCGCAGGCACTGATGGCCGGCTCGGAGCTCGACGCCGCGCGCAAGCAGGCCGTGGCCGAGAAGCTGTACCAGTTCACCGGCGTGCCGGCGGCCTACTGGACCAAGGCCGACCTGCGCGTCTCGGGTGGCATGTTCGAGCACGAGCTGCAGGCCAACGACGACCTCACCACCGGCCGCCTCGATGCCCGCTTCTCCGGTCCCTCGCTGGATCCGCTGGGCAAGGAATCCGAGTACGACCCGCAGTCCTCGGCGATCAGCTCGGCCTACATCGCCGCGTTCAACGACTACGTGCGCAAGGACCTCAAGTTCGGTGACGGCCAGCGCTACCGCGAGTACGCCGACATCTCCCATTGGGACATGTCGCACAAGGCACCCGGCAGCCACGACGCGCTGCAGCAGTCCACCAACGTGATGCCGGACCTGGCGATGGCGATGAAGACCGATCCGGATCTCAAGGTCTTCCTCAACGGCGGCTACTACGATCTCGCCACGCCGTTCTACGCAGCCCAGTACGAGATGCACCACCTGCCGATCCCGGATTCGCTGCAGAAGAACATCTCCTATGCGTGGTATCCCTCCGGCCACATGGTGTACGCACACGTGCCGTCGCTGAAGCAGCTGCACGACAACGTGGCGCGCTTCATCGAGCGTACCGACAACCTCAAGCACTGAACCGGCGTGGCGGCCACGGCGGGCGCGTGCTGAAATGCACGCCCCGCCGAACCGGATTCACCCTGATGCGCGCCTTGGTCGACCGCTACCTCGATGCCTATAACCGCATGGACGTGGCAGCCATGCTGGCCACGATGCAGGACGAAGTGGTGTTCGAGAACTACACCGCCGGCGTGCTCAGTCTCCGCACCATCGGCATCGCCGAGTTGCGCCACCTGGCGGAAAGCTCGCGCCACCTGTTCTCGATGCGCCGGCAGACCATCATCGCGTGGCGCGAAGCGGACGACCGCGGCTACGCCAGCATCCACTTCGAAGGCACCTTCGCCATCGACCTGCCGAACGGCGTGCGCGCCGGCCAGTCCATCGCGCTGGACGGACGCAGCGAATTCCGCCAGCACGACGGCAAGCTGGTCTACATCGCGGACCACAGCGGCTGAGCAAGAGCGCCTTGTCTGAAGGAGGGGCCTCCGCGCCGCTGCGGCAGACAGCGGCGGATCACCGCTTGCGTCGACCCCTGGTGCAGGGGCGCGGCGGGGATTGACCGTGGCGTCCCGATCGGGCCCTTGCCGATTACGGCCTGGCAAGGACCGGCGGGAGGGGCGACTTCATCGCGCAGAGGTGGTCGACTTCCGGCGAATGCGGGCCGCATTTCCGTCCAGCACCTCGAAACGGACAGCCGTGACGGCACGTGGCTGATTTTCCCCTTGCAGCCACACCGTTGCATCGAGCCGATGGTGGCCGGGCGCTAAAGTCCACGCGGCAGAGCCAGCTTCGGCGCCGGCCAGGGGTTCGCCATCGATCCGCCATTGCACCCTCAGCGCCACAGCCCCGCCGGTGTCCAGGCGCAGTTGCAGGCGCTGCTGCGCGCGCGGAACGCGAGGATCGATGGCCAGGATCTCGCCCTCCACCGGCTGCGCAATGCTGACGCGTTCGCGCACGTCGGAAGCGGCGACGCGCCATGGCAGCCGCCATTCCATGCGCTGCACGCACGGCGGCGGGCCGATCCACTCGCAGGCCGGCACTTCCTGCAGGTGCGGGCTTTGCCACAGGCCGGCGTAGGGCGCAACGCTGCGCAGGTGGGCGAAGACCTGTCGCAGAACCGGTGCCGGTCCGCTGGAACCTGTCTGCTGGTCGGTGGATCCTCCCTGCAGTCGTCCCATCCATACACCGACGGTGTAGTGGTTGTCGAAACCCACGGCCCAGGTATCGCGATAGTCGCTGGAGGTACCGGTCTTCACCGCGGTGGGATACGGCAGGTCGAGGATGCTGTTGTCGCCGAATTCCGCGCTGCGTGCATCCGGGTCGGAAAGGATGCTGGCCAGGACCGACGTGACCTCCGGTGAGAGCACCGGTATCGGCTTCGCTGGCGGTGCCTCGTCAAGCACGTGCAGGGGCAGGAACCGGCCATGCCGCGCCAGGGTGGCGTAGCCCTGCACCAGATCGAACAACGGCACGGCGCCATCTCCCAACACGATCGCGGGGCCGTAGTGGTCGGCACTTTTGTCCAGGCCGGTGAACCCCAGACGTTGCAGCAGGTCGACGATCGGCGGCACGCCCACCGCCTGCGCGGTGCGCACCGCCGGAATGTTCAGCGAGTTGGCCAGCGCATAGCGCAGGCTGACCCGTCCGTAATGCCGGCCGCTGTAGTTGCGGTAGTTATGCACGCCTTCGTTGACCGATTCGGCCAACGGCGTGTCCTGAATCACGTGGTCCGGCTGCCAACCCAGGCGCTCCATCGCCAGGCCATAGACAAAAGGCTTGAGCGTCGAACCGGGCTGCCTCGGCACGATGACCGGGTCAAAGCCCAGGCCGTTGCCCGCGGGGGCCACCGCCCAAGCCAGCACCGCACCGGTCCGGTTGTCCACCACCAGCGCGGCCGCGTCGCTCGCGCCGCGCCGTGCCAATGCGTCCAGCTGTCGGCTCAGCACCCGCTGCACGTACCGTTGCAACCCCGGGTCGAGCGTGCTGCGGACGACCGGCGCCGTCAGTCCCAGTGCGCGTGCGCGCTGCCTTGCATAGACGACGAACGCCCCCGCGTGCACGCTCAGCGGCAATCGTCCGGGAGTGACCGGTGCTTGCCGGATGGCCAGAAGATCGGCTTTGCCGATGGCGCCTTGCGCCTGCATGCGGTCCGCAAGCTGGTCGATGGCGCGACGCAGGTCCCGCGGATGCGTGCGCGGATCGTAGCGGCTGGGCGAGCGCACCAGCACGGCCAAGGCCACCTGCTCGGCCGGGTCCAGCGCCGAGGGTTCACGTCCGAAGTAGTAGTGCGCCGCAGCGACGACGCCGCGTCGTCGTGCCCCGTAGGGCACCTGGTTGAGGTAGAACTCGAACACCGCGGCATGACCGAAGCGGTGCAGCAGGCGCGACGCGTCGAAGCCAGCCATCCAATGGCTCCAGTAGCTGCTGCGCCGCGGCTCGATGATGCGCGCGACCTGCTCGCCGATGGTGCTGGCTCCGCGGACCACATGCCCGGCGCGAAGGTTGCCCCACAGTGCGGCCAGTCGCGCGGTCCAGTCGGCGCCGCCGTGTTGCCAGAAATGCTTGTCCTCGGAAACCCTGAAGGCCGTGCGGATCAATTTCGGCACCTGCCACATCGGCAGGGTGGCGGTGGCGTTCAATCGCCCGGTGAAGCTGCGGTTGAGCGGCGTGCCGTCGGCAGCCAGCACCTGCTGCGCGACGTCCGTGTTCGTCGGCTTCAGGCTGGCTGGCAGCGGCATCAGCGCCTGCCAGGTGGCAACGGCGAGGCCGGCGGCGGCCACCAAGCCGACCGCCGCCGCACCGACCAACCACCGCCAGCGCCTGCTCATTGCGTCGGCGGCGCGACGACGATGTGCTGGGCCTTGCCGCGGCCGAAGACATCCGGCTGGTAGATCTCGTGCACGCTGGCGGCCGGCGCGACGAAGTGGCCCGGGCTGGTCACCTGGGCGCTGTAGACCAGCACGTAGTGGCCAGCCGGCAGGGTGTCGGCGTAGAAACGCACCGCATCCAATGCGATTTCACGGTGGTAGAAGCCGCCGGTGACGATCGACATGTTGGGCCACGCGCCGCCGTCGAACATCAGGACCGTCGCGCCCGGCTCGGCCATCGGGGTGCTCGTCATC
>JAJZET010000068.1 GCA_021805685.1 Pseudomonadota bacterium
AGTGGAGCCACGCCCAGCCAGTGCACCAGCACGCGGGTGAGCAACGGTCCGCAGATCGCCCCGCCCATGCCGCCGAGCGCGATCAGCGAGAACACCTGGCGCGCCCGTTCGCTGGAAAAGATGTCCGCCATCACGCTCCAGAACAGCGACACCACGAACAGGTTGAACACGCTGCCCCAGGCGAAGAACACCACGCCCAGCTCGCGTGCACCGATACGATCCTGCGCCATGAACGCCGGCACGAAGGCTAGCTGGCAGGCGGCGAAGAAGCTGTAGCTCCAGCCAAGCAGGCGTCGCCGCGTGAAACGCGCGACCAGCCAGCCGAACACGGGCGTAAACAGCAGCATCACCACGAACACCACGCCGTAGAAAAGCGGCAGCGAGGTCGATCCCACCGCCCCGCTCAACTGGTCGCGCACCGGACGGATGATGTAGTACGACGTCATCACGAAGAAGAACGCCAGCGCGGACAACACGGGATCGCGGCTATCGCGGACCGCTGTGAAACGAATCGAACTCACCGGACCATCCAGCGCGGGCGGGGGCCCGGGAGGGCGCAAGGCTAGCACGGGCCCTCGCGCGCGGCGCACACGGACAAGGCATCCATGGCGCTCCCGCCCGCACTCCTGGCCGGCGGGTGCGGCGCATCGCCGGCGGCATTCGCCGGTCCCGCCTACGCGCAAGCGGCGTTGACCGACCATCCAAAAACGAAGGCGGCGCATGCAGGGCATGCGCCGCCTTCGACGAACTCCGTGGCGTAATCCGGTCAGCGCCCGGTGCTGAACACCACCTTCTGCTGGCTTTCGCTTTCCACCGGGTTGCCGTCGCGCATCGCCGGCTTGAAGCGGTAGCGGTCGATCGCCTCCATGGCTGCGCGGTCGAACACGTGGCGCGGCTGCGCATCGATCACATGGACGCCCTTGGTGCGACCGTCCTTGGTGATCGTGAAGGCCACCTGGACCCAGCCGCTCAGGCCAGCCCGAAGGGCGGAGGTCGGGTACCTAGCCTGCTCCGCCTTGACCAGTACCGCCTCGCTGGTCCGGGTGTTGGCGGCTGCCGCCTGGGAGGCTGGCTGCGCCCCATGCGACTCCGCCGCCGCGTGCTGCTCAGCCACTTGCTGCTGCTTGGCCTTGGCCTGCTCGGCGGCGAGTTGCTGTTGCTGCAATTCGGCCTGCTTGTCGGCCGCCGCCTTCTCCGTGGCGGCTTTTTGCGCCGCCAGCTGGGCCGCCTTCTGCTGATCCTGTGCCTGCTGTTGCTGCTGGTCGGCCAGCTTGCGCTGCGCATCCAGCTTCGAGCGCAGGATCGTCAGCGTGAAGTTCGCCGGATCAGCCTTGGCCAGCAGATCGATCTCACGCTGGGCCTCGTCGAAATTGCGCGAGTTGATTGCCTGCTCGGCATCCGATGCGGCATATGGGAAGGTCTCGCGCAATGCGCTGGTCGCCACCGGATTATTCGGCTGCTTGGCCAGCACGCGCAGGTAGAACTCGAACGCGTTGTCGCCTGCGGGCGCCAGATAGCGCTGATCCTTCAGGGCCTTGCTGGCCTCGTCCAGCAACTGGTTGACGTCCAGCTCCTGCAGGTTGGCGGGCGCGACGGCCTTATTGGTATTGCCGGCAACCGCGCCGGCGACCGGCGGCAAGCCGCCGGCCTCCAGTTGCCGCTGCTCGATCACGCGGCGGATGATCAGGAAGTACGCCGCAACCGCCAGCGCAGCGACGATGGCGACAATGGCGACGGTTTCAAGCTTGATGGCTCCGCGCGCGCGGCGCCGAGCAATGAATAGATTTCGGGTATCCATGGCTTCTCGCTGAAGTATCGGCAGATACCCGCGCTTCCCCCCTGTGTATCCAGGATGCGGCTGTCGACAACGCCGCGGCGCGGATAGGCGAAAGGTACCCGCATGCGTCGAGGTGCGCAAATCGCGACGGGCACCCCGGCGGCGCGGCGGATCTTCTGCTTGCCGGCACGGCGGCGGACACCGGGGCCGGAAACGAAACGTCCCGGCCGGGCCGGGACGAAGTTTCGAATCGGCCTCCCCGCGCTGGGCATCGCAGGGAGGCAAGTCGAGAGTAACGCTTGTTGTTGTGTCGCTTACTTCTTGGCAGCGGTCTTGACGGCCTTCACCACCTTGGCGGCGGCAGGCTTCTTCGCAGCAGCCTTCTTGGCCGCCGGCTTCTTGGCAACCTTCTTCGCAACGGCCTTCTTGGCAGCCGCCGGCTTCTTGGCGGCAGCCTTCTTCGGGGCAGCCTTCTTGGCGACCTTCTTCACGGCGGCCTTCTTGGCGACCGGCTTCTTGGCGGCGGCCTTCTTGGCGACCTTCTTCACAGCGGCCTTCTTGGCAGCCGGCTTCTTTGCAGCGGATTTCTTGGCAGTGGCCATGGTTCGTCTTAGCTCCTCATCGGTTGGCAGTGGTTGCCCAGTAAAAGCGTGGAGGAACGCCTCGACCAGCAGATCGCTGTTCGTGGCATGCCTCAAATTCTTCACCTGACGTTCGGTACGCAGGTCGGACAGCGTTCGCAGAACATGGAGCGGAATCGATACGGTGATCTTGCGTACTGCATTCGCTTTCTCGCCGTGCTCCACGTAAGGCTTGATGAATTTCGGTGATGCCATGTTGCCGTTCCCCGTGAACTTGGGCGAAAGCTATTCCGTAAGATTTCAGCTGTCAATGGATTTTGATTGGCGAATCAATCCCTTTCGCTGCAAGCCGGGCAACGCGCGCGGCGAACGCGACCCCCAGCCCATTCGACTCGATTATCGGTTTGGATGTCTGGACGTCCAAACGTCGATTTCATCGCGGCGCAGCCGGAAACGCAGATAGCCGCTGAAACAAAGGGTTTTCCGTTTCACGGAGACTTGCCCGAAGGCATTCCCGCACGTGCACGCATCAAAGCATGCCGGCTGCGCCAAAGGGGCGGCGAGGGCACCCGAAAGAGATGAACGGGACGCGACCGGAATTTTCTCCGGAGCCGTCGCGAGCAGACACTTTTTCCGCCAATGCGGATGCCGAATGCGCGCGTTCGACACCCGGCGTGGCGGCGACAGGGGCCGGGTGGCACCAGAAAGAACATCACCGCGCGGCGTGCCGGGAATGCAAATGGACGCCTATTCGATCGCCCGCCGGCGCCCGGAAAAGACGACGGCCGCACAAGGCGGCCGTCGTCGCAACCTGTCCGTGTCGGCAGGATCAGTGGTCTTCGTTCTCGACCACTTCCTCGTAGGCGCTGGCATCGAGCAGCTGGTCCAGTTCGGCGCGGTCACTCATGCGCACCACGTAGATCCATCCTTCGCCGAAGGCGTCCTCGTTGATCGTCTCGGGCTTGTCGCTGAGCGCCTCGTTGACTTCCACCACTTCGCCGGACACCGGCGAGTAGATGTCCGAGGCGGCCTTCACCGACTCCACCACCGCGGCGGCGTTGCCGGCGGTCACGCTGGCGCCGATTTCCGGCAGCTCGACGTAGACCAGGTCGCCAAGCTGGGCCTGGGCGTGGTCGGAGATGCCCACGCGGACCAGGCCGCCGTCCTCGACGCGGGCCCATTCGTGGGTTTTGTTGAACTTCAGGTCGCCGGGGATCTCGCTCATGGTCGGGTCCAATGTCGGGTCAGGGATTGGCGGCCATTCTAGCCGCAGGAAATTTGCAGGGAAGTGGCGATCAGATGCCGTCGCAGGGCTTGCCGTCGCGCACGAAGGGATATTTCACCAGGCGCACCGGCAGTTCGCGGCCGCGGATGTCCACCCGCACCGCGCCGGGCTCGCCGGCGGGAATGCGCGCGAACGCGACCGCCTTTTCCAGCGTAGGCGCGAAGCTGCCGGAGAGGATCTCGCCCTCGCCGATCGCGGTGAGCACCTTCTGGCCGTGGCGCAGCACACCCTTCTCGTCCAGCACCAGGCCCACCATCACGCGCCGCACGCCGTCGGCCTTCTGCTTTTCCAGCGCGGCGCGGCCGATGAAGTCGCGGCCCTCGTCCAGCGCGACGGTCCAGCCGAGGTTGGCCTCCCACGGCGAAACGGTCTCGTCCATGTCCTGGCCATAGAGGTTCATGCCGGCTTCCAGGCGCAGCGTGTCGCGCGCGCCCAGGCCGGCGGGCACCACGCCGGCGGCCGCCAACGCTTCCCACAACGCCACGGCATGCTCGGCCGGCACGATGATCTCGAAGCCATCCTCGCCGGTGTAGCCGGTGCGCGCCACGAACAGCGGCATGCCATGCGGCCCCTGCGCGGCGGCGGCGGCGAACTTGCCCAGCTTCTCGATGCGCGCGCGATCCACTTCGTGAAGCAGGCCGAGCACCTTGGCGCGGGCGTTCGGGCCCTGCACGGCGACCATCGCGAACTCCGGCCGCTCCTTCACCTCGACGCCGAAGCCCTGCGCCTGCTGCTGGATCCACGCCAGGTCCTTGGCGCGGGTGGCGGCGTTCACCACCAGGCGGTAGTGCGCGTCGCCGAGGAAATACACGATCAGGTCGTCGATCACGCCGCCCTGCTCGTTGAGCATGCAGGAATACAGCGCCTTGCCGTGCACCTTGAGCTTGTCCACGCTGTTGGCCAGCAGGTGGCGCAGGAACGCCTTCGTACGTGCGCCATGCAGGTCGATCACGGTCATGTGCGACACGTCGAACATGCCCGCATCGCGGCGTACCGCGTGGTGTTCCTCGATCTGCGAGCCGTAGTTGATCGGCATGTCCCAGCCGCCGAAATCGACCATGCGTGCGCCCAGCGCGCGATGGGTGGCGTTGAGTACGGTCTTCTCGGTCATCGCAGGGGCGCCTCGTGGGGAAATCGGACGCCCATTATCCCCTGCCCCGCCGCGGCAAGCCACGCTGCAGGGCGTCAAGGCGGCGACGTATCGACCTGCCGGAAGGTGAGGTTGACCCTGGCTTCGGCCAGATGCCGCATGCGCGGCAGCTCATGCCGGCACACTTGCTGCGTGTTGCCGGCCATGCGCAACAGACTGCCGTGCGGCAGCAGCAGCTCGAGGGTATCGCCGGGCTGCGCCGGCTCGCCGCGCGCACGGCGCCGGCGGAAACGGAAGCGTCGCGCCGCGCCCAGGCTCAGCGAGGCGATCACCGGCCGGGAACCCAGTTCGGGCTCGTCGTCGCTGTGCCAGCCCATCGCATCGTTGCCGTCGCGGTAGAGGTTGGCCAGCACGCTGTTGAAGCGCGCGCCGCAGGCCTGCTCGATGCGTGGACGCAGTGCGGCAAGCGCCGCCGGCCAGGGGCGCGGCTCGAAGCGGCTGCGCGAGTAGGTGTACGCGGCACCCGGATCGCCGATCCAGCAGCTCAGGCGTGGCGAGGCGACCTCCCGGCCGAACAGGCGGATGCGATGGGTTTCCCAGGCAATCGCCTGCTGCAACTCGGCGAACAACCGGTCCGCCTCGGCCGCCTCCAGCCAGTGCGGCCAGAGTTGCACGTCGGCCCCCGGCAGGGCGATGGGTTGCCAGCCGCTCATCGCGTCGCTCAGACGGAGTAGTCGCCGCCGTGCGCCGGCAAGGCGATGCGCTCCAGCAACTGCGCGGTCAGCTGTTCGGCCAGCTGTTCGGCGCGCAGGCCGGCGGTCTGCAGGTGCACTTCGGGCGACTCGGGTTGCTCGTACGGTGCGTCGATGCCGGTGAAGTTGCGGATCTCGCCGGCGCGCGCCTTGCGGTAAAGGCCCTTGGGATCGCGCTGCTCGCATTCCGCCAGCGGCGTGTCCACGAA
>JAJZET010000291.1 GCA_021805685.1 Pseudomonadota bacterium
GCGCCGAAGCCCAGTGCGTGTGCACCGAGCAGGATGTTGTAGGCCACGGTGCCGGCGCACAGGCGCTGTTCGATCTCGGGCACGCTGCTGCCGGCGTCGATGCGTGCAATCACGGCGATCACCAGTGGCGCGAAGGTGTAGCGCAGTTGCTCCTTCTCGCGCTTGGCGTCGGAGAGTTCCGGCTGCTTGCGAATCGCCAGTTCCGCCAGCCGTTCGCCGAAACGCAGCTTGGCCTCGCCGTCGAGGCGGATCAGCCGGAACGGCACCAGCTTGCCGTGGTCGGGCACGCGGATGGCAGCGGCGAGCAGTTCGCGCAGCGTCGCCTCGTCAGGGGCGGGTGCACCGAGTTGGCGCGAGGGCACGGAATGGCGGTGTTGGAGCAGGGACAGGGCTTCGGACATGGCATCGACCACGGTGCAAAGGCTTGCCATGCTAGCGACCCGGTCGGTTTCGCGCGAATCCGAGGCCGGGTCAGGGCGGGCCGGCCCGGCGCAAACGACGGCAGTGTCGACCGCTTCACACAAACGGCAGGTTCCGCGGAAACCGGCTTCCGGCATTCAAAAAACCATCATGTTCGGGTTCCAGGATGGACGGCGCAGGGGGCGACTCACACAAAGGAAGGTCATCATGAAGCCACGTTACATGTCGGTCGCGTTACTCGGCCTGTCGGCGATGCTCGGCACGGCGGCCCATGCGCAGGACAGCTACCGCAGCGGGATCTTCGCCCCGGCGAAAACGGCCAGCTATCCGTGCGACGACGCGCAGTTCCTGCAGGATCAGCAGGCATTCGAGGGCGGCCTGATCACGGCGGATCAACCCGAGGACATCTGCGGCATCGTCACCGCGGTGCTGCCGGAGAAGAGGACGCGCAGCGGCCACCACGGTTACTTCTACGTGCAGGTGGCGTCGGGCGTGGTGATCGAGATCGTCTCGGATCTCGACCGGATGAGCGCGCCGAGGTGGCCATGGGTGGCGGTGGGCGACACCACCTACGTCAAGGGCCGCTATTACTTCGACAACATGGACAGCCAGGGCATCGACTGGACGCACCATGGCACCAGCCGCTACTGGCCGTATGCCGGCTACGTGGTGGTGAACGGCACGAAGTACCAGTAAGCAGGATTGCGAAAGGGCGGCACCCTCGGCGCCGCCCTTTCGCGCAGGGTCGGCATCACCGCGACCCGTCGCGCAACCGGAAGGAGTTCGGCAGCAGGGCCGCCACGCTGGTCTGCGTGGTGTCGCCCCGGAGGTTGGCGAGCAGCACCGGCATGTCGGCGTCGCACAGTTCGCTCAGCACCTGGCGGCAGGCGCCGCAGGGAGAGACGGGTGCGTCGGTGTCGGCGACCACCGCGATGGCGGCGAAGTCGCCGGGCCTGCAGCCGGCCGCAGTGGCGGCAAACAGTGCGGTGCGCTCGGCGCAGTTGCACAGGCCGTAGGATGCATTCTCGACGTTGCAGCCGGCAAAGCGGCGGCCGTCATGCGCCAGCAGTGCGGCGCCCACGGCGAACCGCGAATAGGGGGCATAGGCTTGTTCGCGCGCGCTGCGCGCCAGCGCCAGAAGCTCGTCGTGCGGGATGGGAACGGGCATCGTGCTCTCCGTATCCCCCGGACGGTGGATCAGGTTAACGCGTCGCGGCGGCGCGTCCAAGCGCGCGCAGTCATGGCAAGATGCCACGACCTTCCACGGGGAAATGCGCCATGCCGATCACCGTAGCCGCCCTGCGCGAAACCGCTGCCGGCGAACGCCGCGTGGCGATCACGCCGGAGATGGCGAAGAAGCTCCAGGGCAAGGGCCTGCGCGTGTTGCTGGAGGCCGGCGCCGGAGCGGCGGCGGGCTTCCCCGACAGCAGCTACGCGAACGCTGACTTCGCCGACGCCGCAGGTGTGCTGGCGCAGGCCGACCTGCTGGCCTGCGTGCTGCCGCCGGACGATGCGGTTTTCGCGGGCTTGCGCGAGGGCACGATCGTGGTGGGCCAGCTGCGCCCCTACGGCGCGTCGTCGCGCATCGGGGCGCTGGCCGCGCGCAAGCTCAGCGCGTTCGCGCTGGAGCTGCTGCCACGCACCACCCGCGCGCAGGCGATGGACGTGCTGAGTTCGCAGGCGGCAGTGGCCGGCTACCGCGCCATGCTGATCGCCGCCGAGGCGGCACCGAAATTCTTTCCCATGCTGACCACCGCCGCGGGCACGGTGCGTCCGGCCAAGGTGCTGGTGATCGGTGCCGGCGTGGCGGGGCTGCAGGCGATCGCCACCGCGCGTCGGCTGGGCGCGCAGACCGAGGGCTACGACGTGCGGCCGGAGACGCGCGAGCAGGTGGAGTCGCTGGGCGCGAAGTTCCTCGACCTTGGCGTCAGCGCCGCCGGCAGCGGCGGCTACGCGCGCGAGCTGTCCGCCGAGGAGCGCGCGGCGCAGCAGGAGGCGCTGGCCGAGCACCTCAAGGCTTTCGACGTGGTCGTTTCCACGGCCGCGGTGCCCGGTCGCGCAGCGCCGAAGATCCTCTCGGCCGCGATGGTCGCGGGCATGAAGCCGGGTGCGCTGATCGTGGACCTCGCCGCCGAGAGCGGCGGCAACTGCGAACTGACCCGGCCCGGCGAACGGGTGGAGCAGGGCGGCGTCGCCATCCTCGGCCCGCTCAACCTGCCGGCCGGCGCGCCGCTGCATGCCTCGGAGATGTACGCGCGCAACGTGGCGAACTTCGCCGAGCTGCTGCTGAAGGACGGCGCGCTGCAGCCGGATTTCGGCGACGAGCTGGTGGCGAAGAGCTGCCTGGTGCGTGCCGGCGAGGTGTTGTTCGAGGCCTGAGCGCCGCGGCCTGGCGGGCTGGCGCCGGTCAGCGCGCCGGGCCGCGGTGTAGCCAGCGCAGCCGCTGTGCAGGCGGCATTGCGCGCCACCGTTGCATCAACTGGGCGCGGCGTTCCGGCGGCAGCTGCTGGAAGCGCCGGTAGGCCGCATGCAGCTGCGCGCGTTGCTCGGGCGGCAGCTGGCGGAACAGCCGCTGGTTCTCGCGCGCCTGCCGGCGCTCCGCCGGCGTCATTCGCTGCCAGCGCGCGATCCGCTGGCGGATCTCGTCGCGCTTGGCAGGCGGCAGGGTCACCCATTGCTCGCTTTTCTTCAGCAGATGCTGCTGGCGCCTGGGCGGCATGCCGTTCCAGTCCGCCCGCAACGGCGCCAGCATGTCGCGCTGAGCAGGCGAGAGGCTGTCCCAGCGGGTCGGTGCCGGTGGCACGGCCTGCGCGTGCAGCGCAGGCGCCATGGCGCCCCCGAGCAGCACGGCGAGAACGAACGAGAGCAGCGAGCGGGCGGGCAGCGTCATGGTTCAGTGCGCGGGCGGCGTGGCGCCGTTGGCGGCCAGCCAGCCGTAGAAGTCGAGGTTCTGATAGAGGGTGGGGTCGGCCTGCTCGGGGTCCGGCGGCAGCACGCTATCGGCTTCGCCGGAGGCGACCGCCGCGGTCGGCGAGGTACCGCCGGGGCGCGGCGCGGACGGCCATGCCAGCAGCGCCGCCAAGGCGATCACCGCGCAGGCGCCGGACGGCACCAGCCAGCGTGCGACGTGGTGCGCCGTGCGGTGGCGCGTGCCGGCCAGCGCCTCGCGACGCGCAGCGCGCAGGCGACCGGCGGTGGCGGGGTCGAGGTTGCGCGCGGCCTCGTGGTAGAGCCCGCGGGCGCGCTGTTCCAGTGGCATGTCCGGTGTGCTTTCCGGTGTGTTCATCGCCAGTCCTCCAGGTGTTCGCGCAGCCGTTGCATGGCGCGCGACAGATGCGTTTTCACGCTGCCTTCCGAGCAGCCCATGGCACGTGCGGTCTCCGCCACGTCCAGTTCCTCCAGCATGCGCAGCGTGAAGGCTTCGCGCTGGCGCCGCGGCAATTTGCGCAGGGCGACGCCGAGGTCGTCCCATGCGTGCGAGTCCTGCAGGCGATCCAGCGGGCCGGGGCCGCGGTCGGCCGGATCCCAGCTGGGCAGCTCGTCGCCCTCGTCGTCGCGTCCGCCGCCCAGCCAGCCCACCACGATCGAGCGCACCTTGCGGCGGCGTTGCAGGTCCACGATGCGCCGGCGCAGGATGCCCCAGAACAGCGGCGCCCACTCGGTGGCCGGCTTGTCCCGGTAATGCTTGACCAGCCGCAGCATGGCGTCCTGCACCGCGTCCAGCGCGTCCTCGCGGTGCCGCAGGTTCAGCTCCGCCACGCGGAAGGCGCGCCGCTCCACTTGCGCCAGGAAGGCGTCGAGGGTGGCCGGGGTTTCCAGCGCGGTCGCGGCCAGCAGGTCCGTATCGAATATACCGGCGAGGCCGCTCATCGGCGGCTCGTCCGCATCGTCGGCTGATGCATGCCTGGGCTCCATCGGTTCGACACCGGTGCTCAACGCGCGGCGCTCGCGCACGTTGACTGGCGCCCGTATGATGCTGGAGCGGCATTGTTCAGCTGGTCGGCACTCATCGGGGAGGGGTCATGATCGACGGATTTGTGGCGCTGTACATCTTCATGCTGGCTGCGTTCACCGGCCACGAGATCATCGCGCGGGTGCCGGTGATCCTGCACACGCCGCTGATGTCGGGTTCCAACTTCGTTCACGGGATCGTGCTGGTGGGCGCCATGATAGCGCTGGGCCATGCCACCACGCCGTTCGAGACCGGACTGGGCTTCCTTGCCGTGCTGCTGGGCGCCGGCAATGCCGCCGGCGGCTACGTGGTGACCGAGCGCATGCTGGAGATGTTCAAGCCCAGCGGCAAGCAGCCGGGAGGCAAGGCATGAGCTGGCTGCCCGTGCTGGTCAAGGCCTGCTATTTCCTCGCGGCACTGCTGTTCATTCTCGGCCTGAAACGCATGAGTTCGCCGCGCACCGCGCGCGGCGGCATCGTGTGGGCGGGCGCGGGCATGCTGGTGGCGGTGCTGGCCACGTTCGCGTTGCCGGACATCCACCACCGCGGCCTGATCCTCGCCGCGGTGCTGGTCGGCGTGGCAGCGGCATGGTGGAGCGGACGCCGGGTGGCGATGACTGCGATGCCGCAGATGGTGGCGCTGTACAACGGCATGGGCGGTGGTGCGGCGGCGGGCATCGGTGCCGCCGAGCTGGTGGCGCACGTGCGACGGCTCGTGCCGGCGGCGCCGGATACCTCGCCCCTGCGCCCGGAAAGCTGGACGCTGGACGCGCTGCACCAGGCGCCCGCCCTGGCTCCGCTATCGCCGGTGACGCTGGGGCTGGGCGTGCTGGGCGCGCTGATCGGCGCGGTGAGCTTCTCGGGTTCGCTGATCGCCTTCGCCAAGCTGCAGGGCTGGCTGGACAAGCGCTTCGTGTTCCCCGGCCAGCGCATCGTGAACCTGCTTGTGCTGCTGCTGGCGCTGCTGCATGGCGCGATGCTGGTCGGCGGCGACCTCACCATGCCGGTGATCGCGGGCTTCTTCCTGTTCGCGCTGCTGTTCGGCCTGATGATGACGTTGCCCATCGGTGGCGCCGACATGCCGGTGGTGATCTCGCTGTACAACGCGTTTACCGGCCTCGCGGTGGCGTTCGAGGGCTACGTGCTGGGCAACGAGGCGATGATCATCGCCGGCATGGTGGTGGGCGCCGCCGGCACCCTGCTGACCCAGTTGATGGCCAAGGCGATGAACCGCTCGCTGGGCAACGTGCTGTTCGGCAGTTTCGGCGCCGCGGCGGGCGGC
>JAJZET010000240.1 GCA_021805685.1 Pseudomonadota bacterium
GGCTGCGATCCACCACCAGCACCCTGGGCGGCGGCGCCGAGGCTTCGTTCAGCGCAGCATCCACCAGCGGCTTGTACGGAATCACCTTGCCCGCGCGCATGCCGGCGTCGGCGCAGACCAGCAGCTTTGGTTGCGCATCGTCGATGCGCAGCGCCAGGTTGTGCGCCGCGAACCCGCCGAACACCACCGAGTGCACCGCGCCGATGCGCGCGCATGCCAGCATCGCGAACACCGCCTCGGCGATGTTCGGCAGGTAGATCACCACGCGGTCACCGCGGCCCACGTCCATCGACTTCAGCACGGCGGCGAAAGTGTTTACCTCGCGATACAGCGCGCGGTAGCTGAACTCCCGGGTGATGCCCGTCTCGCTGGATACCGCCACCAGCGCCAATTGTTCCGCGCGCTCGGCAAGGTGCCGGTCCACCGCGTTGTGGCAGAGGTTGTTGATGCCGCCCACGAACCAGCGGCGGAATGGCGGCCTCGACTGGTCGAGGATCTGCCGCGGCGGCGTTTCCCAGTGGATGCGCCGCGCCTGCTCGGCCCAGAACAGCTCCGGCTGCTCGACCGACTGACGGTAGAACGATTCGTAGTCCATGCCCGCCTCCCGTACCGACCCGTTGCAAGCCTAGTCTCGGCATCGCGGCTTGGGCAGCGCGACGATGGTCGCAGGCAATCACCGCGCTGGAACGAAGAAGGGCGGCCAAGGCCGCCCTTCCCCTGAAGCAAACGCAACGCGCCCGCTTACTTGGCGAACAGGTGCTCCACGCCCGCGCGTTCCTCGCGCAGCTCCTTCTCGGTGGCGTCGATGCGCGCCTGCGAGAACGCGTTGATCTCCAGGCCCTGCACGATGGTGTACTTGCCGTCCTTCACCGTCACCGGGTAACCGAAGATCACGCCTGGCGCGATGCCGTAGGAGCCGTCGGACGGAATGCCCATCGACACCCAGTCGCCCTCGGCCGTGCCCAGCGCCCAGGTGCGCATGTGGTCGATCGCGGCGGAAGCCGCCGAGGCGGCCGACGAGGCGCCACGCGCCTTGATGATCGCCGCGCCGCGCTGCTGCACGGTCGGGATGAAGTCGCTCTCGTACCAGGACTGCTCGACCAGCGACAGCGCCGGCTTGCCGTCCACGGTGGCGTGGTGCAGGTCCGGGTACTGGGTGGAGCTGTGGTTGCCCCAGATGGTGACCTTCCTGATGTCGGTGGTGTGCTTGCCGGTCCTTTCGGCAAGCTGCGACAGCGCGCGGTTGTGGTCGAGGCGCACCATCGCGGTGAAGCACTTCGGATCGAGGCTGGGCGCGTTCTGCTGGGCGATCAGCGCGTTGGTGTTGGCCGGGTTGCCGACCACCAGCACCTTCACGTCGCGCTTGGCATGGTCGTTCAGCGCCTTGCCCTGCGGGGCGAAGATCGCGCCGTTGGCCTCCAGCAGGTCCTTGCGCTCCATGCCCGGACCGCGCGGGCGGGCGCCGACCAGCAGGGCGTAGTCGACGTCCTTGAAGGCCACGTTGACGTCGTCGGTGGCGACCACGCCGGCCAGCGTCGGGAACGCGCAATCGTTGAGCTCCATCACCACGCCCTGCAGCGCGGGCAGCGCCGGGGTGATTTCCAGCAGGTGCAGGATCACCGGCTGGTCGGGGCCCAGCATGTCGCCAGCGGCAATGCGGAACAGCAGGGCGTAGCCGATCTGGCCAGCGGCGCCGGTAACGGCAACTCGAACGGGGGCTTTCATCGTTGGATCTCCGGGATGGGTACTGCGGATTCGAAAACGCGGCGTCGCCTCAGGCGAGCTCGGCGAAGAATTCCTGGATGCGCTGCAGGCCAGGCTGCAACTGGGCCTGCGGACAGGTGTAGGAAATGCGCAGGGCGCGCGGCTCGCCGAACGCGGAGCCGGGCACGCAGGCCACGCCCTTGGCTTCCAGCAAGGCGGCGCAGAACTCCACGTCGTTGGAGATCTTCGTGCCGCGGTGGCTCTTGCCGAATGCGACGGATATGTCGGGGAACGCGTAGAACGCGCCCTGCGGCCGCGGGCAGCTCACGCCCGGGATCGCATTGAGTCCATCGACCACGATGTCGCGCCGCTTGGCGAACTCGGCGCACTTGGCCTGCGGGATGTCCTGCGGGCCGGTGAGCGCGGCGACCGCGGCGGCGGTGATCACTTCCGGCACGCTGGTGATGTGGTTGGAATTGAGCGTGGTGACCGCCTTGGCCACGCTCTCGGGGCCGGCGATGAAGCCCACACGCCAGCCCGGCATGCCGTAGGTCTTGGACACCGAATCGACGAAGACCAGGCGCTCCTTCAACTCCGGTCTGGCGAACGCGAAGTTGTGGTAGCCGATGCCGTCGAACACCATCGAGTTGTAGATGTCGTCGGTGATGATCCAGGTGTCGGGATGCTTGACCAGCACCTCGGCCAGCGCGGCGATCTCCTCGCCCGTGTAGACCATGCCGGTCGGGTTGGACGGGTTGTTGAACAGGAACACCTTGGGCTTGCGCGCCAGCGCGGC
Source organism: Pseudomonadota bacterium (assembly GCA_021805685.1). GTDB lineage: Bacteria > Pseudomonadota > Gammaproteobacteria > Xanthomonadales > Rhodanobacteraceae > Rhodanobacter_A. Next base: position 2,501 of record JAJZET010000240.1, read on the forward strand.
GTCGAGCTGGGCCGGCGTGAGCTTGTAATGCTGCTCCGGGCCGCAATGCAGCACGTTGGCCTTCGCGCCCACGATGTCGGCGATGTCGTGGTAGGTGGTCCAGTACGGCGCGGCGAAGGCGATCTCGTCGCCCTCGTCCAGCATCGCCTCGGCCAGGTTGTACAGCACCTGCTTGGCGCCGATGCCCACCGACAGGTTGGCGTGGCCATAGCCACTGAAACCCAGCGCCTCGATGTGCCTGAGGAAGGCATCCAGCAGCGCATCGGCGCCGCGGTTGCTGCCGTACTGGCCGCTGTCGTGCTTGAGCGCCTCGCGCGCCGCCGCATACACATGCTCGCCAGGCAGGAAGTTGGGCACGCCGATGGAGAAGCTGATGATGTCGCGGCCTTCGGCCTTGAGCTGCTTCGCCTTGCTGGCGATGACCATGATCGCGCTGGGTTTCGCGCGACCGACGCGCTGGGCAAGCTGGGGCATGGCTTCCTCTGGATCGTGGGGAGGGGATCGTCGGATTCGATGCGGCGAACCGGCGGATTTTAGCATGCGGCGAGGCGCCGGTTCCTCGTGGCCTGCCCGGAATGCCGCAGCGGGAACCGGTCGCCCTGCCCCGGCGCCACTGGCATGATGCGCGTGCCGTCAGGCGAATCGATGGCAAGCCCTGCCATCCGAGGATTTCAGCCAGCCCGGGGAGTAATGCGCATGTTCCACGTCATCTGGTCCATCATCGTCGGCTTCTTCGTTGGCCTCATCGCACGCTGGATCGTGCCGGGCGCCGACCATCACGGCTTCTGGGTCACCGCGGTCATCGGCATCGTCGGCTCGATCATCGGCGGCTTCATCGCCCGGCTGTTCAGCAAGCCGGCGCCGGACTCGAAGTTCCATACCGCCGGCTTCCTGATGTCCATCGTCGGCGCGGTGGTCCTGCTGTTCGGCCTGAAGTTCCTCGGCCTCTGATCCGCACCGCGGGACGCCCAGCAAAAAGCGCGACAGGTCGCCCTGCCGCGCTTTTCTGGACTGGAACATCCATTCCAAAGGGCGGCCATGGTTAGCCGCCCATACGACTCACGCCATCGGGGACGATCGCAACGACGAACCCTCAGGCGCCGCGCGAGGCCAGCAGCTTCTCGGCCAGGCCACCCAGCATCGAGAAATCGAAACCACCGCCGCCGGACGATGCCTGGCCATCGGGCGTGAGGTGGTCCACCGCATGCGGCAACACCTGCGACAACTGGCCCATCAACTGGCCGGGATCCACGCCCAGCTTGTCCGCCGCTTCCTGCACCACGGAGCCGAGGCCGCCGTTCTGCAGCGCCTGCCCGAGTTGCTCGGCCGACACCGGCTGGTTTGCGCCATTGCCGATCCACGACTGCACCGCATCGCCCAGGCCATGCTGCTGCAGCATGGTCGCCAGGCCCTGCACGCCGCCGGCCCGCTGGATCAGCTGGCCGGCCACGTCGACCAGCGACGACGCACCGCCGGCATCGCCCTGACCATTGCCAAGCAGACTGCTCAAACTGTCGAGTAGTGACATCGTCGATCTCCTTGCATGGGGTGTGAGGGGCAACCGGGCCTGGCATCGGGCGCTGCGCAGGTGCGGCCGGCGCGCACCCGCACGGAAACTTCAGCCGCGTGCGTCCAGCGTTTCATTCCACTCCTTCACGCGGTCGGCCTTGGCCGCGAGCAGCGCATCGACGTCGCCGTCGAGGGTGACCTTCTCGATCACGTCGCCCTGGCGGATCGCGTCGACCACCTGCTGGTCGTCTGCATCCACCACCTCGCCGAACACGCTGTGCTTGCCGTCCAGCCACGGCGTGGCGCCATGGGTGATGAAGAACTGGCTGCCGTTGGTGCGCGGGCCGGCGTTCGCCATCGACAGCACGCCCGGCTTGTCGTGCCGCAGCGACGGGTGGAACTCGTCCTCGAAGCGGTAGCCCGGGCCGCCGCGGCCGCTGCCTTCCGGACAACCGCCTTGGATCATGAAGTCGGCGATCACGCGGTGGAACGACAGGCCGTCGTAGTAGCCGCGCTTGGCCAGGTTCACGAAGTTCGCTACGGTCAGCGGCGCCTTCTCGTCGTGCAGGTTCAGGCGGATCGGCCCGCGGTTGGTATGCAGGGTGACTTGGATGGCCATGGCTTCCTCTGGCTTGGTATCGGAATCGAAGCGCCGCTGTACGGCACGTGGATGGCGAAGAATAGCGCAGCTCGAAAGCACGAGCGGATTGCGGCCCAAGCGCGTATAATCCACCGGTTACCCCTTCTGAAACCTGCGTGACGACCCCGCGTCGCCCGAGCCCCGCCCATGTCCATCGAAAACCTGCGCAACATCGCCATCGTCGCCCACGTCGACCACGGCAAGACCACCCTCGTCGACCAGTTGCTGAAGCAATCCGGCACGCTCAACGAGCGCACCGTGCTGGCCGAGCGCGTGATGGACAGCAACGACCAGGAAAAGGAGCGCGGCATCACCATCCTGGCCAAGAACACCGCGATCACGTGGAACGGCAACCGCATCAACATCGTCGACACCCCCGGCCACGCCGACTTCGGCGGCGAGGTGGAGCGCGTGCTGTCGATGGTGGACACCGTGCTGATCCTGGTCGACGCGATGGACGGCCCGATGCCGCAGACCCGCTTCGTGACGCAGAAGGCGTTCGCGATGGGCTTCAAGCCGATCGTGGTGGTCAACAAGATCGACCGCCCGGGCGCCCGCCCGGAGTGGGTCGTCGAGCAGGTGTGGGACCTGTTCGACCGCCTCGGCGCCACGCCGGAGCAGATGGATTTCCCGATCGTCTACGCGTCGGCGCTGAACGGCTACGCCAGCCTCGATCCGGAAGTCCGCGAAGGCGACATGACCCCGCTGTACCAGGCCATCATGGATCACGCGCCCAAGCCGGAAGTGGATCCGGAAGGCCCGTTCCAGATGCGCATCAGCCAGCTCGACTACAACAACTTCGTCGGCGTCATCGGCATCGGCCGCATCCAGCGCGGCACGCTGAAGAAGAACATGCCGGTCGCGGTGATCAACCGCGAAGGCAAGAAGCGCCAGGGCAAGGTGCTGCAGGTGCTCGGCTTCCTCGGCCTGGAGCGCATCGAGCAGGACAGCGCCGAGGCGGGCGACATCGTGGCCATCTCCGGCATCGCCGACCTGACCATCTCTGACACCGTCTGCGCGCTGGACACCCCCGAGGCGCTGCCGGCGCTGACCGTGGACGAGCCGACCATCTCGATGACCTTCCAGGTCAACAGCTCGCCGTTCGCCGGCAACAAGGATCTCAGCGGCGGCAAGTTCCTCACCAGCCGCCAGCTCAAGGATCGCCTGGACCGCGAGCAGGTGCACAACGTGGCGCTGAAGGTCGAGCAGGGCTCCGACGCCGACAAGTTCCTGGTCTCCGGCCGCGGCGAGCTGCACCTGTCGGTGCTGATCGAAAACATGCGCCGTGAGGGCTACGAGCTGGCGGTGTCGCGCCCGGAAGTGATCATCAAGGAGATCGACGGCCAGAAGATGGAGCCGATCGAGCAACTGGTGGTCGACGTGGAAGAGATCCACCAGGGCCCGGTGATGGAGCGCCTCGGCATGCGCAAGGGCCAGCTCAAGAACATGGAGCCGGACGGCAAGGGTCGCGTGCGCCTCGAATACATGATCCCGGCGCGCGGCCTGATCGGTTTCCAGAACCAGTTCAAGACCCTCACCCAGGGTTCGGGCCTGCTGTTCCACGTGTTCGACCACTACGGCCCGAAGGAAGAAGGCCAGATCGCCAAGCGCCAGAACGGCGTGATGATCGCCAACGCCGGCGGCACCACCCCCGCCTACTCGCTGGGGCCGCTGCAGGAGCGCGGCAAGCTGTTCGCCGCCGAAGGCGACAACGTGTACGAAGGCCAGCTGGTGGGCATCCACGCCAAGGACAACGACCTCACCGTCAACGTGATCAAGCCCAAGCCGCTGACCAACATGCGTGCCTCGGGCAAGGACGACGCGATCCAGCTCACCCCGGCCACCAAGTTCTCGCTGGAACAGGCGCTGGACTTCATCGACGACGACGAGCTGGTCGAGGTCACGCCGAAGGAGATCCGCCTGCGCAAGAAGCACCTCACCGAGAACGACCGCAAGAAGGCTTCGCGCGGCGGCTGAGCCAAGCCGCTGCACGCGACGCAACCAAAGGCCGCCGCAAGGCGGCCTTTCGTTTGCCGGATAACCCGGCATCCCGCGCGCGCTCGATGTGCCTGCTCCCCGTGTGCGAACCTCGGACTCCGGCCCGGCCGTGGGCGTATGCGCCCGCCCGGAAGTTCCGCCCAGCGGAAGGCGCGACGGACTTACCGCCTGCTTGCCGGAGGCGTATCGTCACCGACTGCACCATGGCGCCCGCGCGTCGGACGCCCCCATCAACCACCACACGGAAGGCTCAACCATGCAGACCCATATCCTGGGCACCACCATGCCGGTGCTCGAAGTGCAGCTGGACCCCGGCGAGAGCGTCTTCGCCGAAAGCGGCGAGCTGTCCTGGATGAGCGCGTCGATCCAGATGACCACCCACACCCAGATGGGCGGTGGCGGGGGCCTGTTCGGCATGTTCAAGCGCGTCGCCGGCGGCGGCAGCTTCTTCATGACGGACTACCGCGCCATGCAGTCCCCCGGCGTGGTGGCGTTCGCCACCAAGGTGCCCGGCCACATCGTGCCGGTATCGGTGGCGCCGGGCAGCGAATACATGGTGCATCGGCACGGCTTCCTCTGCGCCACCTCGCAGGTCGCCATCGGCGTGGGCTTCCAGCAGTCGCTCGGCGCAGGCATCTTCGGCGGTGCCGGGCTGCTGCTGCAGCGGATCAGCGGCAACGGCACCGCGTGGCTGGAACTCTCCGGCGAACTCATCAAGAAGGACCTGGCGCCCGGCGAGACGCTGCGCGTGCATCCCGGCCACGTCGGCGCGTTCCAGGCCTCGGTGAATTTCCAGATCACCACCGTGCCCGGCATCAAGAACGCCCTGTTCGGCGGCGACGGCATCTTCCTCGCCTCGCTCACCGGCCCCGGCACGGTATGGCTGCAGACCCTGCCGATTTCGCGCCTGGCGCACCAGATCGCCGAGTACATGCCGGGCGAAGGCAACCGCGCGGCATCCGCCGGCATCGGCGCCGGCCTTCTCGGTGGCGTCATCGGTTCGGTGCTGGGCAACAACAACTAGCCATCAACGGCAACCCGCCGGGCGCCGCCGGACGATCGCGCGGCGGCCCGCGGCCACTGTTCCGCCACGTCCCTCCCTCGGAAGGCCGCCGCAAGGCGGCCTTCATGCATCGCGCCGGCGACAAGGAGCGCCCAGGCGCGCGATACCCCGCGCGCCACGTCGTGCGGGCCCGGGCCGGGCCATCCAAACGCGTTGACAGCCCCTCCGGCCGCAACTACAGTGCGCGCGCCTTCAGCCCGGCTGATGGCTTCTATGGCCACCTCCCAGCGAGCAATGGACAGTTATCCCAGTCGATGCGCCGATGTCCGCGAACCGTGGCGGACACCGGCGTTGCACAACCCGGTGAACGCCTGCGACCGCCTGCGGTCGGCCCGCGCCTTCCTCGACTGAGGAACCCGGGCCGCCTCCATGCGCCGCCGGCGCATGCAGAAAGGCGAGCCCACCGTGCTCAACCACCTCCCATCCCCGACGCCAACGCGTCGCTGCCACGCCGCCGGGCGCCGTCTCGCCAGACGCCGTTCCCTGTGCGCCTGTCGCCTGCCGGCCACATGCGTGCGGCACGATCCCACCGAAAACCACGGAGGCCCCTGATGCCCAGCGACAGTCGACCTCCGCCTGCGCCCTGCCCGGCGCACACCTGCCGATTTCACCCCCGGACCGCTGCGTCCGGCGCGATGCACCGCTGACAGACCGGCCTGCATCCGCCTTCGCCCGCCCGGCCATCACGGATCCAAGCCATGTTCAAGCACCTCCTCCGCCCGCGCGTCGCCGCCTTTACGCTCGCCATCGCCTGCCTGACCGCCGGCACGCTCGCGCCGGTTGGCAATGCCCGCGCCGCCGACGCCCCACTGTTCATTCCGCAGTGGCTGGGCGCGCAATACACCTTCATCGACCAGCACCAGTCCTCGCTGCATTCGCCCTATGCCGGCGCGCTGAGCCTGCGCGCGCAGGGTGACACGGCCCGTTCGGATACCTTCGGCGCCTATTTCGGCGTCGCCCTGCCCGCCCGCCTGCAGTTCTACGTCGACGTGGAGATGTTCAAGGGCGGCGGCGTCAGCGGCGGCTCCGGCCTGGGCGGCGGCGTCAACGGCGACGTGATCCGCTCCGGCAGCGGCGGCAACAGCAAGCGCGCCTATGTGGCACGCCGCTATCTGCGCTGGACGCTGCCGCTGGGCGGCGGCACGGCAGCGGTGACGCGCGCGCAAGACCAGCTACCCGGCCAGCAAGCCGCGCAGCGGCTCGAAGTGAAGCTGGGCAAGATGTCGGTGGGCGACGATTTCGATCGCAACCGCTACGCCAACAGCGCACGCACCCAGTTCATGAACTGGGCGCTGATCAACGGCACCGCCTGGGACTTCGCCGCCGATACCCACGGCTATACGGATGGCCTGGTGCTGGCCCTGGCCGAGCCCGGCTGGCGGCTGCGCTATGGCGTGTACCGCATGCCGGTGATGGCGAACGGGCAGACCCTGGTCAGCTCGCTGCGCCGTGCGCGCGGCGAGCAGGTGCAGCTCACCCTGCAGCCCGATCCGGACGGCTGGGCCCTGCGCCTGCTGGCCTTCCGCAACATCGCCGCGATGGGCGTGTACCGCAACGCGCTGGCGCAGGCCGAGGCCGGTGGCGGCGTGCCGGTGGTGCAGTCCGACGACCGCCCGGGCCGGCACAAGTACGGCTACGCACTCAACGGCGAACTGCCGCTGGCCGACGGCGGCGATACCGGGCTGTTCTTCCGCGCCGGCTGGAACGATGGCCGCACCGAGTCGTTCGCCTACACCGAGGTCGACCGCACGCTCTCGGCCGGCATGCAGCTATCCGGCACGCACTGGGCTCGACCGACCGACCATCTCGGCCTGGCCCTGGTGGCGAATGGCCTGTCGCCGGACCACCGTGCCTACCTCGCGGCAGGCGGCAGCGGCTTCCTGCTGGGCGACGGCGCGTTGAACTATGCGCAGGAGGAAATCGCCGAGCTGTACTACAGCTACGCCCCCTTCGCCCATGTCACTTTCAGCCCCGACCTGCAGTGGATCCGCAACCCCGGCTACAACCGCGACCGTGGCCCGGTGACGTTTGCGGGGGTGCGGGCGCACCTGGAGTTCTGAGGCGCCGCCGCTTTCCACGCTGTTCGGGAAGAGCCGTTCCCTGCGCCAGCCGCAGAGCGGTTTCGAGCGCCTGCCAACGCGCAGGTGCGGGAGCAAGATCAAAAGCAAGCGTTGCAAGCTCGCGGCGCTTTGCATGTTGCTTCTGGCGCGCACGATGCGCGCCAGCTTTTCCGGGGCCCCTGCGCGGTGGTGAGGCGACGACGAGCAGGCCGCGCAGCGGGCAGCGCCATGGAGGGCGATGCCTTTTCGACCGGGCAGGAGCCCGGCCGAAAGCCCGGCACAGTCTCACGCACCCGCAGGGCAGGAGGCCCGGAGAGCGCTGCCTCGGGGTGGCCCTTTTCTTTGGTGACTCTCTCTCTTTGGCCTCAAGAGAAAAGTGACTCGGCCACCGGCAGGTGGACGAAGCGACTTTATCGCGACCGATATCGCGTCAATCGCACGAGGCTGCCTGCTACGTCGGCATCTGCGCCCGCTCCAGCGCCGCGATGCGGCGTTCCAGCCGCGGCCCCAGGTAGCAGTGCGAACCGCAGGGCAGCAATCCGGCCTGGCCGAACGCGCGCAGATACCACGCCGGCGTGCGCGACACGAAGCCATGCCGGTCGCCTTCCACGTCGTCGCGACTGGTGAACAGCTCGAGGAAGGCGACGCCCTCCAGCATCTCGACGATACCGACGAGGCCTGCGCGGATTTCCGCCGGCTTGAGGTAGTGCAACACGTCGCTGCAGACGATCAGGTCGAAGCGGCATTCGAAGCGCAGGTGTTCGAGTTGACCGAACGTGGCCAGCCCGATGTTGCGGCTGCGGCCGTAGCGCGCCACCACGTATTCGCTGGCATCCAGCCCGCGATAGTCGATGCCTGGCCTGAGCGCGCGCAGCGGTGCCCGCCAGGCGCCCTCGCCGCAGCCCACGTCGAGCACGTTGCGGATCGGGCGGCCGAGGTAGTACTCGGCCTGCGCTACCGCCATCGCCACCTTGCGCCGCAGCTCGGCCGGCGAGCCCACCGCATGCGCGGGGCTGCGGTACCACTTGTCGAAATAGGCGCGGTCGTAGGTCTTGGTCATCGTGGCACTCCGGCGGGACGCGCATGGTAACCGGCGCGAGGAGGTCGTCCGCGCAAAAAGCTGCGAAAGATGAATCGCCATCGAATCCGCCGGGCGCATCGCCGGGTCGCGGTCATCCGCGCGCCCCTGCTCGCCGTTGAACCTACCCGACACTCTCGCCGGAGAACGGAAGCATGCCTGCCGCACCGATACGTTGCCTCGGCCTTGCACTGGGCCTGCTGCTGGGATGCCTGCCCGCGCTGGCCAGCACCGACCAGACCGCACCGCAAGGCATGCCGGTGTCCACCGTCACCGCGAAGGTGGATGGCCTGAGCCTCTCGGATATCGCCTGGTTGCGCCGCGACGGGTTCGGCCTGGACAGCGCCACCCTGGCGCGCTACCGCGAGCTCGGCCGCACACGCTTCCTGGACGAGCAACTGGCCGGTGGCGACGACACGCTGCCGCCGCAGGTGGCGGCGCAGATCCGCGCCCTGCCCGTGGTGGATACGCCGCTGCCGCAGCTGTGGGCGGACTTCCGCGATCGCGAACTGCAGTTCCGGAAGACGCCCGCCGGCCCGGCCAAGGACGCCGCGAAGAAGGCGCTCGGGCAATACCGTCGCGAGCTTTACCAGCAGGCCGCCCAGGCCGAGCTGCTGCACGCGGTGTACGGCGGCGACCAGCTCAAGGAACAGCTGGTGTGGTTCTGGCTCAACCACTTCAGCGTCTACGCGGACAAGGGCCCGGTGCGCGTGTTCGCCGCCGACTACGAGGAAAACGTGATACGCCCGCACGCGCTGGGCAAGTTCCGCGACCTGGTGATGGCCACGCTGAAGAGCCCGGCGATGCTGGTGTACCTCGACAACGTGCACAACATCAAGGGCAAGACCAACGAGAACTACGCTCGCGAACTGATGGAGCTGCACACGCTGGGCGTGGGCTCGGGCTACACGCAGGCCGATGTGCAGCAGCTGATGCGCGTGCTCACCGGCGCCGGCCTGTTGCCGCCGAAGCTGGCGATGCGCGGCGGGCGTTTCGGCCGCGGGCGGCCCGGCATCGTGCGCGACGGCCTGTTCGCCTTCATTCCGGCCAGGCACGATTTCGGCGACAAGGTGTTCCTCGGCCAGACCATCAAGGGCAGCGGCTACGCCGAGATCGAGCAGGCGGTGGACCTGATCGTGCACCAGCCCGCCTGCGCGCACTTCATCTCGCAGCAGCTCGCCGAGTACTTCATCGCCGACAAGCCCTCGCCCGCCCTGGTGGATGCCATGGCGCGCACCTTCCAGCGCAGCGACGGCGACATCGCGGCCGTGCTGCGCACGATGTTCCTCTCGAAAGAGGCCGCCGCCGTGGGCGGACACAAGTTCAAGGACCCGATGCGCTTCCTGGTTTCCGCGATGCGGCTGACCTACGACGGCCAGCCCATCCCCAACGCGGTGCCGCTGGTGAACTGGCTGCGCCAGATGGGCGAGCCGCTGTACGGCCGCATCACGCCGGACGGCTGGCCGCTGGATTCGGCGAGCTGGACCGGCTCGGGCCAGATGAGCAAGCGCTTCGACTTCGCGCGCGTGATCGGCAGCGGCCGCAACCGGCTGTTCGCGGATGACGGCGGCAACGCCCCGCGCGCGTTGCCGTCCGGCCCGCCGGACATCCGGGACTCCGCGCTGTACCGCGACGCGATCGCCCCCGTCCTTTCCGACGCCACCCGCGACGCGCTGGCCAAGGCCAAATCGCCGATGGAGTGGAACACCTTCCTGCTGTCCTCGCCCGACTTCAACTACCGCTGAGGTGACGCCATGAACCGTCGCGAATTCCTGCTTGCCGCCGCCGGCGCAGCCGCTGCGTCCACGCTGTCGTTTTCCAGCCGGCTGTTCGCCGCGCCGGCGAGTTCGCCGCGCTTCCTGCTGGTGTTCCTGCGCGGCGGCTACGACTGCAACAACCTGCTGGTGCCCTGTGGCAGCGATTTCTATTACGCGTCGCGCCCCACCCTCGCCATCGCCAGGCCCGACCCGGGCAATCCGGACAGCGCCGTGGCGCTGGACACGGGCTGGGGCCTGAACCCGGTGGTGCGCGATTCGCTGCTGCCGCTGTGGCAGAAGAAGCAGCTCGCCTTCATCCCGTTCGCCGGCACCAACGACCTCACGCGCAGCCACTTCGAGACGCAGGACCACATCGAGCGCGGCGAGCCGCTGGGGCCGGTGGCCAACTACCGCTCCGGCTTCCTCGCGCGGCTTTCCGGCGTGCTCGACAAGGCCACGCCGGCGATCGCCTTCACCAACAACCTCCCGCTGAGCTTCCAGGGCGCGCGGCACGACATTCCCAACATCTCGCTGAAAGGCGACCCCAAGGCGCATTTCGACGAGCGGCAGGCGGCGATCCTCGCCGGCATGTACAAGGGCACGCCGCTGGCGCAGGCCAGCGCGGACGGCCTCGCCCTGCCCAAGACCGTGTCCGCCGACCTGCGCAACGAGATGATCGCCGCCAGCCGCGGCGCGCCCAGCGCGCACAACTTCGCCGCCGAGACGCGGCGCATCGCCACCCTGATGCGCGACCAGTACCGGCTCGGCTTCGTCGACGTCGGCGGCTGGGACACCCATGTCAACCAGGGCAGCACCAAGGGCGGCCTCGCCTACAACCTGAAGAACCTCGGCGAAGGCCTCGCCGCCTATGCCGACGCGATGGGCGACGACTGGAACGACACCACCGTGGTGGTGCTCTCCGAGTTCGGCCGCACCTTCCGCGAGAACGGCGACCGCGGCACCGACCACGGCCACGGCACCGTGCACTGGGTGCTGGGCGGCAAGGTGGCCGGCGGTCGCATCGCCGGCGAGCAGCTCGCGGTGACCCAGCCGAACCTGTTCCAGAACCGCGACTACCCGGTGCTCAACGACTACCGCGACGTGCTGGGCGGCCTGTTCGCGCGGCTGTGGGGCCTGAACGCCGGCCAGTTGCAGACGGTGTTCCCGCAGGCCAGGCCGAGGGATCTGCGGCTGGTCTAGGCGCCTGCCGAAGGCAGCTTGTCCACGGACCAGGCATGCGGGATTCCGGATCCGCATCGCGCACCCTGCCCTGCCACGACGCATCCGCGCCGCTGTGACCGGCTCATGCGACACCCGCGCATCGGCGCAATGCGAGAATGTGCCGATGACCCCGCTGAAATACCTCCAGGCGTACCCGCCCGGCGTGCAGGACAAGGTGCGCCAGCTGATCGCGCAGCAGCGCCTCGGCGAACACCTGGCCACGCGCTACCCGGGTCGCCACGACGTGCAGAGCGACAAGGCGCTGTACAGCTACGTGGCTGCGCTGAAGCAGCAGCACATGAAGCAGGCGCCGGACATCGACAAGGTGCTGTACGACAGCAAGCTCGACGTGGTGCAGCGCGCGCTGGGCCTGCACACCGCGATCTCGCGCGTGCAGGGCAGCCGGCTCAAGGCGAAGAAGGAGATCCGCGTGGCCAGCCTGTTCAAGGCCGCCGCGCCGGAGTTCCTGCAGATGATCGTGGTGCACGAGCTGGCGCACCTGAAGGAAAGCGAGCACAACAAGGCGTTCTACCAGCTGTGCCAGCACATGCTGCCGGACTACCACCAGCGGGAATTCGACCTGCGCCTGTACCTGACCTGGCGCGAGTTGCCCCCGACCCACACCACCTACCCGCAGGAATGACGATGGATAGCGCGGCACTGCAGAAATACCTGTTGCGGCTGTTCGAGCGAAACGGCGTGGAGCTCGACGCCGACGAGGACGGCTGGCTGACCACCGACGGCGACTTCCCCTCCGTGCGCGCCCAGTGGCACGCGGGCACGGCCGACGCGCCGGGGCATCTCGACATCGACATCGTGCTCAGCGAGGAACGCTGCATCGAGGAAAGCTTCGCCGGCCACGGCAGCGACGCGGAAGGCTGCATGGCCGCCCTGCGCGCGTTCGAGCACAGCGCGCTGCATCCGCTGCTGACCGCCTGCTGGTACGTCACCGACGACCGCAAGCTGACGATCACCGCGTGGGAAACCGCCGCCCGCACCTGGGACGTGTTCGCCGGCCCCTTCACCCTGCACGGTGCGGACATCACCGACTTGGAGATGCTGGAGCAGGTGCCGAAGGCCATCGAGACCGCATGGCAACGCGAAGCCCTGCCCGCCGACCTGCACTGGCTGCGACTGGTGTACCGCCGCACGGCGGAGGGCGAAACGCGCTGCGAAGTCCTGCTCGACAACGAGCCGTGGGCGGCAGGCACCGATGCGCTGAACGCGCTGCCGTGGCCGCCGCACGGCGACTACGGCGCGCACGGCTTTATGGTGCTGGACGTGCGGGATTACTGAGGGTGGGTGCCGCCCTCAATTCACGTGGTCGAACTCCGGCATCGCCTTGAACAACTGCCCGCTGCGCCATGCCTCGGCGCCCTTCCGCTCATACACCAGCTTGCCGCCGACGAGGGTGTAGAGCACCCGGGTGCGCAGGATCTGGTCGGCGGGAAGGGTCAGCAGGTTGCCGGAGATCACCACCATGTCGGCGAGCTTGCCGGGGCTCAGCGAGCCTAGCTGGCGGTCCTCGAAGACCGCGTAGGCGTTGTTCCAGGTGTAGGAGCGCAAGGCTTCCATGCGGGTCTTCACCTGTGCCGGGAAGAAGCGCTGGCCGCGGCCGTCGTCGCGGGTCACGGCGCAATAGAAGCCGGCGATGGGATTGGTGTCTTCCACCGGGGTGTCGCTGCCGTCCAGCACCATCGCGCCGCTCTGGATCAGCGAATGCCACACGTAGGCGCCCTGCTCGGCGCGCTGCTCGCCGAGGCGGGGAATCACGTACGGCGCGTCGGAGCAGGCGTGGATGGACTGCATCGAGGCGATCACGCCGAGCTGGGCGAAGCGCGGGATGTCGGCGGGATCGAGGTGCTGCGCGTGCTCGATGCGCCAGCGCAGCGCGTGCGCCGCCGGGTCCTGCGCGTAGGTCTGCTGGAACACGTCCAGCACCTCGCGGTTGGCGCGGTCGCCGATGGCATGCACGGAAAGCTGGAAACCGTCGCGCGCGGCGATCCGGGCGATCTGCCGGATGTCGTGCATCGCCACCACGTTCTTGCCGCTGATGCCGGGCGCATCCGTGTACGGCTTGAGGAACCACGCACTGTGCGTGCCCAGCGCACCGTCGGAGAGGATCTCGCCGACGCCGCGCAGGGTGAAGTGGTCGTCGGCATAGCCGAGCGTGCGGTATTTCGCCAGGTTCGCGTCCAGCGCGGCCACCGGCTCGCCGGCGATGTTGACGTAGAGGCGCAGCGGGAAGCCCTTGGCGGCCTGCTGCTTCATCCAGTCGGCCGTTCTGAAATCCTCGCCCATGTCCACGAAACCGGTGATGCCCTTGCTCACCTCGTTCTGCATGGCGAGCTTCAGCGCCTGCTCCTTGTGCGCCGCCAGCTCCTGCGGGGGCAAGGTGGCGAGATAGCGGTTGTAGGCGGCGAACACGGGATCGCCCGCGGTATCGCGCAACGCGCCGATGGCATCGCCCTGCGCGTCGCGCACGATGCTGCCGCCGGCCGGGTCGGGCGTGTCGTGCGTGATGCCGGCAAGCTTCAAGGCCAGCGCATTGGCATAGATCGCGTGGCCGCTGGTATGCGACAGCAGCACCGGATTGCGGGGCGACACCGCGTCGAGGCTGGCTGGCAGCGGCAGTCCGTCCACGTTGGGCTGCGGCACCTTGTTCCATTTGCTCTGCTGCCAGCCCTGGCCGACGATCCACTCGCCCGGCCGGGCCCTGGCCACCGCGGCCTTCACCATCGCCACGATGGCGTCCCAGTTCGGCGCCTCGCCGAGGTTCAGTTCCATCAGCGACTCGCCGGTATCCAGCAGGTGGCCGTGGCCTTCCATGAAACCCGGCGCGACGAAGGCGCCGTGCAGGTCCATCACCCTGGTATGCGGGCCGATGTAGCGGGCGATCTCGGCGTCGCTACCCAGCGCGGCGATCCTGCCGTCCTTTACCGCCAGCGCTTGCACATGCGGCTGCAGGGGATCGAGCGTGGCAATGCTGGCGTCACGCAGCACCAGGTCGGCGGCGGGCAACGCGGGTGGGAAGCCCTGGATCGGCGCGTCGGCGGCGGAGGCCGCCAGCGAGGCGAGCAGGAAAACCGGAAGCCAGGAGCGGCGCAAGCGCATGATGTTTTCCCCCGATGAGCGCGCAGTGGCGCACCGGGGCAGCGTAGAAAGCCTGCGCGGCGGGGTCAACCGGACCAAGGGCATCCTTCTCCCGCGTGCGGGAAAGGGAGACGCTCAGGTCGTCCGCCGGTAACTGCCCTGCATTACCGGCTCCCAGCGCACGCCGCCGTCGAAGGAGCTCTCCAGCGTCAGCGCGAAGGCCTCGCCGCGCAACATGTAGGTGTGTCGCGTCTGTCCCCGCGGCGAACTGCGCAGGAACACCAGCCGCTCGCCATCCCAGTGCCCCGGCGCGGGTTGCGCGGGAACGAAGCCGTAGCTGTCGAACCAGTACAGCGCGTACTCGTCGTGACCCGGGCCGGCGGTGAACACGGCGTGTGCCTGCAACGCCGGCTGGCCGTCGCGCTCTTCGCGGTAGTCCATCAGCAGCACGCGGCCGCCGAGATCCAGCCAGGCGGAGACGCGTGCGCGGGCCTGGCCGCCCTGGCCCCAGCGCGTGGTGGCGAGGGTCTCTTCGCCCTCCCACTCGCCAGCCAGCAGGACCAACGCATGCGTCGTGTCCATGGTCAAGCCCTGCGCACCAGCAGGTGCTTGGCGAACTGGCCATGCAGGTAGCCCAGGGCGCGCACCACATGCAGCAGCAGGAAGAACAGCAGTACGCCCAGCACGCAAAGCACGCTCGCCCCGCCCCAGCCGCTCAGCCACTCGATGCCGCGGCAGGCCGAGTCCGGCAGGCCGCTGCAGTTGCTGGTGTCCCAGTGCCCCATGTCGGCGACCAGCTTCAGCACAGGCGCGGCGGCAAAGCTCAGCGATACGGCCAGCCAGGTCACCACCAGCGTGAAGTAGAAGATGCCCAGCGGCAGCAACAGCAACGCGTAAAGCATCGAACTCCAGCTGCGCGGGTCAGTGAACATCGCACCGATACGCTGGAACAACGTCATGTCCTTCGGCGGATACGGCGGCCGCCGCGGCATGCGCACGCCCAGCATGGTTTCCACCAGACGCCCTTCCAGCAGCGCCAGGCCCCGCACGCTGCCGAAGAACACCACGATGAACGGCAGGCCGATGATCAGCAGCGAGAATCCCAGCGACATCGAGAGACCAGCAACTACCCAGGTGAAGTAGGCGATGCCGGTGACCAGCCCGAACAGCAGGTAGAACAGCGCGCCCCACGCGCGCGGATCGGCGATCACGCCGAAGAAGCGGCCGGCGGCCGAGCGACGCTTTGGCGGCGGCGGCGGGCGGATCGCACGCTGGATCCGGATCTCCTGGTCGCGGTAGATCTCCGCCACCTCTTCCGGCGCGCCATAGCTCTCCACCACCTGCGCGAGCATTGCGGCCTCGTCGCGGCCCGGGCGCTCGTACAGCTCGGCGCGCAGGTGCTCCTCGGCGTCGTACAACGCGTCCTGGATCAACGCGGGATCGGCACCGCGCAGGGCGGCGCGCAATTGTTCGAGGTATTCGTTGATGGTGCGCGGCGTGGTCATCACAGCTCCCCTTGCAGAACCTTGTCTACTGAATCGCGACTGGCGTTCCACGCGGCAATCCACTCGCGCAACACCTCGCGGCCGAATTTCGTGATGCGGTAATAGCGGCGCGGCGGGCCGCTCACCGAGGGCTCCACCTCGCTGGCCAGCAGCCCCGCGCCCTCCAGGTTGCGCAGTACCGGATACAGCGCGCTCTGCTTGCCGGCCAACACGCCCTCGCCCGCCTGCTCCAGCCGCTTGGCGATCTGGTAGCCGTACAACGGCTGGCGCGACTGTCCCAGCACGGCAAGCAGCACCAGCGACACCGTGCCGGCCGACAACTCCTTCTGGAACTTCTTCAGTTGGCCGTCGATCTCGTCCACCGCATGCCCGCCCTGCTGTATAGCTTGGACTGAAGCATAGTGTTTAGTTCACACTAGTTGCATGCGCCGGAAGTCATGGGCGTGGGTACAAGGCGTGTGGGCATGACACCAATGTTTGTGCACTTTGTACAAACATTGGTGTCAGGGGCGATGTACAAACATTGGTGTCAAACGGCCGCAGCGAAGCGCAAAAAGCCCAACTGTTGGCGTGCGCCGGTATTTGACCAGATAGCCGAAAATTGATTGACCGGGGGCGACGACGTCAAAACTAACGCGTGGCGAGGGTTCGCTGTCAGTGGAGGTGGTCAATCGAAGGCGAGCGCGCTGGTCAATCCGACGCGAGCGCCAACACCCGAGGTATTACTTCAGCGTTGGACGACGTTGCTGCCATGGCGCGGCTTGCTCGATTTGCGCTGCAAGCTGGAGCAGCGTCGCCTCGTCGCCGCACGGCGCGACGAACTGCACGCCGAACGGCAGGTCCGACCCGATATCGTCGACGGCCGCCCAGTGTATCGGCACCGACATGCTCGGCGTCCCGGTGAGGTTGGACAGTTGCGTGAACGGCACGCGCGAGAGGCTGCTCTCGACCAGTGCATCGACCATGCCGGTGAGCATCAACAGCCGCCCGGCGCGCAGCGCCAGCACCAGATGCGCAAGCCACCGCTGCGCAGGCGGCGTATCCAGTTCACCGATACGGTTCGGCGGCTGGGCCGTCGTCGGGGTCAGATACAGGTCATAGCGCCGATGGAAGTCGGCTAGCGCATGGCTGAAGCCGTTCCATCGCGCGTGGCTGCGCACGTACTCCCCTGCACCCAGGGTACGTCCGAGCAGGCCGAGGATACGCGTCTCCAGCTCGAACTCGCCGTCGCCGGCACCGGTGAGTTCTCGCGCCTGGGCGATGGCGGCGGCGGTATGACCGAAATACATGGTGACGTAGCAGCGCGCGAGCTCGCGGCCATCGATGACCGGTGCAGCTTCCTCAACGTGGTGGCCGAGATCGGCCAGGAGTTTGGCCGCCCGGTGGGTCGCCGCCACGCACTGCGGATGTACGGCTGTTCCCAGCGGCGAGCGCGTGCTGAAGCCGATACGCAGGCGCCGCGGCGGACGCGTGATCGCCTCTGACCACGACCCGGCGGGTGGCGCGATAGTGAACGGCGCACCCTGCTCCGGTCCAGCGATCGCGTCGAGCATGCGCGCCGAATCGCGCACGCTGCGACTGATC
Organism: Pseudomonadota bacterium; assembly: GCA_021805685.1. Taxonomy (GTDB): domain Bacteria; phylum Pseudomonadota; class Gammaproteobacteria; order Xanthomonadales; family Rhodanobacteraceae; genus Rhodanobacter_A. Next base: position 20,009 of record JAJZET010000240.1, read on the forward strand.
ACGTGCTGGCTGGAGGCGCCCTCCCAGTGCTCAGCCTCGTCCGGCCCGTTGGGCACGCGTCCACGCGAGGGACGTAGCCCGAACAGCCCGCAATAGGCGGCCGGGATGCGGATCGAGCCGCCACCATCCGAGGCGCCGGCGATCGGCACGATGCCGGCGGCCACGGCGGCGGCCGCGCCCCCTGACGAGCCGCCCGGCGTGCGGGACAGATCCCATGGGTTGCGCGTGGGTCGCGGCCACACCCGCGGCGCGGTCTCGGCCTTCAACGCGAATTCTGGCGAAGCGGTTTTCCCGAACACCACCAGGCCGGCGGCCAGGAAGCGACGCACCACCTCGCTATGGTGGTCGGGTACCCAGTGGCGCAGGGCGCGACTTCCCGTCGGGCTGGGTACACCCGCATAGTCCTGGGCCATATCCTTGAGCAGGAACGGCACGCCGGCGAACGGACCGGCCAGCGGACCGGCGACTCGGGCGCGGGCGATATCCTCCATCGGCAGGCAGATGGCCGCCAGTCCGGGGTTGACCTTGGCGGCGCGAGCCAGAGCGGCCTCCAGCACCTCGGCGGCAGACAGTTCGCGGCGTGCAATCAGCGCCGCCAGACCCGTGGCGTCATGCTCAACGTACGCATCAAGCATCAGTATTCCCCACCCCGCTGAAAGCCTCATCCTAGGGACTTGGGGGCGGGCAAGGCTACGCCGTGCGCTTGACTCCCACCAACGAGCCTCAGGAACCTGCAAAAGGCAGTCATCGCTCTGGGCGTTGACTTCCACGCACGACCACCGCCCACGGTTTTGAGGACCGCCGCGCACCATGGCCTGGAGTCCAACCCTCCAACGGAGCCGACTGAAACCCTGATCCGCCCCGTTGTGGCCTATGACGACAGGCACACTCTGGGGACGGCGCATTCCGTTACGTTTGGACGTCGTATTCTGGTACAGGCATACGCCTGAGCGCGAGGAGTTCAGCCATGAAAGCGTTTCTTCCCCTGGCCCTGCTGGCTGCGGCGGCCCCCTTCTCGCTGCTTGCCGCGTCCGCGCCACTGACACCGAACGCGGTGATCAGGATTCCTGGCGGCGCCCACGGGATCGGCTTCGACGACATCGGCTACGCCGCGCAGCTCGGTCGCGTGACGATCCCAGCCGGCACTACCGGCAACCTGGTCCTGGTGGACCCGATGACGCATGCGCTGACCCTGATCCCGGGTGTGAGCGCCGCGCCAAAGGTCAAGTCGTTCCGGGAGGGCACTACCTCCGCGATCTACGCCGACGGCTATTTGTTCGCCAGCGACCATGATCCCACGGAGATCGTGACGATCGACCC